>NZ_AP014624.1:1528817-1834581 GCF_000829375.1 Chryseobacterium sp. StRB126
GGCAAAACAGCAGCGTTTTCGCTTCCGATTTTGGATATGATTGACGATACGAGTCGCAAAATCCAATTATTGGTGCTTTGTCCGACACGGGAATTATGTCTTCAGATTTCTAAAGACATAAAGAATTACTCTAAATACATGGACATCAAAACTACTGCGGTTTATGGTGGAAGTAGTATTGTAGATCAGATGAGATCTTTAAAAGAGAAGCCACAAATTATCGTGGGAACTCCAGGTAGGGTAATTGACCTTATCAACCGAAAAGCCTTAGATTTTTCTGCGATTCATTGGTTAGTATTAGACGAAGCTGATGAAATGCTTTCAATGGGATTCAAGGATGAATTGGAAACCATTCTAAGAGAAACTCCGGAAACAAAACAAACTTTCTTATTCTCGGCTACGATGAATAAAGAAGTGGAAAGAATTTCCAAAAACTATCTTACAAAGCCACACCGTATTTCAGTAGGTTCTATCAACGAAGTGAAGAAGAACATTACTCACGAATATTATGTGGTAGGATATCGTCAGAAAAAAGAAGCATTAAAAAGATTAATTGATGCCAATCCTAACCAGTATTCCATTATTTTCTGTAGAACAAGAATGGAGACTCAGGAGGTTGCAGATTTCTTAATGCAGAACGGTTATGCGGCTGATGCTCTTCACGGAGACCTTTCTCAAGCGCAGAGAGATACGGTAATGAAGAAATTCAGATTGAAAAACATTGATATCCTTGTAGCAACAGACGTTGCAGCAAGAGGTTTAGATGTAAACTCTCTGACTCACGTTATCCACTTCTCTTTACCTGATGATCCTGAAGTATTCGTTCACAGAAGTGGAAGAACAGGTAGAGCGGGTAAAGATGGTATTTCTATGGCTTTAATTAAGCCTGAAGAAAGCAGAAAATTGAAACAAATTAAATCTGCTACTAAAATTGAAATTAACGAAAAATTCATTCCTACAGGAGACCAGATTATCAAGGCTCAGGTTGGTGGTGTTTTCGAAAAACTATTCACGGAGCACGAAGATCTTTTCGAATTTGATGATAGCTTAATTCCAGATTTAAGCAAATTTACAAAAGAAGAATTGGTACACAAGTTGTTACAGTTCCAATTGAAAGATCTTGCTTTATATTACAAAGACAAACACGATCTTGTTGAGCAGAAGTTGAGCAACAGAGATGATGATTTCTCAAGAAGAGACCGTGGACGTGATAGAGACCGAGATAGAGGAAGAGATAGAGACAGCAGAGACCGAGATCGCGGTAGAGACCGAGATCGTGGTGGAAAACCAAGAAGAAAGGATGAAAACATGGTTAGATTCTTCTTCAACCTTGGTAAAAAAGACCACTTGAAGAAGCTTGATGTTTTAGATATTATCAATAAAGCTACTGCTGATGGTAAGAGCAAGAAAAGAGCTGAAATCGGTGATATCGAAATTTTAGAGAAATTTTCTTTCTTCGAAGTTGAAAAATCGTATAGAGACAATGTCTTGAGCAATATTCAATCGATGAAATTTAAAGGAAAAGATATGAGAGCGGAAGTAGCTAACTAATCTCTTTTTTATACCCTATAAAACCGGCAGTAATGTCGGTTTTTTTATTTGGTAATCAGGAGGTAAGCGAATGTTAACAAAACTTAATGTTATATAGTTTCATGGGCGGTCCTTTTTTAAGAAATTTGCACTCGAATTATAAATACTAAAAAATGGGAATTGGTAATATTTTCCACGCTTTTCAACCAAAAGATAAAATCTTCTTTGTACTTTTCGAGAAGGTAACTGAAAACCTAGTTGCAATGTCTGAGGAATTCAACGCTGGAATCAAGGATTTCGATCTTAATGACGATTCAATGTTGAAAAAAATGAGTGATTACGAACATAAGAATGACGAGCTTACTCACGAAATCTTCGTAGAACTAGGAAAAAACTTCATTACTCCTTTTGACCGTGAAGATATTCACACATTGGCAACAGGATTAGATGATATTGCAGATTATATCTACGCATCTACAAAATATATCTTCTTATACAAATCTCCTGAGATGAAAGCTTATTCAGATTTCTCTCTATTGATCCACAAAGCATGTCTTGAAATTCAGAATGCAATGAAGAATCTTAAAGGGTTCAAGAATATGGAGCAGGTGAAGGAAGCTTGTATTAAAGTAAACTCTATTGAAAATATTGCAGATGATTTGCTTTCTAACTCAATGGTAGATTTATTCGAAACTAATGATGCCATCAATATTATTAAAGTTTCATCGGTATTGAACTATCTTGAAATCGTAACGGATAAAGCAGAAGATGTTGCCAATACAATTGAGAACATCATGATTAAATACGCCTAAAAGATAACAATACATAGCAAAAAATGGAATTTCCGATTTTACTTGTAGTTATTATTGCGTTGGCATTAATCTTTGATTATATCAATGGATTTCATGATGCGGCCAACTCGATTGCAACTATCGTGTCTACAAAAGTTTTAACTCCATTCCAGGCTGTACTTTGGGCAGCGCTTTGGAACTTTGCAGCTTTTTTCTTGGCTGCCTATGTTATTGGAGAATTCAAAATTGGTAATACAATTGCCAAAACAGTTAATGAGAATTTTATCAATCTAGAAGTCATATTTTCAGGTTTGGTTGCGGCCATTGCCTGGAATCTTTTGACATGGTGGTTTGGAATTCCTTCTTCGTCTTCACATACACTGATTGGAGGGTTTTTAGGAGCTGCATTGATGCACGCCTTTATGATGGATTATCATAATGTAGTAGCAGCACAGCCAGATCTGGGTGTCTGGGAGACCCTTAAAGAGTCTTTCATTCAGGTTACACATCAAAGTGTTGTAAAGTTTGATAAAGTAATCCCTATCTTCTTGTTTATTTTCTTAGCTCCTTTTATCGGGATGTTAATTTCAATAATCATTACGCTCATTATTGTTCATCTTTATAAAAAATCAAATCCACACAAGGCGGATCAATCATTTAAGAGATTGCAGTTGGCATCTTCAGCATTGTTCAGTTTAACGCACGGATTAAATGATGCTCAGAAAGTTATGGGTATTATTGGAGCTGCAATAATTTTCTATCATGTAGATATGATTAATGATCCTTTATATGTAAATATTGCTTCTGGAGAACGTTTTAATTATTTTGCTCAGCATTATTTATGGGTTCCATTGGTGTCGTTTTTAGCAATCGCTTTAGGTACTATGAGCGGAGGTTGGAAGATTATCAAAACAATGGGTACAAAAATTACTAAAGTAACTCCATTAGAAGGGGTAAGTGCAGAAACTGCTGGTGCCATTACGTTATTCATTACAGAACATCTTTCAATTCCTGTATCAACAACACACACTATTACAGGTTCTATCATTGGGGTAGGATTAACGAAAAGAATTTCCGCAGTAAGATGGGGAATCACGGTAAGCTTACTTTGGGCTTGGATATTAACCATTCCTATCTCAGCATTGGTCGCTGGAATAACTTATCTTATAGTTTCTTTATTCTCTTAAGATAAAAATCACAATTATCATATAAACTTTGTCCATTTGGGCAAAGTTTTTTGTTTTTTAAAGCCTTGAAAATTGTATTTTTGTTCAAATTATAAGATTTTATGGAATTTTTAGACAGATATCAGCAGATTGTTGGCGACGCCATCAATAAGTATACTTTTAAAGATAAGCCTACAGAGCTGTATGAGCCGATGAACTACATTATTTCCCACGGTGGAAAACGTCTTCGTCCCATTATGGTACTGATGGCTTGTGATCTGTTTGGCGGAGACCTGAAACAGGCTATAAAACCAGCTTTGGCTATCGAGTTTTTCCATAACTTCACCCTGATCCATGATGATATTATGGACGAGGCTCCATTAAGAAGAAATAAGCCTACGATCCATACTTTACACGGGATTAATGTTGGAATTCTTTCAGGAGACGGATTAATGCTTAAAGCATATAAATTCTTTGAAGATCTTGAACCCGAAATTTTCAAGGCTTGTATCAGAATCTTTACCCATACTGGACTTCTTTTATGTGAAGGGCAGCAGTATGATATTAATTTCGAAACTCAGGAGAATGTAACTTTTGATGATTATATCAGAATGATTACCTACAAAACAGGAGTGCTAAGTGCTTCTTCTTTTGAGATCGGAGCCTTAATTGCAAAAGCTGATTTTAAAGATGCAAAAGCAATTTTCAACTTCGGAAAGCACATCGGAATTGCATTCCAGATTATGGATGATTATCTTGATGTATTTGGAGATCAGGCGCAGTTTGGTAAAAAACATGCCGGAGATATCTACGAGAATAAGAAAACAGTTCTATACCTGATGGCAAAAGAACATGCTACAGAGGAGGAAAGAAAAGAATTGGATTATTGGTATTCTAAAAAAACTGATAATATTGATAAGATCTATGGTGTTGAAAAGATCTTCAGAAGAACAAAAGTGGATGAAAAAGCACTTCGTTTGATCGAAAAGCATAACGAAATCGGTCAGAGCTATCTTCAGAAAATTGATATTCCTGACGAAAAGAAAAAGCCGTTTATTGAGCTGGCTAATTATTTATTAAGAAGAGAAAGCTAAAATAAGGTTGCAGATGATAGGTAGTAGGCAGCAGAGTGACCTGCAACCTATTACCTGCCACCTAATATCTTGACAATGAAGTTCAGAACAGAAGTAGATATCCCGCAATCTGAGAAAAAGATAGAAATTGAAGATCGAATATTTTCAATAGGTTCCTGCTTTGCCTCTGAAATGACTGAACTCCTGAAAGATGGCCAGCTTCAGACCCTCAATAATCCTTTTGGGACGATTTTTAATTCCTTTTCCATCAATAATGCGGTAAAAAGACTCCATGATTCGGAGTTCTATGTGGAAGAAGAACTGATTACCTATAATGAAGAATATCTCTCATTAGATCATCATACAAGTTTTGATACGAGATATATTCACCAGACATTGGATAAAATCAATAGCTCTATTGAAGCAGGAAATGCCTTTCTTCAGGAAGCAGACTGGATCATTATTACGTACGGATCTTCTTTCATCTATGAGTTCCTTCCGAAGCAGAAATTGGTGGCTAACTGCCATAAGATTCCGCAGAAATTCTTTGAGAAGAGGCTGTTGTCCCATCAGGAACTTACAGGTTCTATTTACAATACCATTCTGGAGCTTAAAGATATCTGCAAAGAAGGAGTTCAGATTTTATTCTCTGTTTCTCCGGTAAGGCATACCAAAGATGGAATGGTTGAGAATCAATTGAGCAAATCTAAGTTAATTACGGCTATTCACGAATCTATTTCTCTATTTGAAGACTGTCATTATCTGCCTGTTTATGAGATTTTGATGGATGACTTGAGGGATTATCGTTTCTATAAAGAAGATATGATTCATCCGAGTACTCAAGCGGTTAATTATATTTTTGATAAGTTTGGAGACTCTTATTTTTCGGAAGAAACAAAGGGATTCATTAAAGAAAATTTTAAGATTATGAGGGCGTTGGAACATAGAACCAATGATACAAAAGATCCGAGATTTATTGAATTCAGAGAAAAATTAGAGCAGAGAATTGACTTACAACGCAAAAAAGTAAAACATAAAATATTTTAAATGCCTGATTTCACCAAAATTGATTATCTGAGAGATGGAAACGAAAGGCAAAGAAGCGCTTACAAAGTTCTTACTGACTATAATATTTTTGAAAAACTAAGTAATTATTCTCCGGTACTGGCAGGTACTATTCCAATTGAGATTGATATCGAAAGCAGTGATTTAGATATTATTTGTGAAGTAGATCTGAGGTTTGAAAAGGAATTTTTGGAAGAAATTATACTCTCTACGTTTATATCCACTGATGTAGACGTTTTAGTTGAAAAGATCATGGTAAACGGAGAAAAAAGCATTGTTTTAAATTTTACACTGGAAGAATTTCCTATTGAAATTTTCGGACAAAACAAAGTTTCTACAGAACAGAATGCTTATCGACACATGATTGCTGAACACAAAATATTACAGGAAAAAGGAGAAGAATTTAAACAGAAAATAATAGAGCTTAAAAAACAGGGAATAAAGACAGAACCTGCTTTCGGAATGTTACTGGGACTTGAAAATCCTTACGAAGATCTATTGAAATTATAAATAAAATGATTGATACACATACCCATTTATACGCAGAAGAATTTGATGAAGATAGAAAAGAAGCTATCCAAAGAGCTTTAGATAAAGGAATCACAGAATTTTATCTTCCCGCTATAGATTCAGAATCCCACGAGAAAATGTTGCAATTGGAAACAGAATATTCGGGACAGATTTTTTCAATGATGGGGCTTCATCCTTGCTATGTAAAACCGGAATCCTGGGAAAAAGAACTGGAAATCGTTAAGAACTATCTTGACCAAAGACATTTTCCTGCAATAGGAGAGATAGGAATTGATCTGTATTGGGATAAATCAACTTTAGATATTCAGGTGAAAGCTTTTGAGCAGCAGATTGATTGGGCTATAGAAAAAGACCTTCCGATTGTAATCCATACCAGAGAAAGCTTTGATGAAACATTCGAAGTACTGGAAAGGAAGAAACACCCGAAATTAAGAGGGATTTTCCATTGTTTTTCCGGAAACCTGGAACAGGCTCAACATGCCATTGACCTGAACTTTATTTTAGGAATCGGGGGAGTAGTGACTTTTAAAAACGGGAAAATAGATCAGTTTTTGAGTGAAATTCCGTTAGATAAAATCGTATTGGAAACAGATTCTCCTTATCTGGCACCGGTTCCGCATAGAGGAAAAAGAAATGAGAGTTCGTATCTTGACCTTGTCGCCGGAAAGCTGGTAGATATCTATGGTAAAGACTTCCCTGAAATAGATAGAATTACAACTGAAAACGCGAAGAAAATGTTTGTTAACAGTTAAAATATATGGAAAAACTATTAAGCCGAAAGTGGAATCAATCATTTTCAGTTATTTTATTCATCCTTTATACTGCTATCAATCTTTCATTTCTTATTAAGTATGGAATCAGACAGTCTTTTGTATCCATTTATCTGTTAGCAGCAGTATTTATTATTGTACATTTTTTTATTTTTAAATACAGTAGCCGGATATTTTCAAAACTTACAGAAAAACCTTTTATTTTGAAGGCTTTTATTGTGGTTGTTACTTTGGCTTATATTGGTCTGGCCCATGTTCTTAAAGATCCCTATAAACTCAATATAGACCGTTGGCAGACCATGGAGTATTCGCTTAGACATTGGCTTCATGGTAAATATATCTATGATACGAAAAATTTTGTAGGAAATTATCCTTCTTATCTTCCCGGGCAGCTTCTGGTGGCTGTAATTTTCTTTTTTTTAGGGAATGTTGGCTACCTGCAGGTTGCTGCGTTTCTTTTGTTCTGTTATACCATTATAAAAGAATTTAAAAGTCGGGAAATTAAATTGTTAGGGATATTTCTTTTAGGGGTTTCATTATCTTATATTTATGAAGTCGTGTGTAAAAGTGATCTTATTTCTTCATTTATTATAGTCTCTGCATTCATAGTATATTGGCATAGAAAGTTTGAAAAAGATTATTTTAAAAATCCTTTTTTATTAGGACTTTTATTAGGTTTTGTCTGCCTTACAAGAAGTGTGGTTATTATTCCGCTTATCTTATTTTTTATGAAACCATTTTTGGCTACTCAGATGGCTAATAAGGTAAAAGTAGGTATTGGTTTTATCCTTACATTTTCTTTACTGTTGGCTACGGTTTTGCTTCCTGCAAAAGATTTTGATTATATTTTAAAATACAATCCATTACAGTTGCAAGGGCAGGCAAATAAATATGTTACCTTATTTTTTCTGATGATTACTGTTATTCTGGCTTTCTACGTAAGGAGAATAGAACAGGTATTTTACCTATCGTCGGTTATCATTTTTACTATGATGGCTTCTTATATTGTTGAAACCATTATGCGAGGCTGGACATTTGATTATATGAATGTTTCCTATCTGGCTACAGCTCTTCCATTCTGTATTATAGGATTTTGCTATACCAGACAGAAAGACATGGAAATTGAAAATATACCGTAAAGAAAAGTCCCTTTCAAAAAATGAAAGGGACTTTTCTTATTTTTTTCTGGTGAAATTCTTATTCTTAGGCTTTTTAAATCCAGTAGAAGGTGTTTCGGAAGGTTTTGGCTTCTTTTTATTTCTATTATTATTGGGTCTGGAATTATTATTCGGTTTCTGTGATCTCTCAGCACTTGTGGCAGCCGGTTTATTGTTAGAATCTCTTTTCTGCGCTACAAGATCATCCGTATGGAATGGGTGGTTTTTGATCACAGGAATTTTCTTTCCAATAAGCTTTTCTGTATTTTTTAGATTAAGAAGATCTAATCCGTCTACAAAAGAAATAGAAGACCCTTCAGCTCCGGCTCTTCCTGTTCTTCCGATTCTGTGTACATAGGTTTCAGAAACATCAGACAGTTCAAAATTGATTACAAATTTCAGTTCATCAATGTCAATTCCTCTTGCAGCAATGTCAGTAGCTACCAGAACTCTTGTTTTCCCTGATTTGAAGTTATTAAGGGCATTCTGTCTCGCATTTTGAGATTTGTTCCCGTGAATAGCCTCCGCAGAAATCTCATCTTTTTGGAGCTTTCTTGCAATTTTATCAGCACCATGCTTGGTTCTGGAAAATACCAATACAGAATCTGCAATATCGTTTTGCAGGATGTGAGATAAAAGATTCAGTTTGTTATCCTTTTCTACAAAATAAACAGACTGTTTTATGGTGTCTGCAGTAGACGAAACTGGGGTAACTTCTACCTTTACAGGATTGTTAAGGATAGAATTAGCCAGTTTCTGGATTTCTCCAGGCATCGTTGCAGAGAAGAACAGGGTCTGTCTTCTTTGTGGTAAAAGCTTGATGATTCTTTTCACATCATGAACAAAGCCCATGTCGAGCATTCTGTCCGCTTCATCAAGAACAAATATTTCAAGATTTTTTAAGCTGATAATGCCCTGTGCGATGAAGTCAAGAAGTCTTCCCGGTGTAGCAACCAGAATATCAACCCCTCTTTTTAAAGCCGCTTCCTGGTTTCCTTGTTTCACTCCGCCGAAGATAACAAGCTCTTTTAACGGAAGATATTTACCATAAGCTTGAATGTTTTCCTCAATCTGAATCGCCAACTCTCTGGTAGGCGTAAGGATTAAAGCTTTAATATTTTTATTCGGTATTTTATTTTTAGATAGATTCTGCAGAATAGGAATAGCAAAAGCTGCTGTTTTCCCCGTTCCTGTTTGTGCGCAGCCTAAAAAGTCTCTGCCTTGTAAAATTTCAGGAATAGATCTTTCCTGAATGGGTGTTGGAGTCGTATATCCTTGTTCCTGGATTGCTTTAGCAATAGGTTCTATTAAGTTTAAGTCTGTAAAATTCAAATGAATTATTTTAAAATTTAAATAAAAATTCTCTCTTTTTGAAAGAATTACATCCTGCAAAGGTAAGTTAAAAATTTAAGAATTGTATTTTAAGCTTCAAGAACCTGTATGTAAGAGATGAAAGTTGTTAAGGTTAACGTGTTGAATGTTACGATGAGCTTATAAACAATTAGTTACTCCATGTAAGAGTATCAATTTTCTGGTAAAGGAGAAACTCTCAATGATAAGCTGTAAATCATAATAAAAAGCAAAAAATAAAGAGGAACAAAACAGCTCCTCTTTATTTATATTGTAAAATCAAATTCTCAAATCTTGAGACTATCCGTGTAATTGTTTCCAGATGGCATCTTTCAATTCCATAAGACCTTCTCCGGTAACTCCTGAGAAGAATAAAGGCTGTTTGTTCTCTGGGAATTCAGCGGCAATTTCTTTTTTCAGTTCATCATCCAAAAGATCAGATTTTGAAACAGAAACAATGAAATCTTTATCTAAAAGCTCAGGATTGTATTCTTTTAATTCATTTTCCAGAATTTTAAACTCCTGGAAGTGATCTTCAGCATCCGCTGGAATTAAAAACAACAGGATAGAGTTTCTTTCAATATGTCTCAGGAATCTGTGTCCCAATCCTTTTCCTTCTGCAGCCCCTTCAATGATCCCTGGAATATCAGCCATTACAAATGATTTGTAATTTCTGTAATCCACAATTCCTAGGTTAGGAGTAAGCGTAGTAAATGCATAGTTAGCAATTTTAGGTTTTGCAGCAGAAACAGAAGCTAGAAGTGTAGATTTTCCGGCATTTGGAAATCCAACCAATCCTACATCGGCTAAAATTTTAAGCTCGAAGACTATATAGCCCTCCTGGCCGTCCATTCCTGGTTGAGCATATCTTGGAGTTTGATTGGTAGAAGATTTGAAGAATTCGTTTCCTCTTCCTCCTTTTCCCCCTTCCATCAAAATGATTTCCTGCTTGTCTTCAAGAATCTCGCCGATAATTTCTCCTTCTTCATTTTTAGCGATAGTTCCGATGGGAACATCAATATAAATATCAGAACCATCAGCACCGGTAAGCTGGTTTTTTGCTCCGTTTTCACCACGCTCAGCTTTTATATGGCGGGTGTATCGAAGCGGAAGTAAAGTCCATTCCTGAGCGTTTCCTCTCATAATAACGTGGCCACCACGACCTCCGTCACCTCCATCGGGACCTCCTTTTGGAATATACTTTTCACGGCGAAGGTGGGCAGAGCCAGCACCTCCGTGTCCGCTTTTACAATGGATCTTTACGTAATCTACAAAGTTAGACATATAGTATTTGTTACGAGTTGCGAGCTACGGGACGAAAATACGAATCCCGTATCCCGAATCTCGATTATTTAATTTTCTCTACTTCAGCAAAAAGTTTTTCGGAAATTTCGTTAATTTCTCCTACACCGTTTACTTCAACATATTTACCCTGTTGTTTGTAAAGTTCGGCTACTTCTGCTGTTTTAGTATAATATTCTTTAATTCTGTTTTCGATGATCTCTACATTGCTGTCGTCTGATCTACCGCTGGTCTCTCCTCTTTTCAGAAGTCTTTCCACCAAAATTTTATCTTCTACGATTAATGAAAGACAGATGTCTATTTCATCATTAAGTTCTTCTTTAACAATTTTTTCCAACGCTTCTGTCTGAGCAGTAGTTCTTGGATATCCATCAAAGATAAAACCATTAGTATCGGTAGGTTTTCTGATCTCGTCAATCAGCATATCTGTCGTTACCTGATCCGGAACCAATTCTCCCTTATCGATGTAAGACTTAGCCAGTTTTCCAAGTTCAGTGTCATTTTTCATGTTGTATCTGAAAAGATCACCTGTTGAAATCTGCTTTAGATTGAATTTCTCGATTAGATTCTGAGCTTGTGTTCCTTTTCCACTTCCTGGAGGGCCGAACAGAACTATGTTTATCATAATGTTGTTTCGCTTCCGGCAATTAGCAGCTGCTTTTTGCTTTTAGCTTTATTTAGTTAATATTTTACTTTATTTCGATTTAATATTTAAAGCTAAAAGCCGGTAGCTAATAGCTATAGGCATTTTAATGATTAATCTGTCCGTCTTCTAATTGATACAAATTAGGTAGGTTTCTTCCCAATTCATCATAATCCAATCCATAACCAAGAACAAATTTATTTGGAATTTCCTTTCCAATATAATCCAGTTTGAAATCCTTCTTGTAAATCTCAGGTTTCAGTAAGAAACTTGCCAGTTTTACAGATTTAGGACGCTGTGTTTCCTGGAAATATTTGAAAAGACTTTCAACGGTGTTTCCTGTATCAACAATATCTTCTACAAGAATGATATGACGGTCTTTCACGTCTTTTGTAAGTTCCATTTTCTGATAAACAATCCCTGTAGATTCAGTTCCTACGTAAGAACTCATTTGAAGAAAAGCGATTTCGCATTCCCCAGGATAATATTTTAAAAGATCTGAGAAGAACATAATAACCCCATTCAAAACACCAATGAAAACAGGAACTTCGTCTTTGTAATCTTCATAAATTCTTAATGCTGTCTCTTTTACAATTTCCTGAATTTCGGCATCCTTTAAATAAGGAACGAAAGTTTTGTCGTGAACTTTAATACTTTCCATAAAAATTTTTAGTAGTTGGCAAAGTTACGGATTTTTGATTTTTCATTAAAATCTTTTTGTGTTTAATCACGGATTTATACTATATTTGTTCTTTCAAAACCCATAGATACAGACATGTAGGATATAATTTCTTTCAGATTCAATGAAGCGGTAACCAACGAGTTGCCGGTGTTTAACCTTTATTAAGAAAGAAATCATGATTTTACTGCAAAATATATCCTTTGGGTTTCCGGGAGGAGATCTCCTTTTTAATCCTATCAATTTAACAATACCTTCTCATACCAAATCAGCTTTGGTAGGAAGCAACGGCATGGGGAAATCTACCTTGCTGAAGATCATTTCGAATGAATTACAACCATTAAAAGGAACAATACATATTCAGGGTGAAATTTTCTATGTACCTCAAATATTTGGAAATTTTAATCATTTAACCATCGCAGAATGTCTGAATATAGACAAAAAACTTTCTGCCCTTGAAAAAATCACCAACGGGGATGTGGATGAACAATATTTTGAAACTCTAAACGACAACTGGGATATTGAAGAACGTTGTCAGAATGCATTACAATATTGGAATCTTGAAGATTTTGACTTAAACCAAAAACTGGAAGGATTAAGTGGCGGGCAGAAGACTAAAGTTTTTCTTGCGGGAATTCAGATTAATCAGCCCGATATTATTATTTTGGATGAGCCAACGAATCATCTGGATTTGGAGGGAAGAAAGCTGTTATATGACCTCATAGAAAAAGTAAATGCTACTGTTGTGATAGTGAGCCATGACCGAACATTGCTGAACCTTGTAGATACAATTTCTGAACTAAGCAATCAGGGAATTGCTACATATGGAGGAAATTACAATTTCTATACAGAACAAAAAGAAGTAGAAGACGAAGCTTTACAAAATGATATTCACGCCAAGGAGCGAGCCTTAAAGAAAGCAAAAGAGAAGGAACGAGAAACCATAGAACGGAAACAGAAACTTGATGCCAGAGGGAAGCAAAAACAGGAAAAGTCCGGAGTGGCCAGAATTATGATGAATACTCTGCGGAATAATGCCGAAAAAAATACCTCAAAGCTGAAAAGTGTACATACGGAAAAGATCAGTGGTATCTCAGGAGACTTGAGAGACTTACGCTCTTCTGTCAGAAATTCCGATCAGATGAAGGTTAATTTCAATGATTCCGGCTTACATTCAGGAAAAATTTTAATTACAGCTGAAGATATTAACTTTAGCTACGGAGAAGAAAAGCTCTGGGAAGAGAATCTAGATCTTGAAATACGAAGTGGAGACAGGATTTCCATTAAAGGCTGTAATGGTTCAGGAAAGACCACTCTGATAAAACTTCTATTGGGTAGCATAACACCTTCTGTTGGAAGGATCAATTGTGCTGAATTCAATAGTATATATATCGATCAGGAATATTTATTAATTGATAATGAGCTGACTTTGTATGATTTTGTGCAGACGTTCAATGATAGTGCTTTGCAGGAATCGGAAGTGAAGACATTACTGTCACGTTTTTTATTCAGTAAGGATACATGGGATAAAAAATGCGGAGTTTTAAGTGGTGGAGAAAAACTGAGATTACTTTTGTGCGGACTATCCATCAGCAATAAAGCTCCGGATATGATGATTCTTGATGAACCTACCAATAATCTGGATTTACAGAATACAGAGATTCTCACAAACTCTATCAAAGATTATCATGGAACATTGCTGGTGATCTCTCATGATGAAGTTTTTCTTGAAGAGATTGGAATTGATAGGGAAGTGATGCTGGGATAATTTATTTCCCGCAGATTACATGGATTTTGCAGATGTTTGTGGATATTATCTACCTGATCTGTAAAATCTGCGGGAGATAATATTGGATTTATATTTAGAAATTCAATAGTAGCGGGCTTTAGCCCAAACCTGAAAAAACAAAACCCTGAAGCTTATTTTCAGGATTTTTATGTCTATCTATTTAGAAGATTACTTTTTCGTTTTCTTAATCGCATCCAGATAAATTTTCTTGATGCTGTTCTTTTCCTCTTTTTCACTGATATTTTCAAGGGTCGGAAGAAGAGTAGTATTGTGTGGTGTTTTTAGTTTCAGTATCTCTCCCAATGCAAATGCAGCACTCCAACGGACAACAGTGCTCTCATCTTCAGTGTTTGCTATCAGATTAGTGATAGTCAGATCCAGATTTTCCGGAAATAAATGAGCTGTATTACCTATTACTTTTGCACTTTCCCATTTTATTCTGGGTGCTTTTTCAGTAAGGGTATGGGTGACGAATGTGAATACAGTTTCGTCTGCAAGATTAGGATTTTGCTTTGTAGCATATTCCATAGCTTCTATGCAGGTCCCTTTTACAGGATCTTTAGATTTTTCAGAAAAAGCAATCAATTCATCTGTGGGTAGGGAAGTATCAATGATCCATTTGCTGATAATCTCTGTTTTTTCCTTTGCTTTGGTGGTTTTGTCTTTAAAAAGTTCTTCTATGGTCATGGTGTTGATTTTTAATTTTTCCAACGTTCTAATTTAGGAATTCCTTTTGAAAATAAGCTGGCCAGAAAACAGGAAAATCCCATAGTCTTCATTTTGTTTTTTACAAAATCCTGCATTTCCTTTGCTGTGGTATCTGATTGTTTAAATTGCCCTTTTTCGTAGCAATTATCATAATACATTGTACTGATAGAACCGTGGAGATTGGTTCTGCTCCCGTTAGGCGATTTTTCAGAGGTATTCCGTAGTTCTGACGATTTTTGTATATAGATTATAAAGTAGTAAGCACGGAAATCAATCGATCAATGATGTTCATTATTTTTTTTAATAGGAAAATCAAAAATGCAAAATTATTAGATACGTCATTGCGAGTGAAGCGAAGCAATCTCAACAAATCTAACTCTATATTTTATCATTAAATATTTATCCGTTCAACCGGTAAAAACTTGTTTCTGCATTCTGAATATAGACAGAAGGTCAGCGAACGCAGTTCAGAAGCAGAATGAAGAATCTCAGTATAGAAAAAACCTCGCAGATCAAGCAGATAAATAGATCCATAAACATCTTCGAAATCTGTTAGAAATTCATCAAATAAGAAGTTTATTGATTCATCCTGCTTCTTTCCTCCTCATTCCCGAAACTTCTATCCTTAGATTTCAAATTATTATTCCCGAATCTGTAGCTTAATGAAAGTCTGAAACCTCTTGTATAATTATTGTTTCTGAAATTGGTTTCAATCCCATTAGACTGATAAGAGATCAGGGGTCTTTGGCTGTTCAGAAGATCAGTTCCGGTAAGAGATATTGAAAGCTTTTTATCCAGACACAATATTTTTACAGTAACATCCAGAATATTCATCGTAGAAATATGGAAGATCTGGTATCTGCCAGGAAGTTGTAAGCCATAATTAACACTTAAAGAAACTGTTTTTTTCTTATTAAGAGTAAAGTCATTATTGCTGTACAGATAAGCATTGTAGCCATCAATAGAGGCGGTGTAAGGAACTTTAGATTTTACATTCTGATAATTAACATTAAACCCTGAAAAGCTGTTCCACCCTTTTACCGCACTGAAATTATAAGAGGTTGAAAAGCCGATCTGGTAAGTGTCAGCATAATTCATGGGTATATTTCTGGTAATATTGGTTTCAGGATTTAAAATAGACAATGCCTGCCCGAAATCTGAAACTTTGGAATAATATAATGAAGAAGTCCATTTTTGTCCCTTGATATAGGAAAACTCTAAATTGTCAATAATAGAAGGCTTCAGATAAGGATTTCCTTCAGAATAGTAAAATGGACTTGTTCGCACAACAAACGGATTCAGATAATCAAAATCCGGACGTCTGATCCTTCTGTTATAATTCAATGAAAAGGAATGATTGGTGTTCATGGTATACGTAAGATAAGCCGTTGGAAACAGTTTGATATAATTATTCTTGTCGGTCTGATTACGGTTCTCAGAAAATCCAATGGTTTGGGTAGCTTCAGCACGTAATCCAAGTTTTGCCTCCCATTGACTGTTGAATTTTCTGCTCAATGAAAAATATAGGGCCTCATTATATTCCTTGTAAATGAAAGTATTGGACTGGTCCGTATCGAGTACAGCCACTCCTGTTTCTTTATGGTAGGCTGAAAAATTATTGTCAGTACGGGTAAAAGAAAAACGGCCACCGAAATTAAGATCAACCCAAGACAGTTTGGTTTCCAGATCTGCTTTTCCAGAATAATTTCGAATTTTGTTCACGTTGGAATTCAGTGCAGAAAAATAAGTGCCGGGAAGCATTTGCTTGTTGGCATCAAGCTCACTGCCATAGAAGTCTCTTGTATCATCCTTTTTATAGTCAAAAAAGTCAAAATCTGTGGTCAGTATAGTTCTTGCACTGTCCATTTTTATCGTGTTGAACCAGTTTAAACTATGAATATTGGGTTTGTTGGAAGACTGAGTATCAGAAGAAATGAAAGAATCAGGCAGTGAGTTTTGATAATTTATTCTTGATGTAAACGGTGAACCCGAACCGTTTTCTGTACTGAAGCTTCCCAAATATTTTAATCCGGTTGTCCATTGATCTGTGACTTTATAATCAGCTCCCAAGCTGATGCCCAGATTCTTATTCTTACTGATACTTTGTGTATCCATAGACCATAATTCATTTTGATAATAAGTGTTGGTTTGAGAACTGGAACGAAATTTTTGCTGTTCCACATACACAGAAGATTGTAGAGAAAGTTTTCCATGGTTATAATTAAACATTCCCTGAACACTGTTTCCGGCATAGAACCTTTGAGTATAATTGGTTCCTACGCTGGCATTCCATGAATTCTTTTTTGCGGTTTTAAGTTTAATATTGATAATACCGTTGTTTCCTTCCGCTTCATATTTTGCAGGTGGAGAAGTGATAACTTCAATACTTTTAATATTATCCGAAGGAATGGTTTTCAGGAAAGCAGCAACCTCATTGGCCGGAATTTTTTGAATATGGTCATCAATCATAATCAATACTTCCCCTTTTCCTACGATGGAAACTGTTTCATCTTGAACTCTTACCATCGGAGCAGATTTTAAAGCATCCAAAGCATTACCACCCGTTGAAGCTGTAGAATTCTCAACATTATAAATCAATCGATCTACTTTTCTTTCAATAATTTTTTTTTCTTTTTTTATGACAACAGTTTCTAAAGAGGTTTCATCGTTGGTCTTTTTTTCCTGAGCATTCATCATGTTTAAAAATAAAAGGAGTATCGCTGGAAGAAGTAAAGTTTTCATAGTCTTTGTCTTTATTTTTCAGCAAAACTGCAGCATTGAGCCACCAGAAACCAATTTTATCGACGTTCCCCGGTATTTTGTCGACAAACCCGCTGTGAAGCTTTTCCATAAAAACCTATTTTTACAAAAAAAAATAATAACCGATATGGGAAAACTATATCTGAATAAAAAGACAGAAGCTGGCCTGCATATCTTATTTTGGCTGCTGACTCTGTATTTTATGCTGGTGGGCAAACCGCTTTCTTTCGAAATACCAGAATTGGATTTATTCTTTAAAACCTATGCTGTAGTTTTCGTGCTGACATTCTATTTTAATTATATCATGGTAATGCCAAGGATCTTCAAAGATTTTAAATGGATAAAACTATTGGCAGGAATTATCATTACTTATCTGTTCTTTACATTAACCCGATTTGTGATTGAACAGATTCTTACGGACTGGTGGCTAGGGCAGGTGAATTACACAAGTCCGGTCTTAGGAAGCTATCTTCTGGATAACCTTGCCTACAGCAGCAAACCTATTATTTTTAGCTCATTTTTATGGTTAATTATTCATGTGATAAGACTCTTAGAATATAATAAAGTGATTCTGGAAGAACAGAAAAATACAGAGATCAAATTCCTTAAAGCACAGATCAATCCGCATTTTATTTTCAATACCTTGAATAATATCTATTCAATGGTTCATTTTCAATCTCCGGAATCCCTTTCTGCTATTGAAAAGCTGAGCAGTATCATGCGTTTTACCACTTATGAGGCCCAAAAAGAACATATCGCCCTGTCAGAAGAGCTGGATTATATAAAAGCCTATATAGAGCTGGAGGAATTAAGACACTATGAAAATAATATCGTAAAATGGCAGTCAGGAATTAAAGATGAAAAACAAAGAATAGCACCGTATATTCTGTCACCATTGATAGAAAATGCCTTAAAACATGGAGCTTATTCAGAAAAAGATCCCATTGAAATCAATATAAATTCTGATGATAAAAATCTGAATTTTGAAGTCATTAATTCTATAGGAAATAAAAAAACAGATAAACTGGGCGGTATTGGCTTAGACAACCTTAAAAACAGGCTAGATATGCTGTATCACGGAAAATATAAGCTGGAAACCATCCGTCTTGAAAATAAATTTAAAGCATCCATACAAATTCAACTTTCATGAAACAAAAGATCAATTGTATTATCCTTGATGATGAGCCCTTTGCGGTAAGGCTTTTAAATGATTATGCCCTAAAAACAGATCTGCTGAATATCATCTATGCCGGAAGTGATGTGTATGAAGTCATGAAATTGTTGGGTTCAGAAAATATAGATCTTATTTTTATTGATATTCAGATGCCTGAACTTACAGGAATTGAAATGATGAAAATGTTCAATAAGAATCATAATTTCATCGTAACCACTGCCTATGCTGAATATGCTCTGGAAGCTTTCGATTTTCATGTTGTCGATTTTTTACTGAAACCTATTACTTTCAATCGTTTTTATCAGGGAGTACAGAAATTTATACAATGGCAGCAGGCTTTCATTCCCGAGCCACAGATGGATCATCTTTTTGTGCGGTCAGACAGAAAATACTACAAAATAGCCTTTGATGAGATTATTTATATTGAAGGATTGAAAGATTATATCAGAATTCACACCATCAACGATAAAATCATGGTGCTGGAAAATATGAAAGATATCTTAGAGAAACTTCCCGAAAACAGATTTATGCGTATTCATCGGTCTTACATCATCGCGACTGATAAAATCAAAGTCATTGAAGGAAACAGAATCCAGATGAGAAACCAGGACTTCGTTACTGTAGGAGAAACTTACCGGAAACCTTTCTCAGAATGGATTGAAACCAGCGGATAATGCTTTTATATTTTTTTTAATTACGCCGAAATTTCAATTTCAAGAAAAGAAAAATAACAGCAAAAAATCATAATTTGTAAGATTTGAAAGCGTTTAAATTTTCTCGCAGATTTTACAGATTACACAGAAATCATACATAATCATCTGTGGAAATCTGTGCTATCTGTGGGAAAAACCTATTGCATTACCTCTATCCGCAAGAACCTATTGACAATGTTTCAACATCCAATCATAAATCTCACTCAGCACCTGTTCCCGTATCTCCTCATTTAAAATCTCATGACGCATCTCCGGATAGATCTTTGCATCCACATCCTGAAATCCATCAGCCTTTAAATTGTTGACGGTAAGCATTACTCCTTTACTAAAATCTCCAATCGGATCATTCTGTCCACTTACGAACAGAAAAGGGAATGATGGAGAAATAGAACTTGCCCAGTTTCTGGAAGTCGCTCTTTTATAAACCGTAAACAGGGTGTAAAAAGCATTGTGAGTAAAAGGAATTCCACACAATTCATCCTGTTCAAAAGCTCTTCTGTTCTTAGGATTAATGCTGAGCCAGCTTGTATCACCAAAGTCCTTATCCTTTTTAAACTGCTTATTGTTAACCTTAGTAAAAACAGAATTTAGAAAAGTACGATGATGAGGAGCAATCCTATTAGCTAACGATAAATACCCTCTTAATACATCAAT
Source organism: Chryseobacterium sp. StRB126 (assembly GCF_000829375.1). NCBI lineage: Bacteria > Pseudomonadati > Bacteroidota > Flavobacteriia > Flavobacteriales > Weeksellaceae > Chryseobacterium > Chryseobacterium sp. StRB126. The sequence continues at coordinate 1,548,673 of NZ_AP014624.1, forward strand.
TCCCGGCAAAGGGCCGCCGGTTCCGGTAATAATAGCTCCTGCAAACTTGCTGCTGGCTCGTTGAAGAAGACAACGGGTAATAAATGATCCCATAGAATGCCCCAAAATAAAATGAGGAATATCCGGATATTCTTTTGCAAGATGGTCTGCCATCATTTCTGCATCAGCAATTAGCCTTTCATCAGGTTGATCAAGCTGGAAGAAACCAATCTCGCTTTTATCTTTTACAGATTTTCCATGACCCAGATGATCATAGGTAAGAACAGCAATCCCATGACTGGCAAAATACTCTGCTATTTCCGCATATCTTCCGCTGTGTTCCTGCATACCGTGAACGATGAGGAGAGTAGCTTTTGCTGTTTCTGAGGAAAACAGAGTATGAAAAAGTTGGGACTCGCTGTTTATTTTTGATGGTAGATATGATGATGTTCGGAATGAAGCCATAAGGATGTTTAAATATTATTTGATTTTGATTTCAGGGATTCTATAATTTCCTATTACTTCAATCAATTGAGAAGGATTAGTTTTTAAATTTTTGAAAAATTGATCCATATTTTCTTTATATCCTCTTTGGCTTATTGCGAAAAGTAAAAGCCCATTGTTTTTACTATTAGTAATGATTTTGTAACGGTAGACGTTCCTTTCAGCAATTAGGATTTCCTTTCCATCTTTCGAGTTCTCACTAATTAAAAAGTCTAAAATATATTCTCCATCCTTCTCAAGAACTTGATAATTGACAATCGGATTGATTTTTTTCATTTCTTCAAGCTCAGCTATTTTATGGTCAATAACTTCCTTAAGTTTAAAGTCTCCTTTTACAAAATCAATCAGGACCATGCTATTGTATTTGTTGATTTTTTCCTTGGGTTCTATATACTCTTGTTTAAAGTACATATCATTAGGATGTGAGCTCCACGCCAAATTATAAACCTTTTGTCCTAAGTTGATAGGCCCAGGTATACCTAAATATTCTTCCACTTTATCTTGTGCTTTTAAATAAAATATCGGAATTATAAGAAATAAGAACAGGATTTTAGATTTCATTGTAAGTTTATCTTAATAGTAAATATAGACTATTTTGAATAAATGTTAAGAGGAAACTTATCTTCCAGAGGTGTAACTTCATTTCTCTTTTATAAACTCTGAACTTTTTCTATAAATTATATCTGAGATGTATTCAATATTGTGTTAATGACTCAATACAGATAATTGTTTCTGTTTTTAGTCTTATGATTTTCATCCTATTCAAAAATAAAATCTATCTATAATTTGCTCACCCAATTTTTTAAAAGTAATTTTGCACGAATCTTAAAACAAAAGTAAAATATGTCAACTTATGTAGTTGTAGGCCTTCAGTATGGAGATGAAGGTAAAGGTAAAATCACGGATGTTTTATCAGCAAAATCGGACTATGTAGTACGTTTCCAAGGGGGAGACAACGCTGGTCACACGGTATATGTTGGTGAAGAAAAATTCGTTCTACACCTTCTTCCTTCAGGAGTTCTTCAATGCAAAGGGAAATGTATCATTGCGAACGGAGTAGTGGTAAACCCTAAGTCTTTTATTAGAGAAGTTGGTCAGATCGAGAGCAAAGGCTTGAGAACAGATCACATTTTTATTAGCAGAAGAGCGCATGTGATCATGCCTTACCACATTCTTTTGGATACTTACCGTGAAGAGGAACAGGGAGGAACTCAGATTGGAACAACCAAAAAAGGAATCGGACCTTGCTACGAAGATAAAATTGCAAGAGTCGGAATCAGAATGGTTGACCTATTAAACCCTGAGATTTTAAGAGATAAAATTGAGAAAAACCTAAAGGTTAAAAATTCTCTTTTTGAAAAATATTACGGAAAACCGACATTAGACGTTGAAGAAATTTACAACGAATATTTAGAAATCGGAAAACAGCTTCAGGACAGAATCGTTGATACTGAAGTAGAGCTAAACGAAGCGATCAGAGATGGTAAAAATGTTTTATTTGAAGGAGCGCAAGCTTTAATGCTTGATATCGACTTCGGTACTTATCCGTATGTAACTTCATCTTCTCCATCTACAGGAGGAGTTTGTTCGGGAGCAGGAGTGCCACCAACATCACTTCAAAATCTGATTGGTGTTGCAAAAGCATACTGTACAAGAGTAGGTAACGGACCTTTCCCATCTGAATTAGACAACGAATTAGGTGAGAAAATCAGACAAATCGGTGGTGAATTCGGAGCAACTACAGGAAGACCGAGAAGAACAGGTTGGTTAGACCTTGTTTCTTTAAAGCATGCTTGTATGATTAACGGAATCAATAACCTTGTTATTACAAAACTGGACGTTCTTACAGGAATTGAAAACCTTAAAATCGTTACCCACTACAAAACTGAAGACGGAAAAATTATTGATTACTTTACTTCGTCAACAGAAAAGTTGTATAACTATGAGCCAATCTATCAGGATTTACCAGGTTGGGAGGAAGATATCACAAAAGCTAGAAGCTATGATGAACTTCCGGACAATGCTCAGAAATACATCGAGTTTATTGAGAAATATTTAGGAATTAACGTATACTTAGTTTCTGTAGGTCCTGAAAGAAGTCAGAACATCATCAGAAAAGAATTATTCTAATATTCTTAGAACATAAATAAAAAGAGACGGTCAGTTTTGATCGTCTCTTTTTTTTGTTTGCTATCCATGTCAAGGTTTTAAACCTTGGCATGGATTTATTGAAAACTCTTATATTTAACTCTTATATATAATCAAATGGAAAATAATAGAGTGCCTCAATCTACAATGAGCAATATTGTAATAAGTTTATACTTTACTATTGCATATGCTGTTTTAATAGGTGTTTATTTAGGGTTTCCAATAAATCTTCATAGTAATTTTCTGCTGGATTTGTTTATTGTTTGCAGCTTGTTATTGAGTGTTGCCGGTATTTATTTTGCCGGTAAAAGTTATAAAAGAGCAAAGATCAGTTCCGTTATTCTTATTATTATCAATTCTTTGGGATTATTAATACCAGTGATTATGCTGCTGATGATTTTTACATAATCCAATACTTTAATGCATTTTAGGTATATATTTTCAATGGTTGAAATGTTAAATTTTAAACATTTTCATAAAATTTTATAATATTATGTTGTTTTGGTAAAATTCTGGCAAATCTTTTGATATTGAAACACTGCTTATCGATAAGAACTAACAATCACATTTTTTAACAGTTTAAATAGTAATAGTGATGAAACACCAGAATCAAAACCAGGAATTTCGTTTTAACGAAGTCCTTTTCGAGCACCGCAATAAAGAGTACGGTGCTTATGTATTAAGAAACGAATCAGATAGAATATTAACCAAAGCACTTTTTATAGGAGTAAGCCTGATGGCTGCTGTATCTATTACGCCAGCTGTGATTTCTGCGTTTAGATCAGACGAAATTGTCAGCACAACCACTACTGATAACGGGACAAGGATAATTAAAGTTGTTGATGTACAGGAGAAAGACCCACCAGTGAAGATTACACCTGTGAAACCAGCAACGGCTCCGAATACAAAAACATTTGACAGTACAGTTCCTATACCATCAAGTACAGCACAGGATAATGTGAAAAAAGATCCTGTTCCGGATGATGCTGTAGCAGGCTTTACAAATCATTTTAAAGGAGATGTCGTGCCTCAAAACACACATGTGCCCACTACCGTACCTGTAGGGCCGGTAATCAATACGCAACCACCCGTAATTCAAGAGGTTGTTGATAAAAGTAAAATTGTAGAGTCAGGCGAACTTGGAGTAGAAGCCAGCTTCAATGGCGGGATAGACTCTTTCAGAAATAAAGTAATGAAGAATTTCGATGGTTCAGGCTTCGAATCAGAAGAAATAGTAAAAACTATGGTTACATTCATTGTAGAAATGGATGGAACAATTTCAGGGGTAAAAGCTAACGGAACCAATGCCGATTTTAACAATGAGGCAATCAGAACAGTGAAGGCGATTTCAAACAAAGGAACCTGGACTCCTGCCAAAAATAAAAAAGGAGAATTTGTGAGAAGTTACTTCAAGTTTCCAATCTCCATGAAGTTTGATAATTAATATCAAAAATCAATTTTTAATAGTTATCCACAAAGATTTTTTTTTGTGGATAATTTTTTTTATCGCTAAATTGCTTATTAACAATATTTTAACTCAATTTTGATTTTCCCCATCTATCGGGAGCGAATAAAAAAGTGTATTTTTGAAACTTAAAGTTCTAATAATGGCAAAAATCATAGGTATTGCTAATCAAAAAGGTGGGGTAGGAAAAACTACCACCGCTGTAAACTTAGCAGCAGCATTAGGAGTATTGGAAAAAAAAATATTGATTATTGACGCTGACCCTCAGGCCAATGCTACATCGGGTTTGGGAGTAGAAGATGTTCAGTATTCCACATATAATCTACTGGAGCATAGTGCAGATACAAGAGCTTGTATCAAAAGAACGGCAACGCCGAATCTGGATATTATTCCATCACATATAGACCTGGTAGCAGCAGAAATCGAATTGGTAGACAAGGAAGATCGTGAATATATGCTGAAAAAAGCTCTGGCCAGTGTAAGAGATGATTATGACTATATCATCATCGACTGTGCACCGAGTTTAGGTCTGATTACAGTGAATGCTCTTACAGCAGCGGATTCTGTGATTATTCCAATCCAGTGCGAGTATTTTGCATTAGAAGGACTTGGAAAACTTTTGAATACCGTTAAAAATGTTCAGAAGATCCATAACAAAGATCTTGGAATAGAAGGTCTCCTTCTTACAATGTATGACAGCAGATTAAGACTATCTAACCAGGTGGTGGAAGAAGTAAACCTTCACTTCCCGGAAATGGTTTTTGAAACCATTATCAGCAGAAATGTAAGATTGAGTGAAGCGCCGAGTTTCGGAGAAAGTATCCTAAACTATGATGCAGAAAGTAAAGGAGCAGTTCAGTATATTCAGTTAGCTGAAGAAGTTCTTTTAAAGAACGAAAATTTAGTAAAGAATTAAATTAATAATAAATGGCCAATGAGTGAATGCTAGCCATCACTTACCAAACATCATTTATCAATTATATCTATGAAGGACAAAAAAAGAGCTATGGGACGCGGCTTGGGCGCCATTTTGAGTGCAGAATCCAAAGCAACTGTCAATTCCGCTACAGATGAGGGAGCAGATAAGTTTGTGGGAAATATTGTAGAAGTTGCGCTTGAAGATATATATCCGAACCCAACGCAGCCGAGAACTTATTTTGATGAAAAAGCATTAGAAGAATTAGCGCAGTCTATTAAAAATTTAGGGATTATCCAGCCGATTACCCTAAGAAAAGACGGTGAAAAATTTGAGATCATATCCGGGGAAAGACGTTACAGAGCAAGTAAAATTGCGGGGTTAACAACCGTTCCTGCTTATATTCGTTTGGTAAATGACCAGGAGCTTCTTGAGATGGCTCTTGTAGAAAATATCCAGAGAGAAGATCTTGATGCGATTGAAATTGCCCTTACTTATCACAGGCTTTTGGAAGAAATCGGTCTTACTCAGGAAAATCTAAGCCAGAGAATAGGAAAGGATAGAAGTACCATTACCAATTCAATCAGACTTTTAAGATTAAATCCGGATATTCAGAATGCCATCAGAAGTGGTGAGATTTCTGCAGGACACGGTAGAGCGATTATTAGCCTTGAAAATGAAGAAGATCAACAGGTTTTATTCGATCTTATCATTAAAGAAAAATTAAATGTTCGTCAGGCTGAACAAGCTGCGGCAGCATTAAAAAATCCAAAGTCTGCAGTAGCTAAAAAAGTAAATGCAGAACTTTCCAATAACTATAAAAGAGCCCAGAAGACTATCGCTGATATCCTGGATGTAAAAGTGGAAATCAAGGCTTCTGGAAATGGTAAAAAAGGTAAAATTGTTCTGGACTTCAAGAATGAAGAAGAGCTGGAATATATTTTATCCCATATTAAATAAATGAAGAAAATATTTTTCACATTTTTCTTGTGTATCGCTGCATGGGCTTATTCACAAGTTGCACCTATAGATACAGTTCGGGTACAGACACCTCCGAAAGAGGAACTTCGTTTGATAAAACCAACCAAAACGGAAGCAAAAATCATCGAAGATCTTGAGAAAGCAAACGGACCAACCAAAGTAACGGTAAAGCTTAACCCAACCAGAGCTGGGTTGTATTCTGCAGTATTACCAGGTTTAGGACAGTTTTACAATAAAAAATACTGGAAAATCCCAATCGTGTGGGGAGCTGTAGGAGCTGGAGTAGGTATTGCCATATGGAATGATAACCAATACAAGAAATACCGCGAGTATTATATTGCCAAGCTAAACGGTACACCCAACGAATTCGTGGATGCCCGCCCTTGGTTAGACAAAAGAGCGTTAGGAAATGCTCAGGACAGAGCAAAAAGGCAAAGAGATTATGCAATTGCCATTACAGGGCTTATCTATATATTGAATATTGTAGATGCTGTAGTGGACGCACACCTTTATGAAAGTCGCCATGACCCTGATTTGACATTTAAACCATCACTGATCCAGGATCAATATGGATTTGATACACCTAAAACAGGATTTGCTTTAAGTTATAGATTTTAACAGACAATACATACATAAAACCGAAAGGTGGAATGTAACAATAAACATAAAAAAGATTACATGAAAATAGCATTAGTTGGTTACGGTAAAATGGGTAAGATCATTGATGAGATTGCACAGAAAAGAGGTCACGAAGTAGTGGCTCGCCTGAAGGAAACCCCAACTGCTGAAAATCTTAATAATCCGGATGTTGTTATTGAATTTTCCTTACCGGAAGTTGCATATGACAATATCAAAGCCTGTCTAGAAAATAAAATTCCGGTAATCTGCGGAACAACAGGATGGCTGGATCAAAAAGCTGAAATAGAAAAACTTGCTGTAGATAATGATACCGCATTTTTATATGGTTCAAACTTTAGTTTAGGTGTTAATTTATTCTTCGCTCTCAACGAAAAACTGGCTGACCTAATGAAGAATGTGAATGAATATTCTTGTCAGCTGGAAGAAATTCATCATATCCATAAAAAAGATGCCCCAAGCGGAACCGCCATCTCTATAGCAGAAGGGATCATCAATAATAATCCGAAATTTGATGCTTGGAAACTGGAAGAAACAGAAGGTAAACAACTGGGAATTTTCGCTGTTCGTGAAGATGAAGTTCCTGGAACTCATAGTGTTTTCTACAGAAGTGAAGTAGATGAAATTGAGATTAAGCATACCGCATTCAACAGAAATGGCTTTGCATTAGGAGCCGTAGTAGCTGCCGAATGGATCAAAGACAAAAAAGGAAACTTCGGAATGAAGGACGTTTTAGGGCTTTAATTGTAACAAATTCTGTAAATTGCAGACCAATTATGAAAATGATGAATAGTGAATTGTCAATAGCGGAAAAGCTGTTATCATTTATTACTCATCATTTATCATTTATATCATAAGAACAGGCACAAAAAAATTATGAATTATTTTTTAACGTATACAGTGTATGTCCTCATTTTATCCGTATTAATGGGGATTTCAACATGGAAGTTGTTTAAGAAAATGGGGTACAGCCCTTTATTTGCATTTATACCTTTCTACAACTATTTTATTATCCTGAAAGAAACAAAACATCCGAAATGGTGGGCGGTCCTTTCATATCTCCCGATTGTAGGGCCAATCATGATGTCTGTGTTTCATCTTTATTTAGTGAAGAAGTTTGGAAAAACACTTTTCAAGGATCAGATTCTTACCGTGATTCTTCCTTTTATTTATATGGCAACCATCAACTATTCTAAAGATGTAGAGTTGGAGGATGAAAGTGCCAATGAGCTGTATCTTACCGATGAAGAAAAAGAGGCCAAAAAGAAAGATACATTTCTGGGATCTATTACTTTCGCGGTAGTATTTGCAACCATTATTCACGTTTTTGTAACCCAGCCGTTCGGGATTCCTACAGGATCTATGGAGAGAACCTTACTGGTGGGAGACTTCCTTTTCGTAAACAAATGGAGCTATGGATACAGGCTACCAATGCGTCCTTTAGCCATACCATTCCTTCAGGGAACGATCATGGATACTGGAGAGAAAGGAAATCCAAAAGATGATCCAAAATCTTATGTAGACGGAGTGAAACTACCATATACAAGAATTTTACAGTTCAGTAAGCCCCAGAAAAATGATGTAGTTGTTTTTAACTACCCTCAGGATTCAGTTCATACAGCCATTGATAGAAAAGATCCTTATGTAAAAAGATGTGTGGCCACAGCTGGAGATACTTTTGAAATGAGAGCCGGAAGACTTTTCGTGAACGGAAAACCGGAAGTTGTTTTAGGTGATCAGGAAGTACAGCACAGATATATTGTAATTACTGATAGTCAACTGGACATCCCTACATTATACAAAGCCTATGGTTTTTTACCGGTAGTGGAACAACAGCAAAATAATGGTGGATTTATTTATGCCTTTCAAGGTTTAACAGATAAGATTGCTAAAGACATTAAGGGACTTCCGCATGTAGTAGATATGAAAGAAGATGTTTCGGTGAAAGGGGAAGCTGCAATAGCTTATAGAGACGAAGCCAGAACAAAAATAGATACAACGCAATCTATATTCCCTGTAAATAAACCATGGAATCAGGATTGGTACGGACCAGTAAGAATTCCTAAAAAAGGAGACGTAGTCACCATTAATAATGAAACCCTTCCAATGTTCCAATGGATTATTTCCGAATACGAGCATAATAGCTTAGAAAAGAAGAACGGAAAAATCTTTATCAACGGAAAAGAAGCCAATCAATATACTATTCAACAAGATTATTATATGATGGTAGGGGATAACAGAGATGCATCATTAGATGCAAGATTCTTTGGTTTCGTTCCGGAAGAAAATATCGTTGGAAAACCAATGTTTACATGGATGAGCCTTCAGGGAGCTTTTGCAGACAGCAGTTCTTCCTATCAGGCACCATTCAAAATCCGTTGGGACAGAATGTTTAAAGCAACAAACACTGGCGAAGCTAATAAAACTTCATACTGGTGGATTGCAGCAATGATTTTAATACTGTTCTTCGGTTGGGAGTATTTTGTGAAATTATTCAAAAAGAAAAAGACAGAAGACGAGCTATAAAGAAATTAAACTTAAAATAGAATGAAGTATTTGAAAAAATACTTCATTTTTGCATTATGAATATGAAGAATGTTTTATTACCGGTATTTTATATGCCGCCGGTTTCATGGTTTTCAGTGTTTTTAGATGCTGAAAATGAAGTAGTATTGGAACAGTTTGAGAACTTTCCAAAGCAAACCTATAGAAACAGAGCTAATATCTATGGGGCTAACGGGAAATTATCTTTGATTATTCCTATCAATCACAACGGGAAAAGAGAATTTAAAGATATCGAGATTTCTTACAGAGAAGATTGGAGAACACTTCACTGGAAATCAATTCAGACAGCATATCAGAGTTCTCCTTACTTCGAATATTATGAAGACAAGTTCAGAAAAATATTCGACCTGAAAGAAAAGTTTCTTTTGGATTTTAACCTTAAAGGGTTAGAAGTCATCCAACAGATATTGAAAACAGAAAAGGCACACTCTTTGAATGAAGAATATATCAAAAATCCGGAAGGGATGAGTTTCAGAGAGAAATTTTCTGCAAAACAGCCTTCAGAATTTCAAATGGAAAGCTATTATCAGACTTTCTCAGACAAATTCGGATTTTTAGAAGATTTATCGGTTCTGGATCTTATCTGTAACAAAGGCCCAGAATCACTTATTTACATAAAAAATATAAAACATTAATAGAAAGTCGTCACTATCGGAATTTCATTGCGAATAAAACGGATGACGGCTGTATATGACTTTAAAACAAATATCAATATATGAAAAAGGTATTATTAGCTGCAGTTTTTTTGACAGGTTTAGGATTCTCCTTTGCACAGGAGTCAAAAACTAAAAGTACTGATCCAAAAGAAGATAAAAATCTAATGATGTGGTATCACAAAGATTTTGCCACTTCAAAAGTGTATGGTGTTAATACAGAAAATGCATATAAATATCTGGAATCAAAAGGGTTGAGGCCTAAAACGGTAATCGTGGGCGTTTTGGATAGTGGAGTACAAGTAGATCATCCGGGATTGGTGAAAAATATGTGGAGCAATCCTAATGAAGTACCTGGAAATGGTAAAGATGATGACGGAAACGGATATATCGATGATATTCACGGATGGAACTTCATAGGAGGGAAAAATGGTGATATTGATATCGACAATATGGAAGTAACACGAGTTGTTGCCAAATACAAACCTCTGTTTGAAGGAGATGACTCTGCAAAAAACAAAGCCAATCAGGCTAAAATGCCGGAAGACTTTGATATGTATATGAAAGCCAAAGATCTTTTCACAAAGAAAAGTGTTGAGTCTCAGCAAAACTTCAGAACGTATTCTATGATTAATGAGCTGATCCCAAATATGGTGAAGCTGTTGGCTGGAAAACCGGTAACTGCAGAAAATATTGCAGCCATTAATAAACCTGCGGATCAAAAAGATGCCGTTGCTCTGGAAGTGTTAAGCCAGGTTTCTCAAAGCCCTGATTTTAAAGGGAAATCCTCTGCAGAATTTGAAGAGAGAATGAGAAAGGATATGAAGGATGCCATCGATCATTTTGCTCCTGCAGCAAAACAATATGACCTTTCATATGATCCAAGAAAAGAAATTGTAGGAGATAACTACGATGATTATTCTGAAAAGAATTACGGAAACAATCATTACGAAGGACCTGATGCAGAACACGGAACACACGTTGCCGGAATTATTGCAGGACTTCCTCAAGGGAAAGAAATCCAGCACGGTATTGCCTCAAAAGTCGCTAAAATTATGACGGTAAGAGCTGTACCTAATGGAGACGAAAGAGATAAAGATGTTGCCAATGCCATCAGATATGCTGTAGATAATGGTGCTAAAATCCTGAACATGAGTTTCGGTAAACCTGTTTCTCCAGGTAAAAATGTAGTTTGGGATGCTTTCAAATATGCTGAAGATAAAGGGGTGCTTTTAGTAAAAGCTGCAGGGAATGAAAATGAAGATGTGGCAGAACATTTAGCATATCCTACCAACTATAAAAATGTTAATGATGAAAAACCATTTGTTAATAACGTGGTTGTAGTTGGGGCAAGTACCAATGATAATAATGCACTTAGAGCAAGCTTCTCTAACTTCAATAAGAAAATGGTAGATGTTTTTGCTCCAGGGGAAAGAATTTACTCAACCGTTAAAGGAAGCAAGTATGAATATTTAGACGGAACATCCATGGCTTCTCCGGTAGTATCCGGAGCGGCAGCAGTTCTGTTGGCTTATATGCCGAACCTTAAACCTGACCAAATTATTGAGTCATTAAAAAAATCGAGCAATCTGAGCGCAGCTAATGGGTTCGCTGATTTTTCTGCAGCAGGAGGAGTTATAGATGTGAAAAAAGCAGCCGAATACGCTTATAATAACTTCTATAACGGAAGCAAAGCCCCTGTTGTTAAAAAAGCAACCAAAGCCGTTAAAAAATAATTATTTATAAATGATTGGAGTATCTGTTTTATGAACGGAAAACTTAGAGATATAAAGGAAGAACCGCGATACAATGCTGTTTTGCTTTCTTTTAAAAAAAAGTTAAAATATTCATTTTTAAATATCTAATAAAAAAGTCCGAAATTTTTCGGACTTTTTTATTTTTTAATTACAATTTTGGCACGGTTTTTTGTAACTTTAATGTAACAAAATAATAAACAACAAAATGAAAAAGTTACTACTTGCAGGGATGTTAGGAACATCACTTTTTGCAGTGTCTTGTTCCTCTGTGAATAACGCAGCTACCTCTCAGAATCAAAGAGCAGATTTTCTTAAATTAAAAGGAGATTGGCAGATTGTGAGCATAGACTACGATAAAGGGTATAAAATTAAGCCTTTTGACGAAGGGGCGGATGCGCAGTGTTTCGTTGGAAGCCACTGGAGATTAATTCCTAACAACTGGACAGGGGCTTACACTCTGAATGGAGGAGGAAGCTGCCCGGCCATTACACAGCCTATCAAGTTTGAAATTAAGAATGGTGATACATTTATGTTTAAAAAAGTTCTTGCAGGTACAAAAGCAAAACAGAATGTAGCAGGTTATACTTTATCGGTAATCAATCAAAGTACAGATCAGTTTTCTCTTCAGCAAGACGTTCCGTTTGAAGGAGGAAGTGTAAAAGTAGTTTACAACTTCGAAAGAACTGGAATGAAATAATTTAAATAACATAAAAGATTAAAAAAATGAAATTTACTAAAACATACGTAGGAGCCCTTTTCTTGTCATCAGCATTATTATTGACAAGCTGTGAAGCGGTTCAGAATTCTAATCACCAACAAAGAGGTACTGCTGTAGGAGTGGCTTCAGGAGCTGTATTGGGCGGTATCCTTGGAAACAATGTAGGAAAAGGCGGAAACGGTGCTATTGGTGCTGTGTTAGGGGGTATTATTGGTGGTGTTGCTGGTAACGTTATCGGTAACAAAATGGATAAGCAGGCCAAAGATATTAAAGAAACTTTACCGGGTGCTCAGGTAGAAAGAGTAGGAGACGGTATTAAAGTTACGATGAATGAAAGTATTGTAAACTTTGCTTTCGATTCTTCAAATCTTACTTCTGTTGCGCAGAGTAATTTAGATAAATTAGCTAAAGTATTGGTTGATAACCCGGATACCAATATCAATATCTATGGTCATACAGACAGCGTAGGTAAAGACGCATACAACATGGCACTTTCTCAAAGAAGAGCAGATGCTGTAAAAGCTTATTTAGTAGGAAAAGGATTGGCGGGAAGCAGAATGTTTACTAAAGGTGAAGGTAAAAATATGCCGGTTGCTAGCAACGATACAGACGAAGGTAGAGCTAAAAACAGAAGAGTTGAATTCGCTATTACTGCAAATGAAAAAATGATTAACGATGCCAAGCAAGGGCAGTAATTAATTTAACATATAAATATTTTCGTAAAAGACCGCCCCGGCGGTTTTTTTTGTATTTTTATGCCAATCAATTTTTAATTTATTATTTTTGTAATTGAAATAACATAAATGAAAAAATATTTAAAACTGCTCCGTGTAGAGCAATGGGTGAAAAACCTTTTTGTATTTGTCCCTCTGTTTTTCTCCGGTAATATTACCAACCTTGATTTACTTACCAAAAGTATCTTTGCTTTTATCATTTTTTCATTCGCTGCAAGTGTTGTTTATATTCTTAATGATTATAATGACATTGAAGCGGACAGGAAACATCCTGAAAAAAGAAGACGTCCACTCGCAAGTGGTGCCATCTCAAAATCTACTGCAATAGGAATCCTCATAGGGCTCGTGATTGCAGATATCGCTTTTGTAGGTTTTGCCCAGTTGTATTTTCAGCAGCCGCTATGGAAATTCGCAATCATTATTGCTTTTTATGTGGTGATGAATCTTGCATACACTTTCAGATTAAAGCATGTTCCAATCATTGATATTTTTATCATTGCCATAGGATTTGTACTGCGGGTTCTGGCGGGTGGTTACATTACCGGGATCAGTATTTCCCAATGGGCGATCTTATTGACTTTTGTTCTGGCATTAGTATTAGCTATCGGGAAAAGAAGAGGAGAGCTTATCAATGCTCAGGTTTCAGGAAAAACAAGAAAAGCATTGGATGGTTATAATGTACAGTTTGCAGACATTGCATTGTCTATATCCATTACACTAGCAATTGTTTGCTATCTGATGTTTACCCTTTCACCGGAAGTACAGGCAAGATTCCATGAAAGAGTATTTTATACCGTAGTTTTCGTTGTATTTGCTCTTCTAAGATATCTGCAGCAGACACTGGTGTACAACAGAACGGAATCTCCTACAAAAATTGTGTACAGAGACCGTTATATACAGGTTACTTTATTACTTTGGGTGGCCACATTTTTAATTCAAATTTACTTTAAGAAATGAAGCCGAATTTCACACAGAAAGTTACAAACTGGGGTAATTACCCGGTAGTAGAAAAAGAAATGAGATCTGAAGACAGCTTCAAAAACATAAAAGAATTCGTACTCAACCACAATGAAGTTATTGCAAGAGGAAACGGAAGATGTTATGGAGATGCTTCGTTGGGTGAAAGCATATTTTCCACCAAAAAATTAAATAAATTTATCAGCTTTGACCGTTTGAACGGGATTATAGAGTGTGAGTCCGGAGTATTACTCTCGGAGGTGCTTGAAATTTCAGTTCAGCAGGGATACTTCCTGTATGTAACTCCGGGAACAAAATTTGTTTCCGTAGGTGGAGCTATTGCTTCTGATGTACATGGAAAGAATCACCACGCAGAAGGTTGTTTTTCAGAATATGTGATTGAATTTAAACTGATGATTGAGAATGGGGAAATCATTACCTGTTCACGAGAAGAAAATTCAGAAAAGTTCTGGGCTACTATTGGTGGAATGGGACTTACAGGGATCATTCTGACTGCAAAATTTAAGCTTAAAAATATAGAATCTGCTTATATCCGCCAGGAAAGTATCAAAGCAGATAACCTTGATGAGATCTTTAAACTATTTGACGAAAGTGAAAGCTGGACGTATACCGTAGCATGGATTGATTGTCTTCAGAAAGGAAAAAATATAGGTAGAAGTATTCTGATGAGAGGAGAGCATGCTTTCCAGCACGAATTACCCCAGAGTATGGCAAAAACTCCTTTAAGATTAAAGAACAAGTTACAGCCTACTATTCCTTTTTATTTTCCGGGATTTGTATTGAATGCCTTGACAGTAAAAATTTTCAACTGGTTGTATTATAAAAAACAATCCAAAAAAGAAGTTAAGAACTTTATTGATTATGAGACGTTTTTTTATCCTTTAGATGCCATTAATGAATGGAATAAGATCTACGGGAAATCCGGGTTCATACAATATCAGATGGTGATTCCGAAAGAGTCTGGAAAAGAAGGAATGAAAAGAATCCTTGAAACAATCGCCAACAGTGGAAATGGTTCATTCCTCGCCGTGTTGAAACTTTTCGGGAAAAATAACCCGGAAGCTTATAATTCTTTCCCTGTAGAAGGATATACACTGGCACTGGATTTTAAAGTAAATTCAAAGCTTAAAAAACTGGTAGAGGAGTTGGATAGTATTGTTCAGGAGTTTGGAGGAAGAATTTATCTTACCAAAGACAGTATGAGCAGATCCTCATTAACCAATTATCTGAAAAACATTCGAAGTCCTAAATTTGTGTCTTTACAGCACAAAAGAATCTTAAATAACAACAACTCATAATGATAGTTCTGGGAAGTACATCTGAAGTAGCACAGGCCTTTGTGGAAAAAGCACTTCAGGAAGGAGAAAAGTTTGAAAAAATCTATCTTTTTACCTCAAATAAAGAAACTACAGAAAGATTTGCAAGACATATTGATGTGAAATTTCTGCAGCAGTCCGAAGTGATAGAGCTGGACCTGATGAAAGAAATTGATTACAACAAATTTGATTATATCAATTCAAATGTATTATTTTGTGCCGTAGGATATTTAGGAGAAGGAACCGAAGAAGGCTTGTATGATAATAAGAATACAGAGCGTATTATTAATATCAATTACTCTAAACTGATTCCGGTAATGAACTATTTTGCCCATAAATTTGAAAGCAGAAGATCCGGAACAATTATCGGGCTTTCATCGGTGGCAGGAGATCGTGGAAGACAGAGTAATTTTATTTACGGAAGTGCAAAAGCAGCTTTTACAGCTTATCTGAGTGGTCTCAGAAATTATCTTTTCAGTAAAAAAAGTACATGTACTAACGGTAAAACCTGGGTTTATGGCAACTAAAATGACAGAAGGTCTGCCTTTAAATCCTAAATTAACCGCAACTCCCAAGCAGGCAGCTGCTTGTATTTATAAGGCGTTCAAAAAACAAAAGAATGTGGCTTATGTTTTGCCGATTTGGAGTGTTATTATGATGATTATCAGGAATATTCCTGAATTTATATTTAAAAAGTTAAAGCTTTAAAAAAATGAAAAAGTTGTATTGTTTTGATTTTGACGGAACCCTGACGTATAAAGATACCATGTTTATGTATCTTAAATTCTACGATTCTACAAAATATAGAATACAATTTTTAAGACATGTGCCGCTTTTTATTCTGCTGAAACTTAAATTAGCAGAAACCGAAAAAGTAAAGAAAAGTTTTATCGGATCTATCCTAAAAGGGCAGACACAGGAAAAAATAGAATTAAAATCCAAGCAGTTCTTTGAGTTGCATTACCCTAAAATTGTAAGAGAAAATGCGCTGGATTTTATTCAAAATATCGATAGGAATAATACACAGAGTTTATTGGTAACTGCCTCTTTGGATATCTGGGTGAAACCTTTTGCCGAGGTATTGAAAATGCAGCTTGTTTCTACGCGGGCAGAGTTCAAGAACGGTGTCTTCACAGGAAACTTCATTGGAAAAAATTGTAACGGTAAGGAAAAACTGGTTCGAATAAAGGAAGAAATTAACGATTCCAAGTATGATAAAATTATTGCATTTGGTGATACTTCCGGGGATAAGCCAATGTTGAAATGGGCAAATGAGGGACATTACCAATTTTTTCACTAATTTTGGGTGATAAAAGTGTAAAAAATGAAAAGTCTGTTAATTGCATTTGCAGCCATCCTGATGAGCTGTGCAACTACAACAACAACCCAACAAAAATCGTCTGATATGCAGCAGAAAGCAGAACTTCTTGTAACTAACTCTCAAGGAGGTGGCGAAAAGCCAGGTTTCAGGATCATTAAAGATGAAAAAGAATACCTTGCTTTGGGAAAAGGTGGTTTTCAACTTGTAGAAGAAGGACGAGATGCAGCATCCAATTATCCGAAATTTCCAAAAGACAAAAAAGTTGTAGTATACAATCTGGGGAGTTTCAGATCAGGCAGTCATAACATCAATGAGATTAAAGGAGTATCGGTAAAGAATAATATCCTTTATGTAGAAGTTCCAGCTGGAGAACCCTCCGGTGGAATGGAAATTCAGGTGCTTTCCAATCCTTGGTTCGTTTTTGCTGTTCCTGCAGATTATCAGTTTACTTCCGTAGAATTAAAATATTCAAAATAATAATGGATAAAATATATTTAGATAATGCCGCAACCACTCCGCTTGCAGAAGAAGTTATAGATGCAATGGTTGGTACGATGAAGATGAATTTCGGAAACCCGTCTTCAACTCATAGCTTTGGACAGGAAGCCAAAATACTTATTGAAAATGTAAGAAGACAGGTTGCAGACTATCTTCATGTAACTCCTGCTGAGATCATTTTTACTTCCTGTGGAACAGAATCCAATAATATGATTATCAAATCCTCGGTAGAACACCTAGGAGTAGAAAGAATCATAAGCTCGCCTTTGGAACATAAATGTGTTTCTGAAAGTATCCTGGATATGAAAGCGAGAAAAGGGGTAGAGGTAAATTATATCCGTCCTAATGAAAAAGGAGATATTGATCTTAATAAATTAGAAGAGCTATTAAAAGCTTCAGATAAAAAGACTTTGGTAAGCTTAATGCATGCTAATAACGAAATAGGAAATATCGTTGATATTAAAAAAATTGCTGCATTATGCAAAGCAAATAATGCTCTTTACCATTCAGATACTGTGCAGACGATGGCTCACATGAATCTTGATTTCTCAGATATTCCTGTAGATTTCGCTTCATGCAGTGCTCATAAGTTTCATGGACCAAAAGGTTCAGGTTTTGCTTATATCAGAAAATCAACAGGGTTAAAAGGAATCATTACCGGGGGACCTCAGGAAAGAAGTCTGAGAGCAGGAACTGAGAATGTTTGTGGTATCGTAGGATTGGGTAAAGCGTTGGAGCTTTCTCTGAATCATATGAATGAATACACTCAGCACATGCAGGAAATCAAAGATTACGCAATTGAAAGATTATCTGCTGAAGTTGTTGGGATAAAATTCAACGGAAGAAGTGCTGAAAAGGAAAACAGTCTTTATACTGTTTTAAGTGCTTTACTGCCTTATAAAAACCCATTAATTGGTCTTCAGCTGGATATGAAAGGTATTGCCATTTCTCAGGGAAGTGCATGTTCTTCCGGAGCATCTAAACCATCAATGGTTATGATGATGGTTCTTTCTGAAGATGAAATGGATCATTGTACGCCATTACGTATCTCTTTTAGCCATTTAACAACAAAAGCTGATATAGATGCATTAGTCAATGCTTTAAAAGAGATTTCAAAGGACTATACTATAGAAAAAACTAATGTTGAGCATAGATAGCCTTATGATGTAAAAGTCGTAATTTTGAATACTCAATAGAAGAATTGAAAACAAGAAAATAATATTAATTAAAATAAAAGAGACAAAATGGCTTTAGAAATTACAGACAGCTCATTTCAGGATACGGTTTTAAAATCAGATAAACCGGTATTAGTAGACTTCTGGGCAGTATGGTGTGGACCTTGCAGAACATTGGGACCAATCATCGAAGAAGTTGCATCAGATTTCGAAGGAAAAGCAGTAGTAGGAAAAGTGGATGTAGACAACAACCAAGAAATTTCAATGCAGTATGGTATTAGAAATATCCCTACAGTTCTTATTTTTAAGAACGGAGAAGTAGTAGATAAATTAGTAGGTGTAGCCCCAAAAGAAGTAATCGCTGAAAAACTAAGTGCTCACTTATAAAAAAATAAGTTTGATAATGAATGCCTTCCACCATTGGGAGGTATTTTTTTTGGAAATAATTTGCAGGTAATAAAAAAAGGTGTAATTTTGCAACCACGAAAAAGAAACGACGTTCTTTCAAACAAAAACATGATCCGGTAGTTCAGCTGGTTAGAATGCCGCCCTGTCACGGCGGAGGTCGCGGGTTCGAGTCCCGTCCGGATCGCAGAAGTTTTCTCAATCTCTTTTTAAAAAGATTGATCCGGTAGTTCAGCTGGTTAGAATGCCGCCCTGTCACGGCGGAGGTCGCGGGTTCGAGTCCCGTCCGGATCGCAGAAGTTTTCTCAATTTCTTTTTAAAAAAATTGATCCGGTAGTTCAGCTGGTTAGAATGCCGCCCTGTCACGGCGGAGGTCGCGGGTTCGAGTCCCGTCCGGATCGCAGAAGTTTTCTCAATTTCTTTTTAAAAAAATTGATCCGGTAGTTCAGCTGGTTAGAATGCCGCCCTGTCACGGCGGAGGTCGCGGGTTCGAGTCCCGTCCGGATCGCAAAAAGTCTTCTAGAAATAGAAGACTTTTTTTGTTTTTCCAGAACCGGGAGTTTAATTTACTTACATGAAGTATTGATAGGATTATTAAGATACTCTTTTCCCTGAGGAGGTTGCACAAAGTAAGGCGTTCCATAGGTATTTCCTGAGCGGAAAAAATCGGTGGAGATAACCTGAGCACCGCTGCTGAAGGCAGCTTTGGAACGGGTGAAATCATTAATCTTGGCCTCATAGGTTTCAATATCCGATCTTGTTCTTACTATATAGCCCTGCTTTACCAGATCCTGGATTTCTTTTTGTCTTACAATGGCATTGTCCCTTAATATAAATCCAGCAAACGAGTCTTCAGGTTCACTGTTCAGAAACATGACTCTTTCTTTTAATGATCCATCAATAAGATAAGGATTGTTTTTAGAAGATAAAGTTCCTGCGCCTCCAGGGAGTAACATAAAGATGAATTTTCCTTTGCTGTCATTTAGTGTTGGCCAATTGTTATGGGTAACGGCTTCTTTTAATGTGTTGTATTTTCCCTGAACTTCTTTTGGGGTAATGATCTTATCTTTTCCAAGATATTTTACAATTTCGGTATCCAGATCATCATAAGCCTTTTTATCGAATGCCAGTACCTTTGTGCTGTTTTCGAGAATCGGGAATCCTGAATCTTTTGCTTCAATCATCATAAAGACAGGAGTGTGTCCGGGATGTTGATCGGACCAGGTCCTAAGAGTTGTAAGAGCATCTTTCAAAGTAGGATAATGGGTTCTGAAATCAATATCCGCCATATGCAATACTTTAAACCCGGGGTGATCCAACCCTTTCGTGCTAAAAGGAGCTAAATCCGTTACCCCTTTTGCTTTTAAAACTTCATAAGAGGCAGGATGGCTGAATCTATTGCCTTCAGGATCATAATAAACGTCTATTTCCAATCCGCGGAGATTGGCATTAAGCTGTTCAGTGAAATCGGGATGATTATAATTTAATCCCTCTTTTAAGTCCATTCCATTGGGGTGATATTCTTTGAATTTGGCTTTCTGCTCTTCAGACATCATGCTGT
Source organism: Chryseobacterium sp. StRB126 (assembly GCF_000829375.1). Lineage (NCBI taxonomy): Bacteria > Pseudomonadati > Bacteroidota > Flavobacteriia > Flavobacteriales > Weeksellaceae > Chryseobacterium > Chryseobacterium sp. StRB126. The sequence goes on from NZ_AP014624.1 coordinate 1,568,983, forward strand.
CATACTTTTGCATCATTCCTTTAATGATTGGAGTAACCATATTCAGAACTTTGGGATCTACCGGCTGAGCGTATGAATTATGTGTTCCTACAATCTGCAGCTGATTGATCTTTGGATTCTGACATTGGTTTTGTGCCTGTACTAATGCTGCCATACAAAATGCAGCTCCGTATATATACTTTTTCATTGATGAATAAAATGTTTTATTAGAAGTTGTAAGTGAATCCCATTTGTCCGCGCATTCCTGAGTAGGAAATATTTTCTACACGGTCCTTAGCTCCCATATAGTAGCGGTTGGGTTCGTTAAAAATATTGTTAAGCTCCAGAAACAGCCGGACTTTCTTGGAAATGCTGTATGAGGTAGAAAGATCCACCGTGAAGTTTTTATCAAAATATTGATAATGATCTGCGCCTGTAGCAGCCCTGATCTCACTTACATAGTTTCCTTTATAATTCCCGGCAACACGAAGCATCAGCTTGCTGGTTTCATAAAATAATATGGTGTTGAATATATGTTTGGCCTGATTAGGAATGGTAGTAGACATGGTTCCGGTCTGTTGCCCATTTTCATAGATCGGCATATTCATTTTGGAAGAGATATAGGTATAATTTCCCTCAAAACCTAAATTTTTCAAAAATCCCGGCAGGTTTTCAAAACGCTTGGAAATTCCAAATTCAAAACCGAACAGTTTTGCCCCTTCCAGATTTTTAGGAGCAGTGAAGGTGTACGTTCTGCCTCCAATATCTGTCACCGACTGATCTTTATAAATAAGATTGGTGATATCTTTGTAAAATACCCCGGCGGTAATAAGATCCAGTTTTCCAAAGTAATTTTCAAACATAAGATCAAAGTTGTTGGAAAATGTTGGATCTAGTTGAGTATTTCCTTGAGTGATGGTGTTGGTAATATCGTTGACGATGGTTCCCGGGTTCAGATCATTGAAATCCGGTCTTGCAAAAGAACGGGTATAAGCAAGTCTTAAAATTCGGTCACTACTGATATTCCATTTTAAATTGACCATAGGAAGTACAACATTATAAGTTTTATTGTCTTTAATGTCTTCCGTTTTGTTTCCCTTGTCTGAAACTACCTTTTTACCCCAAAATATAATGTCATTATATTCATTTCTGAAACCTCCCAATACCTGAATCTGGTCGGTCACTTTCCAGGTTCCCATCATATAAGCTGCCCATACATTTTCGGTTCCACGATAAGAGCTGGTGATATTGGAGCTGCTGTCTTTACTGCTTACCTGCATCAGTCCTAAGCTATTCTGTGTAGCGGGACTGTACATCTGATCGATCTGTCCATTGGTAATCTGATCGATGATAGCCGAATTATAAGGGTTTCCGAGAGGGTTCATAAAACCACCTCTGTATGGAAATGCTTCACGTTCAAGTTGACTCAGATAGGTTATGGGAGTTCCGGGAATTCCAAGAGAAGATTTAGGCATCCATACTAGTAAAGAACTGTCAACGTTTTTGTTCTTATTATTATATTTTGTTCCGAATTTAAGTTCAAAATTATCAGATACTTTATATTTTAAATCCACTTGCCCTCTGAGATCCGTTTCACTGTTGTGGTTTTGGCTGAGGATGATTTGGTTTAATCTTAATTTATCCGCTGCTATCACCTGTTGGTTATAAGGCTGAGTATAACTTCCGGTATCTCCAATACCATCCGGAGCATCCATTGCCATGTATTTTCTTCCATCTGCAGAAAGATTCCCATAAGTCATTGGCTGTACAAAATTGACCATAGGGTAACCTCTTTCATTTTTGTCTAGATTCTCAGGAGAATTGAATCTGAACTCTGAGCGGGCTTTTGATAAAGACCAGTTTACTTCCAGGCGCTGTCCCACCTGATGATTTCCACCCAGCTGCATAGAATACAGGTCGGTAAGATAGTCTGCATGACGGGCCTGAAGTGTTACATTTTTATTGTCGAAATTAAAATAGGTTTCTCTTACAGATTGCCCGTCTTTATATTGGCTGTATAAACCTTTAAAATATAATTTATTCCTGCTGTTGATCTCATAATCCAGGCCTAGATTAAATCCAAGCGTTCTCCGGTTGGCCAGATAATCACGAAGCTGTAGTTGGTTGATAGAGTAGGAGGCTGTTTTGTCTTTCAGTCCGTAGTTGAAAATATTTCTCATCTGATCTATAGCAGTAGAACGCTCCCAGATCACCGCAGAAGAAATAAATTTCAGTTTATCGGTAATCTTGTTTCCGTAGACAATGGAAGAGTTGTATGTTGGGGATTTCGACATATTAACATATCCGGAAGACATACTAATGGCTAAGGTTTCCTTATTGGGAGAAGTTTTGGTAATGAAATCTACATTTCCACCAATAGCATCTCCATCCAGATCAGGAGTTAAGGCTTTAGATAAGCGTACATTCTGAATAAGTTCTGAAGGAAAAATATCCATTTGAACTCCACGGTTGGCATTATCTCCGCTTGCACTGGGCATCCTGTTGCCATTTAAAGTAGAAGCTGTCCATTGTATGGGAGTTCCTCTTACCGCAACAAAACGTCCTTCTCCCATATCACGTTCAATAGATACTCCCTGCATTCGTTGTACAGCATCTGCGGCGTTGCGGTCCGGAAGTTTACCAATAGCATCCGCAGAGAGTACTTCTGTGATGGTGTTGGAGTTTTTCTTCATCGTAATGGCCCTTGCCTGTGAGGCTTTGTACACACTGGTAACCACTACTTCCTGAATAGTGTTTTCTTTAAGCTTAACACCAAACTTAACCAAGCCAAGATCTACCTCCTTTTTGTCAGCTACATTGAAGGGAATGTAAACAGTATCATATCCCTTGTATTCTATGACAAGTTTGTAGCTCCCATCATAAACATTATTGAGAACAAAGGATCCATCAGTATTGGAAGTAACCTTTTGTCCACTGTTTTCAATATAAACCATCGCATTGGGAAGGTTTCCCTGGCTGTCTACTACAGTTCCGTGAACTGAAGTCTGTGCAAAGGCCAAAGGGCCCAAAAGAAAAAATGCTGCTTTTGTTAGAAAAAGACTTTCTCGTGACATCTTAGTGAAATTTTATGCAAAGGTGTCAGCTTATCAAAAAGTTTTAGTTCATTTAAATTTTATACTACTTTTTCTGTTGAGTCTGCGGTGAATTGTGTTGTAAATCAATGTTTTACTAATGTTAAATAATTGTAACTTAGTGAACAAGCTGAGATGGCAGACAGTCAAATTCTTTTTTAAAATATTTATAAAAAGTAGATTTGGACTTAAAACCACATTGAAAAGCAAGATCAATAACACTGGCAGAAGGATCCTCAGATAAAATCTGTTTAAAATGTTGAATACGGTTTCGGTTAGTATATTCGTGGAAATTGGTGTTGAGATGTTTATTAAAGGTGATGCTGAGATCGGCTTTGCTTATTTTTAAATGGCTGGAAAGTTGATCCAAGGTAAATTCTTCATCCAGATAAATAAGGCTTTCCTGATAAAAATTGACAATAGCGCTTTGTACAGTATCAAAATCTATTTTTGAAAGATCTTTATACTGATAAGTTTCTTTAGGAACTGAAAACAGAGGTATATTCTGTTGTTCCAGGAGTCGGTGCTGGTACGTTAAAATATAAACGTACAAAATCCATCCGAATTGGAAAAGGAATAGCAGACTGTAGATTTTCTGATAGATCAGAGTATTCCAGCCCAATTGATAAACGGCCCAAAATACTAACACTCCTACTAATACATAACAAACCAGATAACGAAAATTGCTGGCTACAGGATGAGTAATGTTTTTACGGTATTTTGTCAGAAAATAGAGGCAGGCAACAAGACATGCCACCCAATAAGAACTGTAATAAGTGAAATAAGCCTGATAAGATCTGATGGCCATATCTGCCCAAGATAGATCTAAGATTTTTGCTGTAAGAGCAATGGCATGGTGAACAACCACTAATGTAAGCGGAAAGATCAGGTATTTAAGCTTGTCTCCCCATTTTGCATGAATTAAATAGGCTGAAATATATAAAAAAATCAATCCTTTAAAAACACGTAGGCTTCCCGGGATTTCATACAGAATAGATTCATAACCAAATCTTTGAATGATGAAATATTCATATCCCATATCCAATGTAACCACTCCGATATACAATAACAGCATATTCAGAACAGATTCCCTGTTTTTGATGAGATAGAGTAATAAGGTGAGGGTGATAAGTGCCTGTAGTACAACTACCATAATGATGTATAACATGATAACTGATATTTTGTCAAAATTATAGATAATAAGAGTAGGGTATCTTTAACAAATCATTAAATATCAGCCAGAAAATGAATGATTAGGTGTTTTGTAAAATCGAGTAGTTATTATTACCTTAGCAATTAATGCGAAATATGATGTCAAAAAGGAAGTTCATATTATTATCCATACTGAAGACCTGGTTTTTCTCAACAGTTATTTCAACCATTCTCCTCATTGTGTTTATGAACCTCACAAAACCGGAGGTTGCAGAATATCCGAGAAATTGCGATATGAGTGGTTTGGCTTATGGTCTTGTAATTATTTGGATTTTGTTTTTAGGTATTGCTTCATTCAGTAGTTTGCTTTCACTTTTAAAATCGTTTCAGAGCAAAATAAAAAAAGCTCTTTGCTGGTTCTTGTTTCCGATTATTTTCATCATCTATTATTTCTTTATGATTACGGAAGGGCAAAAAATAAGTGGAGAAGATATTCTGTTTTTTCTGATAGCGAACTTTCCATGGTTTGCCCTTTGGATATTTCATTATTCTAAATTTAACAGGCTTTACTTTAAACAGATTGATAACTAATAATAGTGGCTTCAGTCGGCAGCTGATTGTTTTTTGTGAAGTTAAAGAATGATTTGATGAAGATAGGGTTAAAAAAAATTACTGTCTGGTAGGACAGTAATAGTAAAAATCAGTGATATGGTGGGTGATCAGTTTGTAAGCAGAGATTTATACTGTTTAAAAAGGGCTGATCGGTGATGTTGCTTTTAATTCGGTCAATTATTTAATATTTAGTCTGAATTAGGTGTCATTGTCTGAGTTATTTTACGATAAAAACTTGACGAATCAACTTTGTTTGGACCGAATCTTTGGCAACTTCTATATCATGGTTATTGATGACATTGTTGTTCTAATTTGCTTGTGTGCTACATCTTACAGACTCATCCTAATGAGGGTATTTCTGAAAAAAGGAACAACCATGCAAATCATTTGCAAATCTATATCACAGCATTTTGAGAATTGCTACACTTTTGTGTAGATTTGCGGTATGAAAGCTAAAAACTATACTTTAGTGTAGTGATGAATGACGCTTTTAAAAACTATGGAACAGATTAAAAGATTTTTTAACGAAAAAAATGAGGTCAGTAAAGATGCTGATATTGATTTAAGCCAGGGTGGAGATTATCTTGAGGCTATAAAAGCACTTGCCAGAACTACTTATCAGAGTTTGTACGTGATCAATTATCAAACTAAAGGATTTGAATATGTATCAGATAACCCACTTTTTTTGTGTGGAAAAACCTCGGCTGAAGTAAAAGATCTTGGATATGCATTCTATTTTCAGAATGTGAAGCCGGAGGATATTGAAATGCTGATTAAAATTAATGAAGCAGGATTTAAATTTTACGATAAAATTCCGATAGAAGATAGAAAGCTATATTCCATTTCCTATGATTTCTATCTTATCAATAGTAAAAAGAATATGATCCTAGTGAATCATAAGCTTGCTCCTATGTTCCTTACAGAAAATGGGCAGGTATGGAAGGCTTTGTGTGCCGTTTCATTATCCAATAATACCTCTTCCGGAAATGTGGTGCTCAGTAAAGAAGGCTCCGATGAGATCTGGAGATATGATCTTACAGCAGATAAATGGGAAAAAGATGAAAGAATAAAGTTATCTTCCAGAGAGCACGAAATACTGAGCCTGTATGCCAGTGGATTGACTATCAGTGAAATTGCTGAAAAACTTTTTATTACATCAGATACCGTAAAATTTCACCGCAAAAAACTTTTCGAAAAAATTGGAGTCAGCAATATTGCAGAGGCTTTATCTTATGCAAAAATCAATAAACTGCTTTAGAAAAAAAATTGAATTACCGTTTTTTTACGGTATTTTTCAGAATGTCTTTTAGGATTCAATTTTAGGTCTGATATTTGTACTGGGTAGCCAAACTAAATGACCTATTTTATTTATGAAGAACATATCTGTGAAAAAATCATTTCTATACGCCTTTTTATGCGCATTATTTCTTGTTTCCTGTAAGAAAGAAATAGAAAAGATCAGCGATACTTTTAAAGATACAGTTTCTGCTTCCGAAACCCCGGAAACAGAAAATGACTCTATAAAGAAAGATTCAGTACCTGTGGTGAAAAAAGAATCAGCTCCGCCTATGATGCAGGAGAATGGTTTCTATAATGCGTTTGTCCTTCCAAAAGATAAAAAGATGCGGGATTCTGTATATGCAGAATTCAGTAAAAAGTATGATGAGAAGGAACGTACTGCTATTTTAGCGTTAAACAGGCTGGATTCTAAAAGTAAATGGAATGCTGATACCTTAGTAGTTCCGGCTAAAATAGATACCACTTTGATGGCATATTCACCGTTCCCTATGCAGCTTGATGTATTAAGCGGGGTGAAAAAATTTGTGATCTTCTCATATCCTATTCAGGCCTATGCGGTATATTCCAACGGAGGCCTGGTGAAATGGGGACCAACGAGTATGGGTAAAAAGACAGCACAAACAACAAGAGGACTTACTTTTGCCAATTGGAAAAAGAAATTGTCTATTTCCACGGTAAGCAGTGAATGGAAACTTCCTTATAACTTTAATATCCATAATATTGGCGGTATCGGATGGCATGAGTATACGCTTCCCGGATATCCGGCATCACATTCGTGCTTAAGATTATTGAGAAAAGACGCCCAATGGCTGTATTCTTATGCCGATACCTGGATTCTGAATCCAGGTGGTGCTACTACAAAAGCAAGAGGTACAGCAGTAATGGTATTTGGTGACTATAACTGGGGTGGGAGAAGACCGTGGAAAAAGCTTCTGGATGATCCTAATGCCAATAATATATCTGTAGAAGAGTTAACGAAATTATTAGAACCGGATGTTCCTAAAATGCTGAAAGAACAGGCCAACAGAGAAAAAGTGGCCGATTCTATTAAAACCGCTAAGGCAATGACAACCCCAATTCAGAATGAAAGGACTACAGATACCTTGTCTAAATAATCTTCTTCTCAAACTGTAAAGTAGATTCTTCAGCAAACTGTCTTAACTTAAGCATTTCCTCTTTCCCTTTATGTTGCCCGAACCTGGCAGCGAGATAGGTGAGAAGAATAAAAAATAACATAACAAAAGAAGCGCTCAGTGCCCAAGGGTATTCAGCGCTTTTTATTTGTTTTTCCACGTAATACATGGTAAAGAAAGTCATCCAAAAAATTGAAAAAGAAAAATAAAGAAACATAAAGAATGTCCACACAGCAGAACTGGGGCCAAAAACGCCTCGTATTACTGTTTCTTCGTCTTCCATTTCAATACGTAAAGCTAGGCGTGGTTTCCAGTAATTGTCATCTTCTGTTTCCACCCAGATGGTGGCAACTTCTTTATTGATATTACCGGAGAATTCATTTTTATGCTCGGCAAGATACTTTTTCAGATTTTCGGCATACTCTTCTTTGGTAAGGTGCGTAAACATCTTAAATCTCGGCCGGGTTCTTATTCTGTCTAAGGTGGTTTCTTCAGTTGTCATATTATTTATTCTTGATACGGAATCGGGTCTTCCAAGTTAAAACGGAAAGTTAATTTTTCTTCTTGTCTCTGAATAATCATGGTGATAGTTCGTCCTTCGGAGGATTTCATAATTTCAAGGATTTTTTCAAGAGTCATGTCTGATGTCTTATCTCCATTGATGCTGATCACTTTGTCATCCTTTTTTAAACCTGCTTCATAGGCCGGCGAATCCTTTCTCACTCCTGCAATCGCAAATATGGGTTTGAGGATAAAGTTGTACTGAAAAGACTCTCTATATACCTCATTCTTGTTACCTACTGTACCATTTACAGTACTGCCCATGGTTTGAGTTTCAATTTTAACCCTGTCCTGTTGCCATTCCATTCCATCTTGTCTGAAATCCAGTCCGCTCATATTAAAGTGGAAAGGATCATCAAAGTTTCTGTTCTTCTTCAAATATAGCTTATTGTTAGGATAATCGAAAATGAGAGAAAACCGTCTCATGATTTCACCGCCTACAGAGCCTTTTCTGTCTTTTACCAGATTCACATGCTGAATAGAGTATTCATCAGGCATTGCGGTAAGAGGTTTTTCAAATTTGAAATCACCAAGATAAAAATTATGAATTCTGCTTCTTTTCCCGTAAATATCTCCATTGAATCCACGGCCAAGAAAATCATCAATATTAGGTCTGTTATAAACAAAATCTTTGATAAGAGTTGGAAAGAGCCATATTGCATCACTGTTTCCAAGATCAATCAGAAGTTTTGATGCTTTCTTTTCACGGGTCATTTCTACATCAGCGTTAAGATAAGGTTTATCTTTTTCAATACTGATCGGAAATTCATCAAACTTTCTCACTTTTCTTTTTAATACATCTATATTTTCGTAGACTGTTATTTTTTTAGAAATATAATCAATAGCAATAGGATGATCTTTGAAAAAATGATAACCGATAACTCCATTTACTGGAATTCCTACGTGGGATGAAATATTGAATTCTTCACTAAGGATTACATAAAGAGACATAGAGTTATTAATCATTACATCTCCAATTCTAGCTAAATTACGCTCCGATTTTAATCCATCAATACTTAAGTTTCCCCCAAGCCCTGAAAACTTTATTTTTTCAACATTATCCAGTTTAAGCTCTTTATTTTCTAAGCTGAATAGAATGGTTTCTGCAACTCCGGTATCCACCATAAAAGTCAGGTCTGCACCATTAATGTTGATGGGAATGAAAATCAGATTGTTGATAAGTTGAAAAGGGATTACTGCTTTTGGTGTATTGATGAGCCGGAAAGAGTTCTGGGCATGGATAAAAATACCCAATAATAAACCCAGTAAAAGTAGCTTTAGTTTCATTTACTGAATTTACTGAATTTATCTTTATTGTAATAAAAAAACATTCCAAACGCAGGAATGTTTATATGAACTACAATGAAGTTGTTGTTTTTGTTGAATTTGTTTGAAAATTAAAAACGGCTTATTTTGAGAAGAAATCCATTAAATCCATATAATTCTTCTGGTTAACGCCATGTCCGCTCATGTATTCTCTGAATGTAAAATAACAGTTAAGATCATAAAGCAGTTCTGCAGCCTTTCTCCCCCAATCAATTGGGATTACTGCATCATCTGTACCGTGGGATACAAAAAATCTTAGCTTTTCCAGTTTCTTTTTATCTTTTACAATTCCGTCTAGGATCTTCTCTTCTGCATAAGCACTTAAACAGGCAATATTTGTAAATAACTCAGGATATTTTAGAGCCAACGCATAACATAAAATTCCTCCCTGGCTGAATCCGCATAAATGGACTTTGCTTTCTGTAAGACCGTAATTATTTACTATTTTTAATATACTTTCCAATACAGCATTTAAAGATTCCTTAGCCTGAGGAACATCAATGAAATTTTCTGGATCATTAAAATTAATATCATACCATGAATATCCTTCAAACTGAGTATCTCTCGGGGCTCTGAAACTGATGATAATCCAATCTTGTGGAAGGGTTTCTCTAAAGCTGAAAAGGTCCTGTTCATTGCTGCCGTAGCCGTGAAGCATAAAAAGTATAGGAGTAGAAGAGGTAATATTTTCCGGCTCTCTTACTAAGTAATCTAAATTCATACAGCAAATATAATTAATAAATTACATTGTAAATCCCAACTTTTATGATTCGTTTAAAGGAGTTTAAAAATCATTTTAAAAGATAAAAAGTGAGGGTTAATTTTTGAACAAAACACTATAATCCTATTGGTTTTTATCAGTATTAAAATAATTCTAAATATAAAGATGTTTTATGTTTAATAATTAGGGGATTACGTTGTATTATTAGGTTTTTTAGGTTTGATTTTATTTTTATTGATTTGATATTTTTTGTAAAAAAATGTTGTAAAATTTTTATTAAAGATATTTTTATATTAATAAAAAACTTATATTTGGAACATTAAAAAATCTATTTGGAGAAATGAAGCAATTTTACAATTTAAAAAGTTTACTTAGACTTTCTTCTTTATTCGTTTTGTTATTTTCAGTGATTACTGTTGTCAATTCGTGTAAAAAAGATGACGACGATGAATTTAAGGATCATGTGGTTCAATTTTCAGCGAAAGCTACAACAGGATCACAACTTATTTCTGTGGTTACTCAGGTAGGAACTGCCCAGAATACGATATTTAGCACTCCTACTGCAGAGTTAAAAGAAGGTTGGAATAGTGGAGATATGTGGGTTAATTCCAGCCAGGCACAGCTTAATTTTGCGGCTAATGCTATGTTACCACAAGAAAATTCTGAACTTACAATTACTCTTACGATAGACGGAGAAGTTGTTAGAACTGCTAAAGTTACAGGAAAAGGTGATAACAAAGTTGTAAAGTTTGCCTACAGTTTCCTTGAACCATAAATAAACTTTACTCTATAAAATTAAAACCGCTCTTGGGCGGTTTTTTTATTTTTCAATCAGATTATACTCTATAGCTTGGTTTACGAGTTCGGTAGAGTTTTTAGCCTGAAATTTCTGAAGAAGATTTTTACGGTGAGTATCTACAGTAAGAGGGCTTAAAAAGAGCTCTTCTGCGATCATATTGCTTGTTTTGCCCTGTGCTACAAGATGCAAAATCTGTTTTTCCCTTTTGGTGAGTCGGGGAATGGGGAAATCATTTTGAGAAGGTCTGCAGATGATCTGCTTGGTTTCATCACAAAAAACAATGTCTCCGGATAATGCTCCTTTGATACTAATGACTAATTCTTCAATAGATGTATTTTTGAGAAGATAGCCACTGGCTCCATTTTGAATACACTGCATGATGATACTTCTTTCAGAGCGGTTACTGAACATAATTACCGAAGTTTCGGGAGAGATCTTTTTAATTTCCCTGCAAAGTTCTGCACCATTGGCATCAGGCAGGGCGATGTCTAAAAGAATAATATCAACCTTGTTATTGCTGATAAAGTTAATAATCTCCGAACCGGAAATAAACGTTTCGGGAATATTAAAAGAAGGCTGGCTTTTCAGCATCATTTTCAGTCCTTCGATGACGATAGGGTGATCGTCTACGATAACAATATTTATTTTTTCATTCTCCATTTATGTTGAGTTCTATATTAATCGTTGTACCTTGACTGTCTGAACTGATCTCCATGTTTCCTTTCAGATAATCAACTCTGTTCTTTAAGTTGCGGAGCCCCATGCTTTTGTTTTTGGGTTCTTTGCTGCTTTCGAATCCTTTTCCATTGTCTTCAATAGTGATGAGAAAATCTTTTTTAGATTGGGAGCATTGTAGTAAGATATTGGTAGCTTCAGAATGCTTGATCGCATTGGCCAATAATTCCTGTGCAATCCTGTAAATGTTAAGCTGGATGTTTAAAGGCAGATTCTTTTCGATATTGATCGCCTGGAAATCAATTTCGATATCCTTTCTGTTGTAAAATTCGCAAAGATCATTTAGGGCAGTTTCCAAACCGAAATTAAGCAATGATTCAGGCATAAGGTTTCTTGCTACATGCCGAAGTTCACCTACAGAATTATCCAGCTGTCCCAGGATTTTATAAAACTCCTGATCTTTCTGAGGATCCAAATGACTGGCAGACCATGTTGAAAAATTGATTTTCACTCCGGCCAGCATTCCGCCTAGGCCATCATGAAGATCTCTTGCAATACGTTCTCTTTCCCTTTCTTCTCCTTCAAGAATGGCTTTCGTTAAAGAAAGTTCTTCCTTTTGTCTGATATCATTAATCTTCTGTTCAGAGATTTTTTTATTTTTTCTAAAGATAATATAAAGGAAGATCAGAAGGCTTACAACTAATAGTAAAATAAGACTTAATCCCCATAAATAGGAGTTTTTCTTATTCACTTCCAGCTCTTTTTGATTCTTTTCCGCATTTAATGTGGCTATTTTTCTTTCCTTTTCTGCAGCATTGAATTTGGACTCAATTTTATTGATCTCAAGCTTTACATTTTCGGTGTTTAGACTATCATTAAGTTTAGAATATTTCTGTTCCCAAACCAAAGCTTCTTTAGTATTCCCCATTTCTTCATTTAAAGAGGAAAGCTGCTTATAAATAGTTTTTCTGTTGTTAAGATCAAGAGCAAGGGATTTCTCTGTTAAAATATCTTCCAAAGCACCCTTAGCCTCGTTATACTTCTTTAATTTCCTTAAAATATCATATTTATTGAAATAGAACATTTGGGCCAATAGATTCTGATTGAATCTTTTAGCATAAGAAAGCCCTTTTTCAATAACGGGTAACGCTTCAGAATTCTTTTGTCTTGTAATAAAATAAAGTGTTTTGCTATAATAGTAAAAAGCATTAATAGAGGAATTTGGATAAGGGCTGATAAGCATTTCAGCTTTATCCAAAAACTTTTTAGCTTCATCTCCTTTGGCCTGATAGCAAAAATTGTTTGAATAATTTAGATAGGTGAAAAATAGTTCAGGAGAATTCGGATAGTATTTTTCAAGAATTTGTAACGCTTTAGCATTATATTCCTCAGACTTTTTAAGTTCGGCATTGTAAGTAAGGATAACGGCAAACTGAGTATACAAAAATCCCAGATTCCTGCTATTTTCATATTTTTTGGCTAGGGGGATACTTTTTTCCAGAATAGTTTTAACCAAAAAAGGATAGCCTTCCTTGTCTTTTTGGGTTACTCCGTAGCTATACCAGGCAGCTGCCTGAAGGAGATCAGATTCCTCATTTCTGAACTTTGATAATGCTTCAATTGCTTTTTGATATGCTACCGCTGCTTTTGCTTTATTTCGGTCCAGGTTATATTGTGCTTCGTAGAAATTATACTTAGCTGCAAGAAAGGCGTCTCCTTTAATGAATGCTTTCCCACTTTCCAGATACTTTTTACTTAAAAGGGAATCAATATTTCTATAATAGTTTGACAAAAGAAAAGTGGCATTGGCTTTCACTTTTGTAGTTCTATTGCTTATAAGAAGGCTTTGTAAGCTGTCTAAATAGGGCTTTTCATCCAGCGGAATAAGTTGTTGTGATTGTACACCAAAGGATAGGAATAGGGTTAACAGGATCAGTAATCTCTTCATCAGGTATCAGTTCTGTAGAATATATTTTTTATAAACGGTCAATTTAATTAAAAATTTCAGTATAAAAAATACCTGAATTTAGGTAGAAAAAATTACACAATTTTCAGGATTGATTAAGTTTCAGGACTCCAATAGCTTTGCAGGTACGGAATCACTAATCATAGAATATCAAATAAAGTAACTAAAATTTAAACAAAAAGATTATGAAAAAAGCGAGAATAAACCAGCTGTTGAAAGGTACATTTGTAGTGCTTCTTGCAACGATGGTAATGGGATTTGTAGCCTCTTGTAGTAAAGATGATGATGATACTCCTAACGTAAATGGAGCAGGGAAAAGTCATAAAGTAGTTTTTAAAGCGATAGCTTCTGCGGGAAGTGATATAGATGTAGCAGTGTATGGAATTGATGGTAACCCAACTACTGCTTCCAGCCTTAGCGGAACAACGTGGTCAAGCCCTGAGGTTACTTCAGAAAAAGGTGCCTATAATGCGAATGTAGCGGTAAGTGCTGTAGGAACGAATGCATCTTCTACCTTAAAGGTTCAGATCTGGGTAGATGGAGAGCTGAAAAAAGAAGGAACTTCCAGTGGTCAGTATTTATCAGCTTCTGCAAGCTATGTATTTTAAAAACTAATAATACTTTCAATATAAAAAACCGGCGCCGAGATTTATCTCGGCGCCGGTTTTTATGTGGTATTAAAATTAAATAACTTTTACGATGAAATAACTCTTCTTACCCTTTTGAAGCAATAAGAATTTGCTGTCAATAAGATCCGTCTCATTAGCTGTAAAAGTATCATTTACTTTTTGTTTGTTAACAGAGATTGAATTTCCTTTGATTTCTCTCTGTGCTTCACTCTTCGATTTCAGGAATCCTGATTTCTCTGAAAGAAGATCCACAATGTTGATGCCTAATACATCAGCTTTTGCTACTTCTTTTTGTGGAACCCCATCAAAAACTTCTAGGAAAGTTTCTTCGTCAAGGCTCACCAAATCTTCAGCCGTAGAACGTCCGAAAAGAATTTCAGAAGCTTTAAGCGCTTTTTCATATTCTTCTCTTCCGTGTACCCAAACGGTTACTTCTTCAGCTAATCTTTTCTGAAGTTTTCTCTCGTGGGCTGCTGTTTTATGCTCTTCAATTAAAGCTTCAATTTCTTCTTTTCCAAGGAATGTATAGAATTTAATAAATCTTTCAGCATCTTCATCAGTAGCATTCAGCCAGAATTGGTAGAATTTATATGGAGAAGTTTTCTTTTTGTCTAACCAATAGTTTTCTCCGCTTTCAGATTTTCCGAATTTAGAACCATCCGCTTTTGTAATCAAAGGAACGGTTAAGGCAAATGCTTCACCCTGAGCTTTTCTACGGATTAATTCTGTTCCTGTAGTGATATTTCCCCACTGGTCGGAACCTCCCATCTGAAGCTTTACATTATTGTTTTGATATAAGTGAAGGAAATCATATCCCTGAATCAACTGATATGTAAATTCTGTAAAACTCATTCCATCTGCCCCAGATTCTCCCGAAAATCTTTTCTTAACAGAATCTTTAGCCATCATATAGTTAACGGTGATGTTCTTCCCGACATTTTTAGCAAAATCAAGGAAAGAAATATTCTTCATCCAGTCGTAATTATTGACCAGTTCTGCTTTATTAGGCTCATTTCCTGCAAAATCAAGGAATCTTGAAAGCTGATTTTTCAAGCAATCTACATAGTGTAAAAGCGTTTCCTCATCCAAAAGGTTTCTTTCTGCCGATTTTCCGGATGGATCACCAATCATTCCTGTAGCTCCACCCACCAAAGCAATGGGTTTGTGACCATGCTGTTGAAAGTGTGCTAAAATTTTTATCTGAATAAGACTTCCGATATGTAAAGAATCGGCCGTTGGATCAAAACCAATATATGCAGTAGTTACCTCTTTATTTAGTTGTTCATCGGTTCCAGGCATCATATCAGCAAACAGACCACGCCATTTCAGTTCTTCTATAAAGGAATTCATTGATTTTTTTCTTTAAAATTTTAAGTTGCAAAGATAATAAATTCAAAAGTATAAAGTGAAAAGGAGAAGAAGGGAAATAGGAAAAGGATTGAAATTATAAATAAAATGAATAACTTTCTCTGATTGGCTATTCACTTACGAGGCAAAATTCACGATTGATAGCTGATTCAGCTTTGCATTTTCAACCCAAATATTCTATATTTGTTATTAATGAACGACGAACAGCTATTTCTCCTCATTCAAAAGGCCAAAGATAAAGATCAGAAGGCCCAGACTAAACTCATTAATGTTTTTTGGGTGGATGTTTTCTCTTTTGTAATGAAAAAAGTGAAAGATGAAAATGATGCCGATGAGATCACTGTGAATGTTTTTTCCAAAGTATTATCGAAATTGGATATGTTCGATCCGCATTTTCAGTTTAAAACATGGATTCTAACCATTGCTCAGAATACTGTTATCGATTTTTGGAGAAAAAAGAGTCGTGAAAATGAAGACGCCGTTGAAAATCTTGATGAGGTTAAAAATCAATATGCAAAATCCCCTGAAGAACTTTTAATCTCTAAAGAAGAGCAAAAGAAAATCATTAAAACCATTGAATCTCTGGATGCCAATTATCAGGACATCATTAAGCTGAGGTTTTTTGAAGAAAAAAGCATCAAGGAAATTGCAGAAGAATTAGGTATTTCTGTTGCTAACACAAAAGTTCGTGTGATGCGTGCTAAAAAGGTTCTTGCTGAATTGCTTAAGAATAATGAGTTTGAAGATAACTAAGAATGTGGTTGGAAAACGCAAAGATGCTAAATATACTATATCTAAGACTCAAAGATTTTATCTCCGATAAAATTGAATACTATTTATTTCTCGCTGATTTAGCAGATCATGCAGATGACATTAGAAACCTCAAAATCATTTTAAAATAGAATATTTAATGCACGAATAAGATATCTAATATCTGGCCTTTAAACTAAAGGGCACATAGGTGATAATAAAATGTTTAATTAGCAGAATACTTATTAGTAGCTGGTTACAGGAAAATTTCCTGTTTGGTTTTAGGAAGTATGATTTTCACACTTTTATCATTTCTGTTCTGAAGATTGATCTTGACTCCCTTTTTAATGTATGTTTCTTTTTGAGAAGGCCCATATTCTTTAGTATCATCAACATCATTCTTGAAATTAATCTGTCCGGTAGAAAGATTAAAATCTACATTTTTGATATAATCTCCCGGTCTTCCCGAGCTTGAAGTATGTCCTATCAATTCAAAATGCCCGTTTTGATATCTGTACTTATCAGTATAGGCCCATTTCCAGCTGCTGCCACCGAAATGGTTAATAATCAGAATTCCTTTCTCTATGCTGGTTCCAGAATAAGGATCACCCATAATACCTCCGGATTCACTATCAAGAATGGCATTCATAGATCTTTCAAGGATCGTCCATTGACCATTCACTTTTTTCAGGATCTGAATTTCACGGAGATCACCCAGTTCACCTGGGTCTTTTGTATTGTAAACGATTACTTTTTCAGGAATTTGATCTCCATCAAGATCTCCATCCACAGTTTGCAGGATGGTGGAACCTTTTGGCTGAAATTCTTTTTGAGCCCAACAAAAGGTGCTGGAAATAAGTGATAAGATGCAGAATATGGTCTTCATAAAATATTTTGAGTTTTGAAATTACAAAATTATATGTTTCATCAATATCTGTGTTTGATTGTTTCGATAAAAAAATCACTAACTTTGAACCTCAATTTGAGAAATAAATGGAGAATTTAGTTCAAGATACTACCGTTCAAAAACCAAAATGGATTCGTGTAAAACTTCCTACCGGAAAGAACTACAGAGAATTGAGGACTTTGGTTGATAAATATAAATTAAACACCATTTGCCAAAGCGGAAGCTGCCCGAATATGGGGGAGTGCTGGGGAGAAGGTACGGCAACGTTCATGATTTTAGGAAATATCTGTACAAGAAGCTGTGGATTCTGTGGAGTAAAAACAGGAAAACCGCTTGATGTCAACTGGGATGAACCTGAAAAAGTGGCGCGTTCGATCAAATTAATGAAGATCAAACATGCAGTTCTTACTTCTGTAGACCGTGATGATATTAAAGATATGGGATCTATCCTTTGGGCAGAAACTGTAAATGCTGTAAGAAGAATCTCTCCGGGAACAACGATGGAAACCCTAATTCCGGATTTCCAGGGAATCACCAAACATATTGACAGATTGGTAGATGTTGCTCCGGAAGTAATCTCTCACAACATGGAGACTGTAAAACGTTTGACCAGAGAAGTGAGAATTCAGGCCAAATATGAAAGAAGCCTTGAGGTTTTAAGATATTTAAAAGAAGCGGGACAAAGAAGAACCAAAACAGGGGTGATGCTTGGTTTAGGGGAAACTAAAGATGAGGTTTTCCAGACAATTGAAGACATCCGAAATGCCAATGTAGATGTTATCACTCTTGGACAATACCTGCAGCCAACCAAAAAACATCTTCCTGTAAAGAGATTCATTACTCCGGAAGAATTTGATGAACTGGGAGACTTTGCAAGAAGCTTAGGTTTCAGACATGTTGAAAGTTCACCTCTAGTAAGAAGTTCTTACCACGCAGAAAAACATATTCATTAAAATACAAACCGCTTAGCAATGGGCGGTTATTTTTTTTAGGATAGGTAATAGGTAATAGGGTGGTGCTTAGGAACTGTTTTAACCAAAATCAATAAGGAATGGCTTCCATCATTCCCCTCTTCCGGAGGGTGGCAAAAATTCTTAGAATTTTTGACGGGGTGGTTTACGCTCCAATATAAAAATTACCAGGAATCATCTGTGAAAATCTGTGCTATCAGTGGGAATAATAAACTTTTAAGCCCATAAAATCAGCGAGACAATTAAAACGATTTATTACAAGAAGATTCCCTGTTAATTACCCCGATTCGCCCATTAATTTCAATAGGTTTGAAATGCTTTTTCTTGAATTCTGAAGGCGTTTCCCCTGTATGTTGTTTGAAGAGTTTGTTAAAATAGGAAAGACTTTCAAACCCCACCTGAAAACAAACCTCCGTTACAGAAGAATCTTTTAACAGATAAATTTTAGCCTGATTGATTCTGTAATTATTAACAAAATCGGTGAATGTCATATTAGTTTGCTTTTTAAAATAACGACAGAAAGCAGGAGTACTTAAACTGACAATCTGGGCAATCTCATTCACATTAGGTTTTTTATCGTGATTTTCATGAATGTAATCGTAAATCGTTCCCATTCTGATCTTATCATTCAGGAACCATTTGATTCTCGTATCTTCTTTATTAAGCTCTTGTACTTCTTTAGAACTGGCCATAATTTGCAAGATTTCAATTAATCCCATTAATGATTCAAAAGAGTTTTTTTCCTTAAGAAGCTGAAGTTTTTCAACAACAATATTTTTGGTTTCTCCGGAGAAAGATAATCCAAGGTAAGAATGTTCCAAAAGATTTTTAATATTCTCAAATTCAGGAACAGGAATAATGATATCCTGAAGAAAATTTTCCCGTATTTGCAATACGAGTTGTTTACATTCCGTCTGTATCCCATAATCAAAATTAAGATGAGGAACATTGGCACCGATAAGCAGTAATTCACTGTCTGTAAATCCTGAAATATTTTTTCCAACATGTCGGATTCCGTTGGATGCTTCTACATATACCAGTTCTATTTCAGGGTGATAATGCCAGAAAAAACAATTTTTCAGACTGGGAGCAAATATCTTGAAAGATTTCCCCTTTTCAAACGCTATCGTTTCTTTCTGAATCTTCATTTTGTTCTGTTTTGATTGTTTGTAGAGTTAAAATTAAACAAAAAGGTTAATATGGAGCAAATTTTTATCATTCAAAGAGGTGTGAAATCCAATCTTTCTTTCGAATTTTGCACTTTCAAAAATAAAGATGGCTCACCATTTTTAATTTCAAGATATTAATTCAGAAAAGAACAGACAATGAAGATTGATAAAAGAATAATACCGCTGGCGATTGGCGGATTGGGAATAGGAACTACCGAGTTTACCGTTATGGGGTTGTTGCCGGACATCGCAAAAACATTGGAAATTACAATTCCGCAAGCAGGGCATCTGATTTCTGCTTATGCAATGGGAGTGGTAATCGGAGCACCGCTTTTGATTGGATATTCAGTAAAGTATCCTCCTAAAAAAGTGTTGATTGCTTTTATGATTCTGTTTACTTTATTTAATGCCCTTTCTGCCATAGCTCCCAACTATGGAACAATGCTGATCATCAGATTCATGTCTGGGCTTCCTCACGGAGCTTTCTTTGGAGTAGGAACAGTAGTGGCTGCTAAAATGGCAGGAAAAGGGAAGGAAGCCTTTTATATATCCATGATGTTCACAGGGCTAACCGTAGCCAATCTGGTGATGGTTCCTTTGGTAACTTATATTGGACATGTCTTCCATTGGAGACTATATTTTGCTATTGTCGCTTTGATTGGTGTTTTTGCTCTATTATTTTTAAAATTATGGCTCCCATCAATTGAGGCTAATCAAAATACCCATTTTATGGATGAATTACAATTCTTGAAAAAGAAACAATCATGGCTGGTATTAGGAATTACAGCGATTGGATTTGGAGGTCTTTTCACATGGTTGAGCTATATCACCCCTTTAATGACCGGAATTTCCGGAGTTGATAGCAGCCAAATGGCATATGTAATGGTCCTTGCCGGAGCCGGAATGGTGGTAGGTAACCTTGCGGGAGGGATTATTTCAGATAAATTAGGGCCTGAGAAAACCTGTGCACTTCTGATCTTTTTAATGATGATCTCACTGGTAGGGGTATTTTTACTTTCAGAACATCAGAATATTGCTTTCCTATTGACATTTATGTGTGGAGCCTTATCCATGTCAATTGCTGCCCCTATTAATATTATGATGATGAAAGCAGCTCCGAAAAGTGAAATGATGGCCGCAGCTTTTATGCAGGCAGGATTTAATATTGCGAATGCAATGGGGGCTTTTTTTGGTGGAATTCCTTTAGAATATGGCTTGCCGTTCAACTATCCATCGCTAGTAGGAGTAGGGATGACCTTTATCGGATTTGTAATTAGTGTAAGATATATGTATCTGTATGGTTCACAAACGGCAAATAAAGATGAAGCGGCTGTAGAATGTGTTTCGTGTGATAAATAGAAACGTATAGTTATAAAAATTAAGCATAGATTACAGAGAATTGTCATCTGTGAGAATACAAATAGGTAAGCATAAAAAAGGCTGTCCCAAAGTCAAAAATAGACTTTTGAGACAGCTTTTTAAATTAATACATTGATTGATTCTGATTAGAATTTAAATACACAGCCGCAAACGCTCATTTTGCCTTCTACAACTGTTGTCCATTGTCCGTTCCACCTACCTCCATAAGATGCACAGATAGAAGGGCAGATCTCTTTAGCGTCTTCGTTGCTCCAGATTGGGCCGGCTAAAACGTCTAAAGTATATTCTGTGCTGCCTGTTGGCTGAGCGTTTAATTCAACTTCTATAACGCTCATTTGTCCTTCTACAATGGTAGTCCATTGTCCTGTAAATTTTCCTAAGTGTGCCGCAGCAATACGTGGTCCTAATTTTTGTGCTTCATCGTTGCTCCAAAGTGGTCCTGCAATAATGTTTGTTTTAAATGTTGACATGGTGTAAGTTTTATGGGTTAACATTACAAATGTACTCACGATAAAGAGAAATAATTACAGTAGAATGTGCCAAATTTATAATTAGGTGTTTTTACCTATCTATTTAATATTTATTAATTTAGAAAACAAAAAAAGACTGCCTTTTAAGACAGCCTTTCGTTGTTTTATGAGGTTGATTAAACTTCCACCTCATTGCCATTTTTGCACCAGTAAAGTGCATTGTATAAATTTTCTTTTGGGAAAGATTTAAATTCTCCCGGCATCAGAACACTGAAAATATCCGTAAAGTTCTGTACTGCTTTTTTATCTGTAACAATAGCGGTCCGATTCCATTTTGCAAGATTTTTTAATCCTAGCAGGAGATCTTCAAGCCATGCTCCCATGGTAAACTTATCCAGATCGGTATCCAAATACAGTAAGTAATTCAGCTCACCAAATTCGTCTACTTTCTCTTTCACACGCGGAATTACCAGTTTTTCAAAATCTTCTTTCGTTACTTCCCCCGTTGCACTGAATGCCGCAACATTCTCCGGAGCTTCTGGAATAATTGTTATCATAGTGAATATTTTATGAGGGTTGGATTTTAATAAAGCAACAATAATTAAACCATACATTCATCAAAAATTGTTAAAACAGGTATAAAAATTGTTATTTTTAATATAAAATATCAATATGGATCTCAAATCAAATGAACCTTTTTGGCTTTTAAAAAACGGACTGATGGCTACTTATCCTTCTTTAAAATCAGAGGAAAGCTGTGATGTCTTAATCATAGGCGGCGGAATTACAGGAAGTCTTATTGCCCACCAAATGGTAAAGGATGGCTATGAAACAATCCTCATTGATAAGCGTGAGCTTTGTAATGGAAGTACCTCTGCAACCACTTCAATGCTGCAGTACGAAATAGATGTTCCACTTTATGAATTAATAGAAAAAATAGGAAAGAAAGGAGCTGTTGCAAGTTATAAAGCTTGTTCAGATGCCATTGATATTCTAGAAACACTTGTAAGAAAAATACGTCCCAAAGCGG
Source organism: Chryseobacterium sp. StRB126 (assembly GCF_000829375.1). Classification (NCBI taxonomy): domain Bacteria; kingdom Pseudomonadati; phylum Bacteroidota; class Flavobacteriia; order Flavobacteriales; family Weeksellaceae; genus Chryseobacterium; species Chryseobacterium sp. StRB126. The sequence goes on from NZ_AP014624.1 coordinate 1,590,972, forward strand.
GATTCAAACGTAAAAAATCACTGTATTTTGCTTCGAAAAAGAAAGATGCTGAATGGTTGAAGAAAGAATATGAAGCCAGAAAAAATGCCGGATTTAAAGTTCAATGGCTGAATGCAGATCAGGTTTTGGAGACATTTGGATTTGAAAATACTTATGGTGGTATTGTATCAAAACAGGGAGCCAGTATTGATGCCTTTCAGTTTGCTCATGAACTGTGTAAACACAATGTAAGAAAAGGATTGAAAATCTTTGATAAAACTGAAATGACAGAAGTAGAGTATCATAAAGGCTTCAATATTGCTAAAGTTGATAATGGTTTTCAAATCAGGGCGAAGAAAATAATTTATTGTATAGGCTATGAAAGCAAAACTCTGCTGAAAGAGAATTTCGTTAATCTGAAAAGTACCTATGCTGTGGTTTCTGAAGTAGATCATGATAAATTTAAAAATATCACCAGTACTTTAGTCTGGAATACCGATGATCCTTACCTCTATATGCGGACTACAGATGATGGCAGATTATTGATTGGTGGTGGAGATGAAGATTTTTATGGTGCTGAGAAAAGGGATGCGATTCTCAACAAAAAAGAAAAAGAAATTATAAAGAGTTTAAAGAAGATAAAGCCTGATTATCATTTCTATCCAGATTTTGTGTGGGCTGGAACTTTTGGAGAAACAAAAGACGGACTTCCTTATATCGGGGAACATCAAAAATTCAAGAACTCTTACTTTGTATTGGGCTTTGGAGGAAACGGAATTACTTTTTCAGTAACCGGGATGGAGATGGCTTCTTTGTTTATGAAGGGGAAAAAACATCCATTGTCTCAATATTTTAAATTTGGACGATAGAAGGTTCTTTAATCATGAACAAATACAAATAAATAATTACACTTAAGCTGAAAACAAAGGTTTTCAAAACTTAAGTGTAATTTATTTTCATAAGGTTTACTGCTTAAGAATATTTAAAGGGTAAGCCTTGTTGTAATTGGGATTTTTACAAACTATATCCATTTTTCTTCGCCAGTTCCTGTATAGAGCTTTCAATGGCTTTTCCAAGATCATCAGAATCATCAGTTCCTCTTTTTTTTATTTCATTATCAATGTAGGTCTGGCGCTTTTTAGAGAGTTCTTCAATTTCTCTTTGAATTTTTTCACGCTCTGCTGATTTTATAGACACTGCTTTTTTTATCTCTTCCTTGCTTTTTCCTTTCAGTTCCTCAGGAAGCTCACTTGCTTTCATGTTGGCAATAAAGCTGTCATCTTTTTCAGCTTTGTCTATCAGATCCCAATGTTCGTTTTTATAAGCATTCTTTTTAGACTTGGAAACCGTTCTTTCTACAAGATTGGAAACCGATTGTACCTCTGCATTTTTATCCTGAGTAATTTGTTTCATCTTATATTCAGAACCGTGATTTCCATAGTAAATATAGGTGTCATTCAGTTTAGTGTTATATTCGGAAATCCTGATATCATATGGTGTTTCAATATAAATCACCTTTTTATCACTGTCGATATTAAAGTATTTTCCACCACCTGTTGTTGCGCCTTTCTGCCAGAAATCCTGAATTCCTTCTTCCCGGCTTCCACAGTAAATGGTATTGGTATAAATATTTTTACTCTTTGCTTTTGAGATGACCTCTTTGTAATCAATTTTTCCTTGGTTGAAAGGCTCATTACCCGCAATATAAATCAGTTTCATACTTTTCTCATTGCCGTCCCAGTTCAGATTGGCAGAAGCATCACGAATGACTGCACCACAATATTCACTTCCGCCATTAGTTCTTAAGGCGAATAGCTTTTCAGAAACAAGGTCAAGGTCCTGAGTAAGAGGGGTCACCTGACGGATATAGTTTTCATCCCGGATCCCATCGTTTCCATATTCATAAAGGGCAATTTCAACTTGTGGAGCCTGGCCATTATACTTTAATGTGGTTAATGTATTCACGATGTTCCAGAGTCTTGATTTTGCCTGGTCAATTAATCCATCCATACTGTTGGAAGTATCAAGCAAAAGAGCCACCTGGATTTTATTGTCCTTTGATGTTGTATTTACACGGGATACGGAAGCTCTTTGTACCGTTATGTTTGGGTTTCCAGTTTCACTTTTTGAGCAGCGGATGGCCGGAGCTGTACCAGAGTTTAAAAGAGCTGCTGCAATGGCTAAGATTTTCAAAGTTGTCATATTATTATTTTTTATAGGTTATCTGCTGTAATATTGAATCTGCATCTCTTTCGGATATTTGACTTCATAAGAGAAATTGATCTTTTCAGAACCACCGGAGCCTATGTTTTTGTTCCAAAGAATACTTCCGGTTTTTTCATCAAGGTTGCCACCACCAGTTTCTATAGCTTTCACTGCAATTTTGGAGTTTTCACTGATCGGAAGTTGATCCAGCACTTCCAGTTCAATACTTTCTTTGGTATTGTTTCTGATGCTGATCTGATAAGCTTCAGTTTCCCATTTATTGGAACTCATAGATTTCTGAGAGGCCTTATCTTCCAGTTTGATTCTTTTTACCGTAATTCTTTCATCCACTCCAAGAGAAATCGGAAACTCATCCTTCACATAATTGCTGGCAATATTGGTTTTTCCGATATAATTATCTTCAAAATAGATGTTCGCTTCGCCATTAATCAGGTTGAGGTTCTGCCAGTTTTTTACAAAAGCCATCAGGAATACCTGATTGTTAAGTTTTGGAACTGTATGGTATTTGTAGGTGGCATCAATCTGTTTTTTATCCAGAATAACGTATTGTTCTTTTTCCTGACTTAGAATTGTCTGATTGTAATTCAGTTCATAAAGTACATTCATCTGGTTATCAGAAACCGAAGCAATTGGAATCTGGCTTGGTTTTGCAGCGATGTCCTGTCTCATCTGGTAGACATTCATCAGTGCAGATTCTTTTTTAGACCTGTAATCGGCAACTTCCAATATTGGATTATGAACAGTGTATTCTGCAACATACAATGGGGAAAGAATAGGTCTGTCCTGATTATATGACGGTCTGTAAGTAGATACAAACAATTTTATATTTTTCCAATCCTGTCCTGTTTTTTGGTAGATCTTGCCTTTATAAATCATTTCAAGAGGCTTCTTTGCAGATTCGGCACGAAGATCGTAAGATGGAATCCATCCCGCATCAGAAACAATATAGCTAACTCCCAGACTTAGGTTTGTATCATTATCTGCCAAAATTTCAAGCAGTAACTCTTTTCTGTTGGTATTTTTATGAGTCTGTTCCTCACCGGATTGTTTATTAAGTTTAGCAATACTTTCATCCAGTGTTGCTTTCTGTTCATTCAGTACAAATACCTGGTTGTCGATTTCCAGCATTCTTTTTCTGTAAAACTCAGTAAGCTTAATCAGCTGTTCCTGTGGAGTAGATTTATCATTGGTGGAAACTTTTAAATTATCATTGATGATATTCTGTTCTCCGCTAAGGTTTTTAATCTGAATGTTTAACAGACTTACCTGTCTCTGAAGCTTTTTTCTTTCATTATCCAGTTTCATTTCACTGTCAGAAAGCTGATCTTCCTTCAAAAAATTACTTTGAGGAGTGATGGAAAGGAGTGTGGTATTTTTTTCAAGATTGATTTTGTAGGTATTTTCATCCAGATTATTGGGAAGATTGATAATTCTTACCATATTACGTCCCTTCTGAAGAGTAATATTAGTATTTCCGAACACTTTTGCTCCCTGAAGAAATACCGTAGCCTGCTTTACTTCAATTTCCTTCTTTATTTCCTGTGCCTTGAAGAAAACTACTGAAAATATTGTGATTAAAAGATAGCGTTTCATCGTCTATTATTTTAAATTATAAAGTAAAATTACCCGTATTTAAACCTGAAATTGGGGATACTTGGTGAAGAGAGATTTTCACTTGGTGAATGGCTAACCACCTATTTTCTATTCTTTTTTGACACGAATGCCTTTTGTAAATCTGGAGGCATCCGGGGCCCAACAAAAACAAAAAAGGCTGCCAAAAATAGGGCAGCCTCTCTTAAATCTGTTATTTTAAAGGATTTCGTATCTCGTTTTGATACTATATTTTAACTTGATGTTTTCGATGTTGTCAAAAGACATGTCTACCGGAGCATCTGCCATTTCAAGCTGTGCATTGCTCATTCTACCTTTGTAGGCAACTGGCATCACGGTGTCGCTGGTGTAATCTTCAATCTCAACAATTTCCAGAACATTCCCTACTTTTTTGCCCATGCTTTCCAACAGATAATCGGCCTTTTCTTTCGCCGCTTTTAAAGCATTGATCTTTACTGCTTTTCTGAAATCTGCAATCTTGGTGTTCTTTACTTCGGAGATGCTCAGGTTGCTTACCCATTTCTGGTTCAGGTCTTCAAAGATTTTGTTAAGGTTTGATTTTGCACTGGCTTTAAATACATAGTTCTTAGAAAACTTTCCGTTTTTGGCGTAAATGTTCTGGTATGAAGATTTAAACTTGATATCTTCGTTCTTTACTCCTGCATTCTTTAAGATATCAAACATCTTCTTTTCATTGTCTGCCAGATCATTTTTGTTATCACCTTTTATTCCGATGCTGAAGGTTACTTCATCCGGTTCTACTTCCATTTCTGCAACCCCTGTTACTTCAATTGCGTTTTTCTTTACTTCCTGAGCGTTTACAAAACTTCCCAGCGTTAAAATTCCGATTACTAAAAAATGTTTCAATTTCATAATTTCTTGTTTTTACTTTTAAATTCTGATGTAAAATTAGTTCGATCTGATGCTGAAAATCGGGAGACTTGGTGAAATGGAACTTTCACTTGGTGAGATGGGATAAAATGGAACTTTTATTTAATCAATGATATTTTAACTTTAAGTTTTCGATCCAAATTATTTAATAACGCTAAAAATATTATATCTAATAAATGTCCTTGCGAGCCCTTGTGTTAAATCATCAATTGAAGAACGGTACATATTCCTATTTGCTATAAATAATTTAATAACGCTAAGAATCGCAAAGAGTAGATGATAGTTATGCGAAATATTCCGTTCGCAAGGGCATTTCATTCAGCAATGTACATAATCAGTTTTCATTTGCTGAGCGTTAGCACCTCTGCGAACGTAAAAATATTATATCTAATAAATGTCCTTGCGAGCCCTTGCGTTAAATCATCAATTGAAGAATGGTACTTATTCCTATTTGCTATAAATAATTTAATAACGCTAAGAATCGCAAAGGGTGGATGAAAGCTGTGCTGGATATTTCCGTTCGCAAGGGCATTTCATTCAGCTATGTATATTGTTAGTTTTCATTTGCTGAGTGCTAGCGCCTCTGCGAACGGAAAATATTATATATAATGTCCTTGCGAGCCCTTGCGTTAAATCATCAATTGAAGAACGGTACATATTCCTATTTGCTATAAATAATTTAATAACGCTAAGAATCGCAAAGGGTAGATGATAGTTATGCTAAATATTCCGTTCGCAAGGGCATTTCATTCAGCAATGTACATAATCAGTTTTCATTTGCTGAGCGTTAGCGCCTCTGCGAACGGAAAATATTATATATAATGTCCTTGCGAAGCTCAGCGCTTAAATAATTCAAAATATTATCAACTCAAAAAATTAATGATGACCAACTTGGTGAAATTATATTTTCACTTGGTGAAGGATAGAAGTTGATCAATAAAGTTTTACTTACTTTGCATTAAAGATTTGAAATCCGTGAAATTAGTTTTTAAAATACTGTTTATTTCAATATTGATGGTGGGAAATTACTTCTCAGCACAGGATACTACGAAGGTTTCCCAAGCAGTTAAATCTGCTGCAAAATTGAAGAAAGCCGTAGATAAAAATGATGATAAAGGAGTTGCTGATACGTATGTGGGAATGGCCACCGATTATTACAATCAGGGAAATTATGCCAAAAGTGAAGAGTATCTTGTGAAAGCAAAAGCTCTGTATCAAAAACTTAACGATAAAAAAAATCTGGAATCTGTTACCCGAAAACTAGCCCAATCACAGGAAAAACAAAATAAAATAACACCTGCCATCAGTAATTATAGCATGGCGGCAGAGATGTCTTATAGTACAAAAAGCAGGGCCGTTAATTCAAATGATGCTGCAAGGCTTTCTTCTCCTGCACCTGAAGTGAAGGCAGAAGCCATTCAGAATAATATTAATATAAGCAAAAAGGAAAATGAGCAGGCTGATGTTGCAGCAGGATATAGTCAATTGGCAGATATCAATATTCAGCAGAAAGATGTTGCCAAAGCTGCAGAAAACCTCAATGCAGCTTATAAAATTTCTAAAAAAGAAGCTCCTCAGCAAGCTCTGGAAATTAATCAGAAGCTGGCCAATCTTTATGTGGAAAATAAAAACTTTGATAAAGCCATTGAAGCCAAAAAGAAAGTTTTAAAGGAAAATTTTGTCAAGGAAAATTCACAGGAAAAAGTGAATCAGATTCAGGAGTTGGCAGATATTTATATTAAAAAGAATGATCCGAAAGAAGCTGTAGATTTATTGAAGAATGCGTACGGGATTGCTTTGGATAAAGGCCATACGTTGGAAGCTCAGAAGAGTGTGAAAAAACTGGATAGTTTGTATGCCATCTCAGGAAATGTTGATGCTTCAGTTCAGTTGTACAGAGACTTTCTGGGAAAACTTCCGAATCTGGTTTCCAAAGACAGAAGTCTGATAGATAATAAGATTCTGGAAGATACGGAACAGAGAATTTCTCAGCTGGAGAAGGAAAAAGAGCTAAAGGACGAGCTTATCCGTAAGAAAAATGTCTTTAATTATGGTTTAATTGGAGCTTTGATTCTGCTGACCAGTCTGGTTATTTTCATTTTCAGAACCTTGAAGAAAGTTCAGATCAAAAATAAAAAAATAGCTCTTCAGTCTCTCAGACGGGAGATGAATCCCCACTTTATTTTTAACAGCCTAAATAGTGTTAATCACTTTATTGCTACAAATAATGAACTGGAAGCCAATCAATACCTGACGAAGTTTTCAAAACTGATGCGAGGGGTAATGGAAAACTCTACTGATGACTTTATTCCTTTCCAACAGGAATTGGATCTGTTACAGAATTATCTTGCTCTGGAAAAAACACGTTTTGCGGATAAATTTGATTACGAAATTGATGTAGATGAAAGTTTAAATCTTCAAAATTTGCAGGTTCCAGGAATGCTTGTACAACCTTTTCTTGAAAATGCTATCTGGCACGGACTGCGTTACAGAACAGAAAAAGGGTTGTTAAAATTAAGCTTCGAGAAAAATGAACAACAATTAAAGATCATTATTGAAGACAACGGAATAGGAATTGAAGAAAGTAAAAAACAGAAAACCCAACATCAGAAAACCCGCGAGGGAAGAGGCATGAAAAATACTCTGGAAAGAATTCAGCTGCTGAATGATCTGTACAAAAAGAATATTACCTGCTCTGTAAAGGATAAAGAGAATAACAGTGGTGTTTTGGTCACTATTCAAATTAATCTGCTATAAAAACAATATCATGAAAAAGCTTATATTTCTGTTAACCCTGATGATGAGTCTATTTTCAGGATTTTTATCTGCTCAGGACATTGACAGTATCAGACTTACTCATATTCTTAAAGGTCTAAAGCTTGACAAAACCAAGATAAGGGAGGAACTTTGTGTGGAAAAGAAAATGCCTAATGCGGAAGATTCTTATATTGTGGTTATTCCGGTTGTTCTGAGTCAGGAAGAAGAAGATTATGTTTTTACCGTTCAGAACTATATACTCATTACAGACAGCAACGGAATTATAAAGAATAAATATCTTGACCCTACAGAGCTTAACTCCGATGCTGTTAACCTGAGAAGTTTTACCATTGATACTGGTTTATACAATATCAGTACAAACATCCGTGCATTTGGAGTAAAGACAGATTTTGTAGGAAGCAGTAAGCCCAATCCTTATGCTTCAGGTACAATTTCAATGTATTATCCGGAAGGAAAGACGCTTAAAAAAGTTCTCGATCAGTTTGAATTGGATTCTACAAGTGGTGAATGGGATACCCGATGTAACGGAGAATTTGAGAATACCCATTCTTATATCATCATGGATTCATCCAATACCAACAATTTTACAGATCTTAAAATAAAAACCATTTCAGTAACCACAATCAATGAAGAAATAAAAGGAGAATGCGAAGGAAAGGAAACTTCGAAAACAACGTATAAAATACTGAAGTTTAAAAATGGTTATTATCACTAAGTTTATTTAATGAATTTAGATGTCAAAGTATTAGCTTTTTTATTGGTATTTTAAGTTTTTGTTATTTAATTGTAATATTTGTAACGAAATTTATATAGAAACGTCTTATTAAATAAAAACTAATCAGATGGAATCTAATACTACAATTGCACGATGGGCAGGATTCATTTATCTTGTCGTTGTAATAACCGGGTTTTTCAGTTTGATGTATGTGCCCTCAAAGCTGATTGAATGGAAAAACCCTGAGCTGACTTTCAATACTATTTCTGTTTCAAAATCTTTATTCAGTCTGAGTATTGCGAGTAGTATTCTTTGCTACATAGCTTTTACATTGCTTCCATTGGCTTTGTATAAACTGTTGAAAAATGTCAACGGAACCTATGCTAAGCTGATGGTGATTCTGGCACTTATCAGCGTGCCCATTTCTTTTATCAATCTTCAAAATAAACTCTCTGTGCTTACGATTATAGAAGGCGCCGATTATCTAAAGATTTATAAAGCAGAAGAGCTACAGGCACAAGTGATGATGCTGTTGAAAAATTATAACAATGGAATTTTAATTGTTCAGATTTTTTGGGGACTTTGGCTTTATCCTTTTGGTTATCTGGTTTACAAGTCTGGCTTTCTACCCAAAATTTTGGGAATATTTTTGATGCTGGGTTGTTTGGGATATGTTCTTAATGTCTTTGGAAGGATTGTGATTCCTGAATTTTCTAGTTATGCAATATCAAGCTATATAACATTACCTGCTTCAATAGGAGAAATAGGAATATGTCTGTGGCTGCTGATTGTAGGAGGGAAGAGTAAATCCATCAATAATATTCATCAAAACTAATATACCATAAACAATTCTACTCAATTTGAAGACATCCGGGTAAATGTCAAAATTATACTTGCCGGATTTTGGACTTCCGTTACATTGTGTTATTTATATGGTGATTATTTTGAGCTGTATACTCCGGGAAAAGCACAAGGGCTTGTGGATGGGCACAATTTATTGAACACTCCACTGAATTTATTAATGGCCGCAGTTGTTTTGGCCATACCCGCCGTTATGGTATTTCTTTCCTTGATCCTGAAACCGACGATCAACAGAATTCTCAATATTGTTTTCGGAGTCTTTTTTACTGTAGTGATGCTGCTTATAGGGATTTTATCCTTCTCGGAATGGTATCTGTTCTACGTTTTCCTTGCCACTGTAGAATGCATGATAACCATATTGGTCGTAGTGTACGCCTGGAAATGGAAAAGAATATGATGGATATCGGAAAGATTGCAGAGTTGATCAAATATTCCTAATTTGCATCTGTAATGTAGTACTTGTATCCTAATATGTAAACCCAATGAAGATCAAAGCTGTAATTGTAGATGATGAACTGATTGCAAGAGAAGTATTGAGAAGCTATCTCACCAAATATTGCCCACAGGTAGAAATTTTAGGTGAAGCTGAAAATATCAAAGAAGCCGTTCCTTTGATTGCTGAAAAGCAACCTCAATTGGTGTTTTTAGATGTAGAAATGCCTTTCGGAAATGCCTTTGACGTATTGGAAGCTACCAGAGAGTTTTCCTACGAAACCATCTTCATTACTGCATTTTCACAATATTCTTTACAGGCTTTAAATAAATCTGCAAGTTATTATATCTTAAAACCAATTGATATTAAGGAACTCATTCTGGCTGTAAACAAAGTTGTTGAAAGTATAGAGAAAAAGGAAGAACTCAACCGGAATAAAGTTTTGCTGGAGAACTTAAAATTAAAACCTGAAAAACAACAGATTATTCTTCCCACCTTACAGGGGTTTGATGTGGTGAAAACAGAAGATATTGTAAGGCTTCAGGCAGACGGAAATTTTACACAGGTGTATCTTACGGATGGCTCAAAGAAAATGGTATGCAGATTTCTAAAGCATTTTGATGATCTTTTAGAAACTCCTTTTGTGAGAGTTCACCGTTCCCATATCATCAATACATCCTTTGTGAAATCTTATCATAAAAGTGGAACTGTAATGCTTGCTGATAATACTGAAATTGAGGTTTCAGGAAGCTTTAAAGATAATTTTCTGAAAGTTTTTTCCTAGAATTTATTGTTCTTTAACAGCCCAAAGGCACTATTTTTGACGTTTCCATCAGAACCACACAAAATTTTCTGTTATGAAGACCTTTCACAAAATAATCCTTCCTGTTTCATTGGGTGCTTTAGCCTATATGGCCTTTCATTCCTATTCTGTAGGAATTCCGAGAGGAGCTGTGGCAATAAAGAATTTTGATATTAAAAAATATCTCGGAAGATGGTATGAAATAGCCCGTTTTGATTATAAATTCGAGAAAAATATGGATAACATTACTGCAGAATATTTGGAAAATCCCAATGGCAGTATTCAGGTTAGAAATAAAGGCTACGATTATATCAAAAAAGTATGGAATGAGTCCATTGGAGAAGCTAAATTTGTTAAAGATGCTACTGAAGCAAGGCTGAAAATATCCTTTTTCAAACCCATATGGGCAGGTTATAATGTCATTGATATTGATGAAGACTATCAATATGCTTTAGTCGCTGGAAGCAGTTTAAAATACCTCTGGATTCTCTCCCGAACTACAACGATTCCAGAAAGCATCCGACAGCGTTTCATTGAAAAAGCTCGAAAAATCGGTTATAAAACAGGTGAGCTGATCTGGGTGAGACATCATCAATAATAATCAGGCGGGAAGGCAAAATCACCACATGGCAAATTTGCCTTTTACCCTTTTATTTTTTACCCTTTAATATATTCTTTCCATTCCTCAAAACGATAATCAATGACCTGTTTCATTAGATCGTAGTTTTCGTAGGTATCTTCAATATGGTAGAAGGTTTCATATTCGTAATCATTATCTTCAGCTTTACCATCAAAAAGGTTCACATAATCATCAGCAAAAGAACTGTATCTGTTTCCAAAATCGGTGTCATCTGCGTAATAATCCTTTGCAAAGCTGTTTCCAAGGTCACTAAGGTCATATTCAGAGAATTTACCGTCACATGAATCCATGATAAATTCAGCCCCTGTAATTTCTCTTCTCTTTAATTTTTCAATTTCCTCTTCATTATCTTCTTTCAATTCATCGGAGATAAGATGGTTATGGATACACCAGTTCAGGAACATCCCGGTATGCGTTGCTCCGTTTTTCTGAGGAAGCTCCTCAGGAAAATCACCACCATAATGCCATGACGCATCATCATATTTAGACATAATTTTAATTAATTTTCGTCAAAAATAGAAAAAATCAATTTATATTGCCACTGCCGCATATTTTTCCGTCATTTGCAGGAGAATTTTTTTCAAGAATCTCATATATGGAAAAAGCAGTCCTAATCACTATTGGTGACGAAATCCTTTCAGGGAATACAGTAGATACCAATTCCAATTTTATTGCCTCTGAATTGAAGAACATCGGGATAAGGGTTGTACAGATCTTTACCATTTCAGACGAAATAGATATCATTAAAACTACATTAAGGACCGCTTTTGAACTGGGTGATCTTATTATTACGACTGGCGGGTTAGGCCCAACAAGGGATGATAAAACCAAAAAGGCACTTGCAGAATTTTTCAATGACGAAATTGCTTTGGATGAGGTTACGTTTAATCACCTTAAAGGATACATGGAAAGACGCGGAAGAGCAGACATTCTGGAAAGAAATAAAGAACAGGCTTTCGTTCCTACAAAATCTATTGTTTTTCAAAACCATTTCGGTACTGCACCCTGTATGATGATGGAGTTGGATGGAAAACTGTGCTACAGTTTACCGGGTGTTCCTTATGAAGTAAAACCATTGATAAAAGATCAGATTATTCCTTATTTACAGGAAAAATTTAACCTTAATTATATTCATTCAAGAATTGTTTCGGTAGTGGGAATTCCGGAGAGTATTCTTGCAGATACTATTGAAGACTGGGAACTTGGCCTTCCTGAAAATATTTCATTGTCTTATCTTCCGGTAGGAACCAGAGTAAAATTGAGGATAACAGCATCAGGAGACAATGAAGAAGCTTTACAACAACAGACAGAAGACGAGATTCAAAAATTACTTCCTCTTATCAAGGATAATGTGATTGCTATTTCTGAAGATAAAATCGAAAATATTCTGGCTGAAATTCTTACTGAAAGAAAACTGACGATCTCCACGGCAGAAAGCTGCACTGGTGGAGAGCTGGCAAAAATGATTACTTCAGTTTCCGGAAGTTCAAAATACTTTCTTGGTGGAATGGTAGCCTATGCCACGGAGAAAAAAATCAAAATTTTAAATGTTTCCGGAGAAACGGTAGATCAGTTTACGGTAGTCAGTGAGCAGGTAGCCCAGGAAATGGCCAAAGGATGTCAGGAATTATTTGATACCGATATTTCCCTTTCTACTACCGGTGTGGCAGGTCCTGAAAAAGGAGAGGATGGGAAAGAGGTGGGAACAGTTTTCTACACCATTCGAATTAAAGATCAGGAAGTAACCTCAAAATTATATATGCCTCATCTGGAAAGATTGGATTTTATGAACTTCGTTTCTCAAAAGGTCATTCAAGATCTTGTAGGGCTTTTGATAAGTCTGTAGACGAAATAACTCTTTTTAATTTTTTTTTAATGAATTTTCAGGTACTTTTTCACACTTTTTGAGAACCATTCATTAAAATTTTAAATTGTGGAAAATTCCAAACAGATTTTTCAGACCAATAGCAAAAAACGCTGGAAAAGTGTACAATGGGGAAGCCGTTTCTTTATTTTTATGGCGGTACTCCTGTTTTTGGCTTTAGGGCTGATGATGGCCGTGGACAGAAGTCCTAAAATTCCTTTTAAAGAAGATTATAAAGCTGTAATTACAGCCAACAAGCCCTATCTTCAGGAGAATAAAATTTCTAAAGAATATAAAGGATTCAGAAGCTTTATTTCTGAAAAAACTATGCATACCAATCTTGCTAAGATCGAAAAAGCAAGAGCCGAAAGACTTAAAAATCAAAACAGAAACTGGGCCCAGTTTCCCGGTGGAATCCGTTCAGCATTCTATGTAGCATGGGATCCTCAGTCTCTGATGTCTCTGAAACGAAATATCAGACATGTTAATCTGGTTTTTCCGGAATGGTTTTTCCTTGATCCTAAATCAGGAAATTTGAAAACCAATATCGATCCGGAAGGATACAAAATCATCAAAAGAACAGGAGTAGCAGCCATGCCGATCCTAAGTAACAACTCTAATCAGGAATTTCATGCCGAAGGACTGGGGAAAGTATTGAGTGATTCCAAAAAAAGAACTGCTCTTATCCAAAAACTTACCCAACAATGCTTGAAATATCACTTTAAAGGAATCAATATCGACTTTGAAGATATGAACCTGAATTCTGATGAAAATCTGATCGCTTTTATGAAAGAGCTTTCAGAAACGTTCAAACAGAATCAACTGCTGGTAACAATGGATATTATGACAGATAATGATGATTACAACATCCCAAGACTGGATCCGTATGTTGATTACTTTGTATTGATGGCGTATGATGAATATTCTGCCGGCAGCGATGCCGGACCTGTTTCTTCACAGAAATGGATCGAGGAGCAGACAGGAAAAATGATTAAGCAAACTTCTCCTCATAAGATTATTCTGGGATTGGGAGCTTATGGCTATGACTGGAGTTCCAATAAGGATGACAATACTTCAGTAACCTATATGCAGGCCATTACCAAAGCCAGTGCCAGTAAGGCTGTAATTGATTTTAATGACAATACCTTCAACCTGAACTATTCCTATACAGATTCTAAAAATAATACCCACACCGTATTCTTTAATGATGCGGCTTCTATTTTCAATACCATGCGTTTCTCTTCCGAATATCCATTGGCAGGAACAGCATTATGGAGATTAGGAAGTGAAGACAGTAGAATCTGGAATTTCTATGACAAGGATCTTACATTTGCCGGACTTTCCAAGTTGAATTTGAAAACACTGGAGAATGTAAAAGGGCAGACCATGGTGGATTATATCGGAGATGGAGAAGTGTTGGATGTTCTGAATACACCTCACGATGGGAAAATTGCACTGGAAATAGATCCGAAAGAGAAAATCATCACAGACGAAAATTATATTACCTATCCAAGTTCTTATGAAGTAAAAAAATACGGAAGTGCGCCGCAGAAGGAATTGGTGTTAACATTTGATGATGGGCCGGATGAGACTTATACTCCTCAAGTCCTCGATGTATTATCAAAATATCATGTTCCGGCAGCTTTCTTTTTGGTAGGCTTGAATGCTGAAAAGAACCTTCCTCTGGTTAAAAGAATCTATCGGGAAGGTCATGAAATTGGAAACCACACCTTTACCCATGAAAACGTTGCTAAAGTAAGCCCTGAAAGAGCTTTGCTTGAGTTGAAACTAACCAGACTCCTGATAGAGTGTGTAACAGGGCACAGTACAATTCTTTTCCGTGCCCCTTATAACGCAGACTCTGAGCCTACCACTTCAGAAGAGATTATTCCTGTGGCGTTGGCAAGACAGCAGAATTATCTGGATATTGGTGAAAATATCGACCCTGAAGACTGGCAGCCGGGAATAAAAGCCGATGAAATCGTAAAACGCGTGATGGCAGGAATCAAAAAGGAGAGAGGAAATATCATACTGCTTCACGATGCGGGAGGAGACACAAGAGAAGAAACAGTAAAAGCTCTGAAGATTTTGATTCCAACACTTCAGAAACAGGGCTATCATTTTACTAACCTGACCAATCTTCTGCATAAGAACAGAAATGAGTTGATGCCTGAAGTCCCTAAGACTAGATCTTATTATATCATGCAGCTTAATTTAGTGCTGGCCACTGTAATTTATGGAGTAAGCCACTTTTTGGTGGCACTGTTTACTATTTTCATTGTATTAGGATTGATAAGACTATTGTTAATGGCTTATTGGGCTTTTAAAGAAAGAAAAAAAGAAAAAAAACTGGGGGAATTTCCAACGCTTGAATCTTATCCAAAGGTTTCCATTATTGTACCTGCTTATAATGAAGAAGTGAATATTGTATCTTCATTGCATAATCTGTTGAAGCAAACTTATCCGAATTTTAACATCATCATGGTAGATGACGGAAGTAAAGATTCAACCTATGAAAAAGCGAAAGAAGCATTTCCAAATCATCCGAAGTTAGAAATATTCACCAAAAGGAATGGTGGAAAAGCAACCGCCTTAAACTACGGGATTTCATTAACAGATGCTGAATATGTAGTCTGTATAGATGCAGATACTAAGCTTCAGCAGGACGCTGTCAAATATTTGATTGCAAGATTCCTGAATGCAGGTTCTGAAGAAAAAATAGCCGCGGTAGCCGGAAATGTTAAAGTAGGAAATACCGTAAACTGGCTGACTAAATGGCAAGCCATAGAATATACGACAAGTCAGAATTTTGACCGGTTAGCATATGCCAATATTAATGCAATTACAGTAATTCCGGGAGCTATTGGAGCATTTAAGAGATCTGTGGTTCTGGAAGCAGGAGGGTATTCGTCAGATACCTTGGCTGAAGATTGCGATATTACGGTGAAAATCTTAAAAGCAGGTTATACTGTTGCCAATGAAAACAGAGCCGTTGCCGTAACAGAAGCTCCAGAAAGTGTAAAACAGTTCTTAAAGCAACGTTTCCGCTGGACTTACGGAATCATGCAGATGTTCTGGAAACAGAGACCAACTTTCCTTAACCCCAAATATAAAGGGCTGGGACTTTGGGCTATGCCGAATATTTTATTGTTTCAATACATTATTCCATTCTTTTCACCATTGGCAGATGTGATCATGTTCTTTGGAATTTTATCAGGAAACGGAAGTAAAATATTCAGCTACTATCTGATTTTCCTTTTGGTGGATGCATCTCTGGCTTTTATCGCATTTATCATGCAGCGGGAAAAATTAACGAATCTGTTTTATATTATTCCGCAAAGATTCGGGTACCGATGGCTGATGTATATCGTATTATTTAAAAGTTTAAGAAAAGCATTGAAAGGCGAAATGCAGTCCTGGGGCTTCCTGAAACGTACAGGAAACGTAAAAGAGATAGCAACATCTTAAGAAGGCTGGAAGCTGGAAGAGCGAGGCTGGAAGTTATTTTAGGTGATATCATAACTTCCAGCTTCCATCCTCCAGCTTCAAATCTGGCTGAATTATAAATTCTTATCATACACAGATGGTATTTGTTTAAATTTGTTTCACAAAAAAGTAACAAATAGGAAATAAATCATACATATTGTATAAATTGTTATCATAATGAAAAAACTAACGCTTTCTTTGTTTCTAATAGCAGGGATCTGCTCTCAAAATACAGTGAGTGCACAAGCTAAAACTGCTAAAGTAGCAGTAAATAACACAGATAAAGGTTTAGACCTTAGTTTAATGGATACTTCGGTGCGTCCACAAGATGATTTTTATAATTATGTGAGCGGAACCTGGATGAAAACAGCCAAAATTCCGGCTGATAAACCAAGTTGGGGAAGCTTCAACAAATTAGGAGAGGATACGGATAACAATTCCATGACCATCCTGAATTCACTTTTGAAAGATAAATTTACTGACGGAAGTGAAGGGAAAAAGATTCAGGATTTATACGCTTCTTACATGAATATGCAGAAGAGAAATGCTGATGGAATTAAGCCTATTCAGGAACATCTGAATAAAATTGATGCGATCAAAAATATGGATGACCTTCAGAATTATCTGGCTTCTGTAACAAAAGAAGGTGAAAATATTTTCTACGGATGGGGAGTATATGCTGACCTAAAGAATTCTAATATGAATGCTGTTTACTTAGGTGATGCTTCTCTTGGTTTAGGAAGAGATTATTATCAGAAAGTAAATGAAAAAAATACAGAAGCTATTGCTGAATATCAGAAATACGTAGCTTCTATGCTGAAGGAATTAGGGTATAAAAATGCTGACGAAGCAGCAAAAAATATCGTTAATTATGAAAAAAGCATTGCAAAGACGCTTTTAACAAACGAGCAAAGTCGTGATAATACCCTTCAGTATAACCCTAAAACGATGGCTGAGCTTTCTGCGTTGGTAAAAGGGGTGGATCTCCCGGCTTACCTTAAAAAAGTAGGGGTAAATACCGATAAAGTAATTATCGGAGAACTAGGATATTATAAGAACTTCGATCAATTGGTGAATGCTCAGAACCTTCCGATCATCAAAGATTATCTGAAATTCCACATGATCAATGGAAGTGCATCTTATCTAAGTGAAAAACTTGGAGATATGAAGTTTGCTTTCTTCGGTAAATATTTAAGAGGTCAGCAGGAGCAGAGAGCTCTGAACAAAAGAGGTTTTGAATTGATCAATAGAAACTTAGGAGAAGCTTTCGGTAAACTATATGTTGAGAAATATTTCCCGGCTGAGGCTAAGGCTCAAATGGTTGAATTGATTGATTACTTAAAGAAGAGTTTTGCACTTCATATCAATAACCTGACTTGGATGTCTTCTACCACTAAGGAAAAAGCAATGCAGAAATTGAATAAATTCACTGTGAAAGTTGCTTATCCAGACAAATGGAAAGACTATTCAAAACTGGAGATCACATCTGAAGCGAAAGGAGGAACGTTATACAAAAACCTTCAGAATATCGGGGAGTGGCAGTATAATAAAGATTTAGCAAAAATCGGAAAACCGGTTGATAAAACAGAATGGGGAATGACTCCACAGACGGTAAACGCTTATTACAACCCAGTATACAATGAAATTGTATTCCCTGCAGCCATCCTTCAGCCGCCATTCTTTAATCCTCAGGCTGATGCAGCAGTAAACTTTGGAGGAATTGGTGCTGTTATCGGCCACGAAATAAGCCACGGATTCGATGATTCAGGAGCTCAGTTTGATGCAGATGGTAACCTGGTAGACTGGTGGACTCCGGAAGATAAAGCGAATTTCGAAAAAGCAACTAAAGCACTTGCTGCTCAATATGACAAATATGAGCCTGTAAAAGGAACATTCGTAAACGGTACCTTCACAAACGGTGAGAATATCGCTGACTTAGGAGGGGTGAATATCGCTTATGATGCTCTTCAAATGTACTTAAAAGATAAAGGAAATCCAGGGAAAATCAGTGGATTTACTCAGGATCAGAGATTCTTCCTAAGCTGGGCAACCGTTTGGAGAACTTTATCAAGTGAAAAATACATGATCAACCAGGTGAAGACAGATCCGCACTCTCCGGGTTACTTCAGAAGTTTTGGTCCGCTAATCAACGTTGATGCATTCTACAAAGCATTCGATGTGAAAAAAGGAGACAAATTATATAAAGCTCCGGAAGACAGAATCAAAATCTGGTAAAATAGATAAACCGTTCAGCAATGAACGGTTTTTTTGTTGTTAGAGAGTAAGTTGTAAAAATTAGCAGAATAGTTGAAAATAAATCTTCAAAATTTCAAAAAAGGAAGAAAATACACGGTATTGATCTTGGAAATTTGTAACAAATTGTAAATCAGAAGATACATATAGTAGTATAAAGTTAATACTATGAGAAAACTGATATTTTCCCTAACCTTACTTACAGGGATTTGCACTCAGAATTTGGTGGAGGCACAGTCTAAAACGATTAAAACAGCAGTAAATGCTATAGACAAAGGCTTAGACCTTGCTGCAATGGATACTTCAATACGCCCACAGGATGATTTCTATAATTATGTGAATGGAAGCTGGATGAGAACAGCTCAAATCCCTTCGGATAAACCGGCCTGGGGAAGCTTTGATAAGCTTGCAGAAGATACGGATAACAGTTCTATGACGATTCTGAACTCTCTTCTGACGGATAAGTTTGCTGTAGGAAGTGAAGGTAAAAAGATTCAGGATCTCTATGCTTCTTACATGAATATGCAGAAGAGAAATGCAGATGGAATTAAACCAATTCAGGAAAAACTGAATAAAATTGATGCCATCAAAAATCTGACTGATCTTCAGAATTACCTGATTTCTGCAACAAAAGACGGAGAAAATAATTTCTATGGATGGTCCGTGAGTGCAGATCGTAAAAATTCTAAGATGAATGCTGTTTACTTGGGAGTTCCGGCTTTAGGGCTTTGGGGAAGAGATTACTATCAGAAAGTTAACGATAAGAATACGGAAACTCTTGCCGAATACCAGAAGTATGTAGTATTGATGCTGAAAGAATTAGGATATATGAATGCCGATGACGCAGCAAAAGGAGTTGTAGAGTATGAAAAAAGTATAGCAAAGACTTATCTGACGAATGAACAGAGCCGCGATAACACCCTTCAATACAATCCTCATACGATGGCTGACCTTTCAGGTTTGGTAAAAGGAATAGATCTTCCTGCATTTCTTAAAAAAGCAGGAGTCAACACAGATAAAGTGATTATTGGAGAGTTGAATTATTATAAAAGTCTGGATCAATTACTCAATGAGAAAAATCTCCCGGTGATTAAAGACTACATGAAATTTCATCTGATCAACGGAAATGCAACTTATTTAAGTGAAAAGCTTGATACTATCAATTTCAACTTCTATGGCAAATATTTATTCGGGCAGAAAGAACAGAGAGCCTGGGATAAAAGAGGCCTTGAAGTGATTAACAGAAATATAGGTGAAGCATTTGGTAAACTTTATGTTGAAAAATATTTTCCTGCAGAGTCCAAAGCTCAGATGGTGGAGCTTATTGATTATCTAAAGAAAAGTTTTGCAGTTCATATCAAAAACTTAACATGGATGTCTGCAGCCACCAAAGAAAGAGCCATGGATAAGCTTAATAAGTTTAGCGTTAAAGTAGGGTATCCGGATCAATGGAAAGATTATTCAACATTAGAAATTATTTCGGGAAGTTCTTTATATAACAATCTTCAGAATATTGCGGCATGGAATTATAATAAAAAACTGGAGAAAATCGGAAAACCGGTAGATAAAACAGAATGGGGAATGACTCCGCAGACTGTAAATGCTTATTACCGAGCTGTAAACAACGAAATTGTATTTCCGGCAGCTATTCTGCAGCCGCCATTCTTTAATCCTAAAGCTGATGCAGCGGTAAACTTCGGGGGAATAGGTGGAGTTATCGGTCATGAAATGAGCCATGGATTTGATGATTCAGGAGCTCAGTTTGATGGTGACGGAAATTTGGTAGACTGGTGGATGCCTGAAGATAAAGCTAATTTTGAGAAAGCCACAAAAGCTCTTGCTGCCCAATATGACAAGTATGAACCTGTAAAAGGATCTTTCATCAACGGAATTCATACTAACGGAGAAAATATTGCGGATCTTGGAGGGGTGAATATCGCTTATGATGCCCTTCAGATGTATTTAAAAGATAAAGGAAATCCTGGAAGAATCAATGGATTTACTCCAAGCCAGCGGTTTTTTATGAGCTGGGCTACGGTATGGAAAACAAAAGCTCCGGAAAAATATCTTCTTCTTCAAATCAAGATTGATAAGCATTCTCCTGGGTATCTAAGAAGTTTTGCCCCGTTAATCAATATCGAGGCATTCTATGATGCATTTGATGTGAAAAAAGGAGATCAATTATACAAAGCTCCAGAAGACAGAATCAAAATCTGGTAAAATAGACAAACCGCTCAGCAATGGGCGGTTTTTTGATTTTTTTAGAGATAAGGTAATAGGTAATAGGTAATAGGTAATAGGTAATAGGGGCGGCATTGATGGATTACTTTAACCAAAACCCATAAGGAACGGCTTTCATCATTCCCCTCCGCTGGAGGGGTGGCAAAAATTCTTTGAATTTTTGACGGGGTGGTTTATCTCCCAATAAGATTTAACCATGAACCATAAAATTTAAACCTCAAAACTTCCTATTATTCTCATCAATTATCGATTATCCTTCATCACTTATCATTAAAGTTCGTATATTTGATAAGTTTGTGTACAATCAAAAATTATCTTTAATGAAAAAGCTAAATATTGGTATACTTGCCTTTTCGGGTATAGTATTGCTAAATTCGTGTGGTGCAGCAAAGACTGCAGGGACAGAGACAAAAACAGAGGCTACAGCAAAAGTTGCAACGCCGGCAAAAGAAGAAATAAAGGAGGAGGGGATTAATCTATCTTATATGGATACAGGTGTCCGCCCACAGGATGACTTTTTTAGCTATGTGAACGGAAATTGGGTGAAAACTACACAGATTCCTTCAGATAAAGCCAATTGGGGATCTTTCAATGCTTTGAGAGAAAATGTAGATGATGCTTCATTGGATATTTTGAACAAAATCCTTAGTGAAACATATCCTGCAGGTTCCGAAGGTCAGAAGATTCAGAGTCTTTATGCATCTTTTATGGATACAGCCAAAAGAAATACAGATGGATTAAGCCCTATCAAAGCTGATCTTGCAAAAATTGATGCTATTAAAAGTCTCAATGATCTTCAAAAATACCTTTTAGAAGCTACAAAACTAGGAGATAACTCTTTCTACGGATGGAGAACAGGAGCAGATATGAAAAACTCTAAGATGAACGCTGTATATCTTGGAGGTCCGGATCTGGGGTTGGGAAGAGACTATTATCAGAAAGTAAACGAAGCCAATACTAAAACATTAGGGCAATATCAGGCTTATGTAGGAAAATTATTCGGAGTTTTAGGATATAAAAATTCTGATCAGGCTGCACAAAATGTAGTAGATTTTGAAAAGCAACTGGCGAACTACTTATTGACATTGGAGCAAAACAGAGATGCCAATTTGAGATATAACCCTAAAAACGTTTCGGAATTATCAGGTGTGGTGAAAAACGTAGACCTAGCAAAATATCTTAAAGAAGCAGGAGTAAATACAGACAGAGTAATCATTGGAGAACTGAAATATTACCAGAACATGGATCAGTTCGTTACCCAGAAAAACTTACCTTTATTAAAAGACTATCTGAAATATCACCTGATTAACGGTAATGCCAGTAACCTTGATGAAAACCTTGAGCAGATCAGATTTGATTTCTATGCAAAAGATTTACAGGGTCAAAAAGAACAACGTCCTATGAACAAGAGAGGTTTAACTCTTGTAAACGGTGTTCTTGGTGAAGCTTTCGGGAAATTATATGTAGAAAAATACTTTACTCCGGAAGCCAAACAGCAAATGGAAACCTATATTGATTACCTTTTAAAATCATTTAAAACCCATATCACGAATATCGATTGGATGTCTCCTGAAACAAAAGTAAAAGCTCAGGAAAAACTATCCAAATTCACAGTGAAAATTGCATATCCGGATAAATGGAAAGACTATAGTCAGTTAAAAGTAGAATCTCCAAAACAAGGCGGATCATTATATGCAAACCTGCAGAATGTATCAGCTTGGCAATATCAGAGAAATCTGGATAAAGTAGGAAAACCGGTTGATAAAACGGAATGGGGAATGTCTCCACAAACAGTAAATGCTTATTATAGCGGATCAAACAACGAAATCGTATTCCCTGCCGCAATCCTTCAGCCTCCTTTCTACAACCCTAAGGCAGATGCAGCCGTAAACTTCGGTGGGATTGGAGCTGTAATCGGTCACGAGATCTCTCACGGTTTTGATGACAGTGGTTCCCGTTTTGATGGTGATGGAAACCTTAACAATTGGTGGACGGATGCTGATCGTAAGAACTTTGATGCAAAAGTGGCTCAGTTAGCCGCTCAGTACAGTGCTTACGAACCAGTAAAAGGAAGTTTTGTGAACGGTAAATTTACAAGTGGAGAAAATATTGGTGACTTAGGAGGGGTAGCAGTAGCTTACGATGCCCTTCAGATGTACCTTAAAGATAAAGGAAACC
Source organism: Chryseobacterium sp. StRB126 (assembly GCF_000829375.1). Taxonomy (NCBI): domain Bacteria; kingdom Pseudomonadati; phylum Bacteroidota; class Flavobacteriia; order Flavobacteriales; family Weeksellaceae; genus Chryseobacterium; species Chryseobacterium sp. StRB126. The sequence goes on from NZ_AP014624.1 coordinate 1,613,930, forward strand.
CAGGAAAGATCAGTGGATTCACTCAGGATCAGAGATTCTTCATGAGCTGGGCTACCGTTTGGAGAACAAAAGCAACCAATGAATATATGATTAACCAGGTGAAAACAGATCCGCATTCTCCGGGAATGTACAGGGCTTTCGGTCCATTGGTGAATCAGGATTCATTCATCAAAGCATTTGATATTAAATCGGGAGATAAAATGTACAAAGCTCCTGAGGAAAGAATAAAAATTTGGTAAGAGTACCAAAAATATTGTTAGACAAGAAAGCATCCATCTCAATACGAGATGGATGCTTTTTTAATAGGCTTTCTTATAATTCCGTATAACAAACTTTATTCCGGTTTCTATAATATCGCCCATCGTTTTGCAATACTTGAAATTGACATCGTAGGTAAGTTTCTGCAATGCTGTTTTTAACTCAGTAACATTGGCTTCCGGTGCAATATTGTCTTTTTTCATAATAGAAATGAGTTCATCAAATCTATTTTGGCTACTGGTTACTCTTTTTACAATTTGTGAGCGTACTTCCTTACGATATTGTTCTACAGAATTCGGTTTTAGTTTTTCCAGTACCATAGTAACCATCGGGTTGTTTTCTTTGAAATACTGAGGGAGATAAACTTTCAGATTCCCCTCGTAGCTTTGCTGATCAAAATCGATAGGGCGAATTCTGTAAATAACCTGGTCAAAATCGTGTATAGGAATAACAACATAATTATAAGAGCGCATGTCACCAAGCAGCCCAATGAGACAGCGTTCATTGAACTTCACAAATTCCTTGGAAATCTGTGCCTTTTCCTGTTCTGTACAATTGGACATATGTTTCTGAATAAATACATCTCCGGGAATTCCTAAGATATGTTCTTCTATTAAAGTATTTTTGTAAATCAGAAAGTTAATCCGGTTGGGAGAAAGCAGGTCTTCCAATTCCAGTCCATATATACGGGAAGCATCAGCTTGTTTAATATAGAAATTAGTATAATTGTCATTCAGGATATTTCTTACCCGAATTCTAAAAGGTTTAGAATTTCCGAAGGTACAGAAGTCAATGGTATCCACTGTCAGGTAGGGTAAAGTAGCTTCATCTCCGTCAGAATGAAGGAGGGTGTAAATCTTATTTAGATTAGCCTCTATTTCTTTAAACTCAAATTCAGGATACAGTACACCCAGCCATAAAGTATCTTTACCTTCTTTATCCAGAATACGTACACTGTCACTGAATCTTAACAGGTCTTCATACAGAAACCGGATTTTGGTAGTTCTGTTGTGTTTTTCCAAATACTGCTGTAATGCTTCCGAAACAGGATATATTGGTTTTCTGAATGCTATCTTTACATCTTTCATCGCTCTGTTTACTTTATCTAAATATAAAGAATATTTTTCCTCACGTCAGAGAAATTCCTATTTCATACATATTTGTTGCATTTTTATAAATGCAAAATCTACCCGGATTTTATTTTATTTCTCTATGGTTTATTTTATTTATTTTTTCATAGCTTAGTGACATCGTAAAATGGTGATTTTATGCTAAATAAATATAGATAAATTTAAATAATTTAAGAAAAATCTTGACAAAATTTTGTATGTTACAGTTTTTTTTTAAATTTAAACGTTGGATTTGTAATTTATTTGATTCATATGTAAATTACTAAAAGACAGATCCAAACCAAAATAGTAAATCTCAAAATAATAATAATATGGCAATGTTTAATTATGGTGTTGGCGGAAACGAGGTAAAAGTAGACGCTAATGAAGCTATTCAGGAAATACAGGAAAATAAATCACTGATAGTAAGCCAGCTTACAACAGACGAATCTTATACCCCTGAAATTGTAACAGGATTAAAAACAGTGGAAGATGTGTTCAAACATTTTCAGCCTTCTGTATCCGTACAGCACGAAACAGAAGATGGAGGAGTGGTTGATGAAGAATTCCGTTTTCAAAATCTTGGAGACTTTACTCCTAAAAGCCTTACTCAGAAATCAGACTATCTTCAGCAGCTGAGCATGGAACAGGAGCAGTACAACAAAATTGTACGTCAGTTGAAAACTAATAAAATTCTTCGTAATATGCTGGAGAACGACCAAACAAGAACGGCGTTCATTGAAGTATTGAAAGAAGTAGCACAAGAACTTGAAAAATAATTAAAGACTTACATTAAATCATGGATAGCAAATTACAGGCGCAAGAAAGCCAGCAGCAGGGACAGCAGCAGCAACACTCAGGGCAGCCGAAGGGCAACCCGCTTGCTGAGCTCAATAAAATGGGAGGTTTTGGCTTTGTTGAATCCGTTGTAGACGGTATCGCCAATATGAACCCTACTAGAAAAGCAAGGAAAGAAATTTTCCTTAACGATAATAATAAATCAGACGAAAGAAAAGAACTTCTTCAGAAGATCAATCTTTGGGTAAGCCTTTTAGAAGGTAGCGAATCTGCAGATAAAATGGCCGATACTTGCAAAACCAAAGCACAACAAGCTGATCAGAACTTAAAGAAAAACCTAAAAAATACACTGGATGCAGTTCGTCTGTTGGAAACCAACTACAGAACTGTAGCTCAATTCTACAAAAATACAGAATTGGATAAAGTGGATAACGTAAGTATTGTTAATGCAAGCCTGGATCAGGTTTCAGACCTTGACAATCCTTTATTCATTGATGCTATTTCTGAAGAATTCAAAAATTACTACGACCGTTTAGACCTTAGAGATAATTATTCAATCCTTGCCATCCCTGGATATTTAGGATCCAATAAAGTTATTGAAAAGTGGGCTAAAATCTGTAACGAAAACAAAGTTATGATGGTTACAGATTTTGCGAACCTTGATAAGCCGGATGACGTAGTAGACTTATTCCATTCTGCCAATCTTACAGGGGGTGAACTTCACAGAAGTAACGTGATCATGACTTGTAACTGGTTAGTAGGCCGTGGAAAAGCTGAAGAAGTAGGAGAAGAAGAAAACGTAGAACTTCCACCTTCCACTTCATTAGCAGGAAAAATCCATAAAACACTGATGTCTCAGGTAGCAGCAGGTAAAAAACATGGTAATATCAACGAAGTAGACGCTGTAAAATTCGAATTGAAGAAAAGTGAAATTTCTCAGTTAGAAAAAATGGGTCTTGTACCAATGGTTAACGAATACGGTAAAATTATGGCTTTCTCTGCGAAGACATTATTTACAGGAGATAACATCGGTCTTCAGACCTATTCAGTAGTACGTGTATTCGACTATGTAACTAAAGTATTACTAGACTTCCTAAACAGAAGAGCCTTTGAAAACTGGAATGCTAAAAACGAAGACGATTTGAGAAGACAAATTGTGACGTTCCTTGATAATATCAAAGGACCGGACAAATTGATTGAAAAGTTCAAGATCGTTCGTTTCGAACAGGATAGAGTAAACAAAGACAGAGTATGGCTAGACATCCGTATGACCCCTTATTTCCCTACAAAAAGTTTCGTTATTAAACTTGACGGACACAAAGGAGATGATGGTAACGAATGGGATGCAGAATACGCTCAGGAATAATAACACCTTATTTTTAATAATAAAGACCGATGCATTTTTTACATCGGTTTTTTTCTACCAATATCTATGAATATTAAAATGAATATTAAACTTGCCATTGGTTTGCCTGTATTGTTAATAGGTTTATTGGCAAGCTGTGAAAAAAAATACCAAAGCCCGGGCCAGTATGAAGAAGACCTTTTTGCAGATGAACGTCAGGAAGGGAAGGCTTATATCATGGACGAAGAAGAATGTTTCGATGGCAGTGAATTGGTTCTGGCAAGCTCAGAAGTAAAGCTTGCAGACAGTTCGAAAGGCCGTGGAAAAACATTTTTTCTTTATAAAGTAAGATCCGGAAAAGTGTTGAAAACGGTAAGAGATTCCGCTTTGGATTTGCCGATGATGTTTTTATCTCCTCACAAGTTAAAGCTGAAAGAAGATTCCATGTACTTATACCTTAAAAAATTGGATGGATATCGTTTTATAGCTAAAGAAAGAAATCTGAAATATCAGTGGTTAAGGGGAGCCTCGGTATATTCAGTGAAGAAAAAATAAAATAAACCTATCTTTGCAGCCGTAAATAATGTGCAGAATGAAGAGTTAAAAGTCTCTTCAAAGATTTAAACAGTTTGGTTTTTGGAAAAGAATAATACAGCCTCAGATCTTCTTCATATAGGAAACAGGCTTTTGGAATGGTATAGAAATAATGCAAGAGATCTGCCTTTCAGACAGACAAAAGATCCTTATAAAATCTGGATCTGTGAAATTGTATTTCAGCAGACAAGAATCAGTCAGGGGCTTAATCACTACAATAATTTCATTAAAAGATTTCCGGAGGTAAAAACCTTGGCCGAAGCTGAGGAAAATGAAGTTTTGCTCTATTGGAAAGGCTTAGGTTATTATTCCAGAGCGATCAATATTCATAAAGCTGCCCAGCAAATTATGAATGATTATCATGGGATATTTCCGAGCCAGTATGATGAAATTTTAAAACTGAAAGGAATTGGAAAGTATACAGCTGCAGCCATTTCAAGCATCTGTTTTGGCGGCAAGCTCCCGGCGGTAGACGGAAATTTTTACAGGGTTCTCAGCCGTTTGTTTGCAGATGATTTTGATATTTCAAACTCAAGGGCATTCACCTACTTTTCAGAACTGGCAACTCTTGTAATGCCGGATAACGTTGGAGATTTCAATCAGGCGATGATGGATATCGGTTCAGAGATCTGTAAACCCAAAAATCCATTGTGTGGAGAATGTCCGATTAATGAAGACTGCCTTGCTTTTTCTCTTCAAAAAATAGCAGATTATCCTGTTAAAACAAAAAAAGTAAAGGCTGAAGATCTTTCTTTAACCTATTATTTTGTTCACAGAAATGGAAAATTTCTAATCCGTCAGCGAAAAGATGACTTTATCTGGAAAAAATTATTCGAGTTCCCAATTTCTGTTTCTTCTGAAATGGAAACTTTTATTATAGGCTCGAAAACAGTTAACCATAAACTGACACACAAGAATTTAAGCATTGAAATATTTAAGGTTGAGGTATCTTCAGAAGAGATCTGGAATCGTTTTATTGCTGAAAATCAATACCAGATTACGGATGTTGAGGAGTCTCACGAAAAATCCTTTCCGAAGCCTCTGGAAAATTACATTCAAAACTCATTGAAAGACTGAAATTTGTCTTCCGAAATCTGAAATCTAATTTGTACTTTTGCAAAATGATTAAAAAAGTCATTTTTATTTTTGTATCACTGCTTTTAATTTCCTGTGGAAAAGATCCGGTTCCGAAACCGTACGGAGAACTGCGTCTGGAATATCCGACACCGAAATACCAGAAGTTTGAAAACAACTGTGCCTATACTTTTGAGTATTCGGATTTTGCCAATATTACAGCGGCGAAAAAACCTTGCTGGTATTATCTGAACTATCCGAAGATGAAGGCTAAGGTTTTCGTAACCTATTATCCGATACAGAATGACTTTGCTCAACACATCAAAGAAGCAGAAAAAATGGTATACGAACATACCATCAAAGCCAGTTCTATAGACACTAAATCCTTTGAATACCCTGAAAAAAAGGTATACGGGAATTTTTATGAACTGAAAGGACAGAGTGCTTCCAATCTTCAATTTTACGTTACAGACAGCACGAAGCACTTCGTGACTGCTTACTTATACTTTAATACGAGACCGAAACCGGACTCTCTGGCTCCCGCAGTAAACTATATCAAAAACGATATGAAACACATGCTGGATTCTTTTGAATGGAAAAAATAATTACTTTTAATATACATTGAAAAATATATGAAACTTTTAGTTGTAGGAAGTGTTGCATTTGATGCAATTGAAACACCATTTGGTAAAACGGACAAAATTTTAGGCGGAGCTGCTACTTATATTGGGATCACTTCATCTATTTTAGGCGTTAAATCCGGTATTGTTTCTGTAGTAGGAGGAGACTTTCCACAGGAACACCTTGATATGTTTACAAACAGAGAAATAAATATCGAAGGAATTGAAATTGTAAAAGAAGGAAAAACATTCTTCTGGTCAGGAAAATATCATAATGATTTGAATACCAGAGATACTTTGGCTACAGAAGTAAACGTATTAGAGAATTTCGATCCTAAAATCCCTGATTCAATGCAGGATGCTGAAATTTTATTACTTGGAAACCTACACCCTGGAGTTCAGTTATCCGTATTGGAAAAAATGAACAATCGTCCTAAACTTGTGATCCTTGATACCATGAACTTTTGGATGGATTGTGCGTTGGATATTCTGATGGATATGATTGCTAAAACAGATGTAATTACCATCAATGACGAAGAAGCAAGACAACTTTCAGGAGAATATTCTTTAGTAAAAGCTGCTAAAAAGATCCACACAATGGGGCCGGAATATGTTATCATCAAGAAAGGAGAGCACGGAGCTTTACTTTTCCATGACAATAAGGTATTTGCAATCCCTGCACTTCCATTAGAAGATGTTTTCGATCCAACAGGAGCCGGAGATACTTTTGCTGGAGGTTTTGCAGCCTACCTTGCTAAAAAAGGAAAAATTGATTTCGAAACTATGAAATCTGCATTAATCGTAGGATCTGCTATGGCATCATTCACTGTAGAAAAATTCGGAACAGAAAGAATTCAGGAAGTAAATGAGTCAGATATGTTCAACAGATTGAGACAATTTAAAGAATTGACGACATTTGATGTTGAACTGCAGTAAATAAGTCTTTTTAAGAAATATTTATAATAAAAAATTGAGTGAAATTCGTTAAGAATTCTAAATTTGCAACTTGTTAAAATAGTAAAATGACAAATAAACTAAAAATCACTTATCTTCTTGGGATTTTCATCATGATATTTTCATCCAATATGATGAATGCCCAGCTAAAACCGGGAGATTTAGTGGATGGTATTGCTGCTGTGATCGGAAATGAAATTGTTTTGGAATCAGATGTTACGGAGCAGATGAATTATGGGAAACAGCAGGGAGCTAATAACACTGATAAATGTGAGTTCCTTGAAAGCCTTATCAACAACAAACTTCTTGTATACGAAGCAAAAAAGGATACGCTAATTGAAAACCGTTCTGCTGCAATCAAAGAGCAGGCTAATCAAAAATACCGTCAGTTGCTTTCTCAATTTCCGGATGAAAAAACATTATTAGCTGCCTATAAGTTCAGAAATTCTTACGAAATGAAAAACGCTATCGAGAAAATCGATACGGATCAATATTACGGACAGGCGAAATACCAGAGAGTTACCGATAAAGCAGACGTTACGCCTAATGAGGTTACTGACTTTTATAATATGTATAAAATGCAGTTGCCACAGGTAAAAGATGAAGTTACTTTAGCTCAGATTATGATGTATCCTACCTTAACGGAGGCTCATAAACAGGATCTTATTAACAGACTGAAAAAAATTAAGAAGGATATTCTTGGTGGGGAAACTTTTGAAAGCCAGGCAAGAATTTACTCTGAAGATGAAGGTTCCGCTTCCAATGGGGGATTATATAAAAACATCAATAAAGGACAGATGGTGAAGCCGTTTGAAGCTGCAGCATTAAACCTTCAGGAAAACGAAATTTCAGATCCTATTGAATCTGAATTCGGATACCATATCATTCAATTAATAAAAAGATCAGGAAAAGTATATGATGCAAGACATATTCTTTTGAAAGCTACTCCTACTGATGAAGAAATGAAAAAAGCAAAAGCAAAACTAGACAGCATCAGAGGTTTAATTATAGACGGAAAGATGACATTTAAAGATGCAGCGTTCAAGTTTTCAGATGATAAAAAAACCAAGTTCAATGCCGGTGTAATTCCTGGTGGAGACGGTTCAGATAAAATAGAAAGAGAGAGTATCCCTGGAACGATCAGCTACGAATTGGCAGGTTTGAATAAAGGAGATGTTACCACTGCTTTTGAAGATGAAGACAACAGAAGAAAAGCTGTGAAAATCATTAAATTGGAAGAGGTGATTCCTGCACACCAGATCACTCTGGAGACCGACTTCAGCCGAATCAAGCAGATGGCTCTCAATAAAAAGAAAAACGAAATGGTTGAAAAATTTGTCAACTCTAAGTTGCCAACCACTTTCATCTCCATCGACGGACGTTACGATAACTGTAACTTCAAGTCCAATTGGAAGAAAGAATCAATCAAAAAATAAAATAATAAGACCTTCAGAATTTCTGAAGGTTTTTTTGTGCTTTCAATGATGAAGATGAAAGTTTAGATATTTCCATATAGACTATTTTATACCTTTACAAAAACTAATAAAGTGGATTTTGCTTTTTATCTTAATGAATTTCGTTTGGCCACAGCAGAAATTTCCCAGGAAAAACTTGATGAGGATCATTTAAAAATATCCATCGATATTGTTCTTGAATCTGCAGCTCTCAAAATTTATAAATCACATTGGTATGGGGATTCAAAACTATCAGAAGAACCCTCAGGAAGGATTTTCTTTTCAGTCTGGATAAATGAAAAGACCATAGAAGAGGGAAGGATATATTATAACATTCATGCCTTAAAACTTCGGGAGTTGAAAAACTATAATATAGCCAGTAAAGATTTTGCACAGAATTTTAGGTATGAATTTTCAAAACATCAGAAAGACTGGCCTAATGTAAATGTCAACTTTGGACCGCTTACTTTAATGCAGGGATGGATAGAGATGAAAAATGATACCATCCGGAAAGATGTATATCTATTGGCTCAGAAATTTATGAAGATTAGTTCCATCATAGATAAGGTTTTGGAAAAGTTTGAGAAGCCGTAATTCTATTTATTTTTTGTTTTATAGAAGCGGCTGATAATGTTTGTTTTTAGTATTTTTACGCATGAGCAATTTTATAGATTTCAACGCAGCAAAAAAATTACATGATATGCAGGCCAGTCAAAATAGAATTTCAGAACTTTTTAATATCAAATATCCGATTATCCAGGCAGGTATGATCTGGCATTCCGGATGGAAACTGGCATCAGCCGTTTCCAACTGTGGGGGATTAGGATTAATAGGAGCAGGAAGTATGTATCCTGATGTCCTTAGAGAGAACATTCAGAAGTGTAAACAGGCTACTGATAAACCTTTTGGGGTGAATGTTCCTATGCTGTATCCCAATATTGAGGAGATTATTCAGATTATTCTGGAAGAAGGAGTGAAAATTGTATTTACTTCAGCCGGAAATCCGAAAACATATACAGAAACCTTACAAAAAGAAGGTTTAAAAGTAGCTCACGTAGTTTCCTCTACCAAATTTGCTGTAAAGTGTGAAGAAGCAGGAGTAGATGCGGTGGTTGCCGAAGGATTTGAAGCTGGAGGTCATAACGGAAGAGATGAAACTACAACCTTCTGCCTTATTCCAAATGTAAAGAAACATATTTCCAAGCCATTAATTGCAGCTGGAGGAATTGCTTTAGGTTCTCAGATAAAAGCAGCCATGATTCTTGGAGCAGACGGGGTACAAATAGGGTCCCGTTTTGCTGCTACGACAGAAGCAAGTGCTCATGAAAACTGGAAAAAGAAAATCACAGAACTTCAGGAAGGTGACACTCATCTTACGTTAAAAGAATTAGCTCCTGTAAGAATGGTTAAAAATAAATTCTTCAGCGAACTGGAAGATATCTATCAGGCTGGGAGAAACAAAGATGCCCTTATTGCATCATTAGGAAGAGCCAGAGCAAAACGAGGAATGTTTGAAGGAGATATGGAAGATGGTGAACTTGAAATAGGGCAGGTTTCAGCCTTAATTGATGACATCCTTCCGGTAGAAACTGTCTTTAATCATTTACTGAAGGAATTTGAGGAAACAAAAATGCCTTCTTTTTAAAAATTGCGAGAGAGATACTATTATAATTTGAATTGATGAAGGAAAGAATCATTGATGTAAAGGGTAAAAAACTATACACAGAATATTATAATTCATTTGAAGGTAATCCAACTATTGTTTTTTTGCACGATTCGCTAGGATCTGTACAGCTTTGGAGAGACTTTCCTGCTAAATTATCACAAGCCACCCAATGCAATGTCCTTGTCTATGATCGTTTAGGATATGGAAAATCTCATCCGATGCCTACTCACGTAAGACCAGTAAATTACATGGAACTGGAAGCAGATCTGTTGAATGAACTGTTGACTGATCTTAATATTGATAATGCTATTTTATTTGGGCACAGTGACGGGGGAACCATTGCTTTAATCACTGCAGCAAAATATCAGGAAAGGGTAGAAGCTGTCATTTGTGAAGCTGGGCACATTTTCGTGGAAGAAGTGACTTTAAAGGGGGTTTATGATGCCTGGGAAGCTTATAAAACCACCAATCTGCCGGAACGTCTGCATAAATATCATGGTGATAAAGTCGAGACATTATTCAGAGCCTGGACAGAAACCTGGACCCGTGATGATTACAGAACCTGGAATATAGAATATCTTTTAAAGGATATTACCTGTCCGCTTCTGTTCATTCAGGGAGAAGCCGATGAATATGGTACCCTGGATCAGCTGGAGAAAACAGTTTCTCAGGTAAGTGGAATTGCAGAAAGATATATTATTCCGAAAGTCGGGCATACGCCACACAAAGAAATTCCGGACTTGGTTTTGGAAAAAACTGTGGCATTTATTCGTAATAATTCTTAAGCCGGAATAACTTAACGAAATGAAAAATATGAAGCTATCTCACTTTGAGGTAGCTTTTTAAGGTATAAATGCATAACAAAGCTTAATAATACCTGAGTTCAGGATAAGACATTTCTGTTTTTAGAAAGTAAGGAAGCTGGAGCTGGGAGAGGGAAGTAGTTGAGGTTAAAAAAGCACTTGCAACCCTGTAATGTATTATTCCTTTAAAGGCAGCTTCATCAAATTTTACGGCAACTTCAGAAATGGTAGCTCCGATAGTAACTTCCAGCCTATTATCCTTAATTTCTTATCCCGGACTCAGGTTCATAATGTATTCTGTGTGCTTTTTCACGCTCTCTTGTTTGTTGTTATGCTTATACATCCTCATCATATACTGTGAATTTGTACAATATGTATTTAAACAAGAATCAGAATGATTTAAAATATTTTAAGATGAAGAAGACAGGAGCTCAATTATTTTCTTAATATATAAAATTGAGTAAAATAGAGTATATGTGGTTTTATGAAAAAAATGAATGGCATTAATATGTAGTCACAGTAATTATCTTAGCTTAAAATTACAATAAATACACAACAAATATCTCTATTCTGAGATATAATATTTTATATTTTTGAAAATAAGGTTTTTAGTAGGTACGAAAATTAATGATGCAAATCATTAAATGTTTGTTTGAGATGAATGTGTGAAGAGATGCAATTTTGCATCTCTTTGCTTTTTAAGCTTACAATAACTGAATTTCAGCCGCAATATTTGATCTTGCCTGTGTCTCATATTTCTTTTTAAAATAATCAGTCTTAAAGATGCTCTCAAGTTCCAGAAAATGTTTAAGTACCTTTTTTCTGCCAGGCTTATAAAGAAGATCAGGATAAATAGAATATTCTTTTCTAATCATTCGGGTATATGCCAGATAAGTTTCAAGATCTTTTCCAAGAATAGAAAGATCAGCATCCAAAAGATAATTGGTATCTTGATTTTCTGATTCCTGATGCAGTTTGGTAGCCAGAATCTGGTCAGAAATAATGGTTATATCACTTTGATGTAAACCAAGTTCAGTAAGTCTTTCAGCCGCTTTCAAAGCACTGTTTTCCTCATTAGACTTAGAAGTTGCATTATAAATAATATCATGATAGAAGACAGAAAAAGAAACTGTGGTAAAATCAGAAAGACTACTTTTTACATTTTCCAACTCCGTGAACATGTTTTTAAGATGAAGAAGATTGTGATAATGTCTGCCTTTTTCAGCATATTTTGTATCAATCTCTTTCCATAGGCTATCGATTAAACTTAGATCTTTGGTGAAAGGTAAACAAAGCTGTTCAAATTGGTCCTTTAGATTCATGATGAAAAGGTATAAAAAAAGGAACTTTAAAAAGTTCCTCTGTTTGCTTCAAGAACAGCCTTCAGTTCTGCCCAGCCTCCGCCGTTGTGACCATCCTTTAATCCTTGAGTGTTTAGATATTCCAATGCTTTTCCGCTTCTGTTTCCACTTCTGCAGAATAAAATTACCGGCTTTTCAATAGATAGGATCTCATCCTGTCTGTCTTCTACTTCACCCAGTGGAATATTTTTGGCACCATCTATATTTCCGTCCATTTCAAGCTCCATTGGCTCACGAACGTCAATCAATTCATAGTTTCCAGATTGTATTACTTCTATTAAAGACATAGTTGTTTATTTTAAACATTAAATTATAGACGAAATTACGTAATTTTTTTTTGAAAAAATTCTTAATTAAAACATAAATTTTAGAAAGAATGCTGTATCCAAATGAAAGAGGAAAGGGATGAGAAAAACTAAAGATTGGTAAAATAATCTTAATTTTGCAGTGTGAAATTAATGAACGCTGGTGCTGAAAAATATTCTGAACTGATAAAATCCAAGGCTAAAAGCTTTGGCTTCCAGAGTTGTGGTATATCTGAAGCAGATTTTTTGGAAGAAGACGCTGCACACCTTGAAAAATGGTTGAAAAACAATTTTAATGGGGAAATGAAATATATGGAAAATCATTTCGATAAAAGACTTGATCCAAGATTGCTGGTAGAAGGTTCTAAATCTGTAATTTCACTTTCTTACAACTATTTTCCTGAAGAAAAGATCTCTGTTCTGGAGAACTTTAAAATCTCAAAATATGCCTACGCTGAAGACTACCATGAAGTCATCAAGGAAATTCTTCGTGAAATGGTTGCTGAATTACAAGAAGAAATAGGAGAGTTCGGATTCAGGGTTTTTGTAGATTCGGCACCAGTGATGGAGAGAAGCTGGGCCAGAAAATCAGGAATTGGATGGGTAGGAAAAAACGCAAATCTGATTACCAAGCAAAACGGATCTTTTTATTTCCTGGCTGAAATTATCTGCGATCTTGAGCTTATCGCCGATCATGAAACAACCGATCATTGCGGAACCTGTAGAAAATGTATTGATGCCTGTCCCACAGATGCTATTGTTTCTGAAAAAATTATTGATGGAAGCAAATGTATTTCTTATGCTACCATAGAACTGAAAAATGAAATTCCGGATCATTTCAAAAATAAAATGGAAGACTGGATGTTTGGCTGTGATATCTGCCAGGATGTATGCCCCTGGAACCGATTTTCAGCTCCTAATAAACAGAGCCGATTCAAACCCAATGAAGCCCTGAAGAACTTCAAAAAAGGAGAATGGAAAGAACTTACTCAGGAAATTTTTTCTGATATCTTCAAAAAATCGCCTGTGAAGAGAACCAAATTTGCCGGGTTGAAGAGAAATATTGAATTTTTAGAGCGGTCTTCAGACTGATTTTTGCCTAAACATTTGGTGACGATTCTTACCTTGGAAATTTTTCAAATTCCAAACAAAAGCTGATAATTGACCATCCCTTATATTTTTAATACTAAGGAGGTTTTGATTTAACTGAATAAGTTGTCTAAAAATCCTTTCCTAAAAAGAAAAATTGATTTTCAGGAGATCAGAATCTCACCGAAAATCAACGTTTTTTTTGTATTCTTTTTGGAGCAGTTTTTACTCTTACTTTAAATCTTTTCTGTGACTTGGTATTTTTACGCATATTTGTGAATATTTCGTAATTAAATATAGCTATTTTTTCGATTAAAAAAAATACTTTTACGGAAAATTATATATTAAATTTTATTCAAAAACATGACTGTGAAAACCATTTTAATTTACACATTGAAAATTCTGGGAGTCATTCTGGGAATTGTAATTGTTTATGTTCTTCTGGGATTACTGATCCCTTTCATTCCGGTTTCTGCCAAAGATGATGGGGAGCAGAAAGATATTGCTATTTATATTTATACCAATGGTGTTCATACCGACATTGTAATGCCTGTAAAGAATGATATGAAGGATTGGAGTCTTATGATTCCTTTTGCAGATACAAAATCTAAGAAAACAGATTATAAATATATCGGAATAGGATGGGGAGATAAAGGCTTTTATCTGGATACGCCAACCTGGGCAGACCTGAAGCTATCAACAGCTGTAAAAGCAGCTTTTTGGTTGAGCGATTCCGCCATGCACTGTACTTATTACTATGCCATGAAAGAAGGAGAAGACTGTAAAATGATTATGATCAGCAGAAGCCAGTATCAAAACTTAATTAAATTTGTAGAAGATAAATTTGATAGAGATCAGAACGGAAAATTCATGCTGATTCCTACCGATGCAGTATATGGCGATACCGATGCATTTTATGACGCCAAAGGAACCTACAGCTTCCTTTATACCTGTAATACGTGGTCTAATAATGCTTTAAAGGCTGCAGGACAGAAAGCAGCTCTTTGGACTCCCTCAGATTTTGGAATTTTCCAGCATTATAAATAAATATAAATCTGTTTTACCTATTTGTATTATTGCTTTATCATCAATAGAACGAAAATTCAGCAAAGCCTGTTTTAGTGTGGATGTATAATTAAAAAGAAGTAAGATGAAACATAAGCTTTTCCGTGAGCAACAATTAAACTGTGATGTAGAAACCGCCTGGAAATTTTTTTCCTCAGCCAATAATCTTTCGGAAATTACACCAAAAGATATGGGATTTACGGTATTGACAGAAATGGAAGATGATGAAATATATGAAGGAATGCTCATTGATTATTATGTTTCTCCATTATTTGGAATCAAAATGAAATGGCAGACCGAAATTACCCATGTAGATTTTCAGAAAAGCTTCATCGATTTTCAAAGGAAAGGTCCTTACAAATTATGGAATCACCATCATGAATTTATCCCAAATGATGAAGGTGTTTTTAATGAGAGATACCATACATTATGAACTTCCCATGGGATTCTTAGGCGAAATTGCCCATTCTTTATTCGTGAAAAACAAACTGGAATACATCTTTGATTATCGTTTCAGAGTGCTGAGCAGGTTGTTTTAATGCAAAACTTTGTTTATCCTTCTAACGAAGAAATAACCCTAATAGGATTTCTCGCAGATCAGACAGATCATGCAGATTTTATAGATTTATTATTTGGCAGATCTGCTAGATTATAAAATAAACAAAGCCCTTGTCATTGACTACCTTGAATCTTCAATTTCTGACGAAGGAAGAATCTTGTTGATTATTTTCACAGATTCTTCATTTCGTTTCTGTTCAGTCTGTATTCAGGATGACAACAAATATTCACTCTTCGTCATACTGCGGGAATCTCCATATTTTTGTTTTGCAGACCCTACTCATTAAAAAAAAACGTGATTTTATCAGTATTGTTTAAGTTTTTTTAACAGTTAAGGGGCAATAACTCCATCAAAATTTCTTATTTTTGCAGCACTATTGTTTTTATTAAAAAACTAAGTATTCTGATTGACATGGCAGGTCTGAGGTCACTTTTCTATTTTTATATCATATTGGTTTTTACCCTTTTCAATTCGAATTGGGCCGAAACATCATTGCAGAATATTCCTCACATTCCTCATGCAAGCAATATCCATTTGCTGGATGTTTACGAAGAAGCGGATATGAATACGCATGCGTTGCCTGCAGCTTCTAAGATTATAAAACATTCGGTACGTAAGGATGAACCGGCAGTAGGTGATTTTTCCGCAGTTTTAAAAATTGCTCCGAAAATCATACTTCCTGATATTGCTATTTCCATTATTTGTGGAGTGAAGTCCTTTCTCCATCTCCTCCAGTTGTACTAGTTTAAGTTGTTGAAATTCAGATAATCTTAACGAAAATTTTATAACTTAAACATTCAAAAATGTATTTTAAAAATGTAATAATTTGCAGTCTTGCAATATTATTCGCAGTGTCATGCAATAAAGACAAGAAACAAAACGGTCAAAAAGAGAAAGAAGTTCCTGTACTGGAAATCAAGGAGAAAGATACCTTGGTAAGCAATCAGTTTGTGACCGATATTCAGGCTAAGAAGAATGTGGAGATGCGTTCCAGAATCGGTGGAATTATTCAGCATATTTATGTTAATGAAGGGCAGTTTGTTCATCAGGGACAGCCCTTATTCAAAATCAATGATGCTGAATTACAGATGGAACTTTTAAAAGCCAATGCTGCTTTGAAACAAACTCAGGCTGATGTCCGTATCGCTGAAGTAGAACTGAAGCAGATCCAGAGTCTTCATGCTAAAAAATTTGTGGCCAATAATGAGCTGGAACTTGTAAAAGCTAAACTTTCATCCGCTCAGGCTAAGCATGCTTTTGCAGATGCTGAAAGAAGAGCGGTACTTCAGAAAATCAGTTTCACAAAGATTACAGCGCCTTTTGATGGGGTAATAGACGTAATTCCTCATAAAGACGGAAGTTTGGTGGAAAATGGAACCTTATTAACAACCTTATCACAGCTTAACGAGGTTTACGCCTACTTTTCAATTCCGGAAAACCTGTATTTTGAGCTTTTAGCCAATGATAAGATAGGAAGTCACCAAAAGATTGAATTAACGCTGCCAAACGGTGTGAATTATCAGTTTAACGGAGCTTTAAAAACCGCTGAAGGAGAAATCGACAGAACAACGGGATCTATCCGGTATAAAGTTCTTTTCCCGAATCCTGACCGTCTGATTAAACATGGTACTTCAGGAAAACTTATCATTTCCGAAAATCAGGATAATGCTATTCTTATTCCCCAAAAATCTACATTCTCTATTCAGGATAAAACCTATGTTTTTGTAGTAGATAAACAGAATAAGGTGAAAATGACAAGCATTAAGATCGGAAGTACGCTGAGGGATTCCTATATGTTGGAAAGCGGTCTTAAAAAAGGAGATTTAATCATTTATGAAGGTACTCAGTCCTTAAAGGATGGTGATATTATTAAAATCAAAAAGAAGTATTAACCTTTCATAATTTTTAAATCAATTTATTATGGTAGAGATGTTTATAAGACGAAAGGTTCTTTCGTTGGTTATTTCCATATTATTTGTATTGCTGGGAATTATGGCATTATTAAAGATGCCGATTACCCAGTTTCCAGATATTGTACCGCCTTCAGTAACAGTAACAGCAAAATATACTGGTGCCAATGCTGAAGTATCCGCCAATGCGGTTGCCCTTCCACTGGAGCGAGCCATTAATGGAGTTCCGGGAATGACGTATATGTCAACGGTAACTTCCAATGACGGGCTTACCCTGATTCAGGTTTTCTTTGAGGTGGGAACAGATCCGGATGTAGCGGCGGTGAACGTTCAGAATAGGGTAACAACTATTCTTGATGAACTTCCTGAAGAAGTAATTCGTGCCGGAGTAACTACTGAAAAGGAGGTGAACAGTATGCTGATGTACCTCAACATTACGAGTACAGATCCAAGTCAGGATGAGCAGTTCATTTATAATTTTACAGATATTAACGTTCTTCAGGAACTGAAACGTATTGATGGAGTTGGTCGTGCTGAAATCATGGGGCAGAAAGAATACTCTATGAGGATATGGCTTGATCCACAGAAGATGGCAGCCTATAATATTTCTGCAGATGAAGTCATTACTTCGTTGCAAAAACAAAATATTTCGGCAGCACCCGGAAAAGTGGGAGAAACGTCCGGGAAAACTTCCAGCCAGCTTCAATATGTAATTAAATATAAAGGGAAATTCTTTGAACCTAAGCAATATGAAGAAGTTCCGATCCGATCCGATGTAGACGGAACCATCCTGAAGCTTAAAGATATAGCTAAAGTAGAGTTTGGGGCGATGAACTACGGAATGGTTTCCAAAACAGACGGAAGGCCTTCTGCATCCATTATGATGAAGCAGCGTCCCGGTTCCAATGCCTCTGAAGTAATTGAAAGCGTAAAAGCTAAAATGGAAGAATTAAAAGGGACTTCATTTCCACCCGGAATGGAATATAATATGGCCTACGATGTTTCCAGATTCCTTGATGCTTCCATCAGTGCAGTATTAACAACCCTTATTGAAGCCTTTATTCTGGTAGGAATTGTAGTGTTTATCTTCCTTCAGGATTGGCGTTCTACATTGATACCTGTATTAGCTGTTCCGGTGGCATTGATAGGCACCTTTGCCTTTATGAATATGCT
Source organism: Chryseobacterium sp. StRB126 (assembly GCF_000829375.1). Lineage (NCBI taxonomy): Bacteria > Pseudomonadati > Bacteroidota > Flavobacteriia > Flavobacteriales > Weeksellaceae > Chryseobacterium > Chryseobacterium sp. StRB126. The sequence goes on from NZ_AP014624.1 coordinate 1,632,067, forward strand.
GGATTTCTCCGTAAACCTATTGACATTATTTGCTTTGGTATTGGCTATCGGAATTGTGGTAGATAACGCCATTGTCGTCGTTGAGGCCGTTCATGTAAAAATGGAAGAAGGTATGAATGCGATGGATGCTACCATCAGTGCTACAAAGGAAATTGCAGGAGCAGTAGTAGCGATTACCATTGTAATGTCTGCTGTATTCATTCCGGTGGCATTTTTGGATGGTCCGGTAGGAGTGTTTTACCGTCAGTTTTCATTGACACTGGCCATCAGTATTGTTATTTCAGGGGTGAATGCATTGACGCTTACTCCGGCATTGTGTGCCATTATTTTAAAACCACACAATCATAATAAAAAGAAAACGATTATTGACAGAGCTTTCCAAAGTTTCAATACTGGTTTTGAAAGACTTACCAATGGCTATGTTGGAATTCTATCAAAATTTGCCACAAGAACTACAGTTACTTTTGGGTTATTGTTCCTGTTCATTGGGTTAACGTTTGTAACCAGTAAGTTCCTTCCAACCGGATTTATTCCAATGGAAGACCAGGGAATGGTGTATGTAAGTGTAACCACTCCACAAGGGGCGACCGTAGAAAGAACAGAAAAGGTTTTGGATGAAGTAACAGTGATTGCCAAGAAGATAAAAGGAGTTGAAAACGTAACAACACTGGCAGGATACAGTATCGTAACGGAAATTGCAGGTTCATCCTACGGAATGGCGATGATTAACCTAAAAGACTGGAAAGAAAGATCTATTTCAGTTAATGAATTGATTACCGAGCTTTCAGAGAAAACAAAAGGGATTGCTGATGCACAGATCGAAATCTTTGCTCCGCCAACGGTTCCTGGATTTGGAAATACAAGTGGCTTTGAATTGCGTTTGTTGGATAGAACAGGAGGGACTATTGAAAATACAGATAAGATCACCAAAGATTTTGTCAAAAAATTGAATGAAGCTCCAGAGTTGCAGAACAGCTTTACAAGCTTTGATGCGACTTTCCCGCAATACATGATTAATGTAGATTATGATATGGCTGCGAAGAAAGGAATATCCGTAGATAATGCGATGTCCACATTGCAGACCATGCTGGGATCTTATTATGCCACCAACTTTATCCGTTTTAGTCAGATGTATAAAGTAATGGTTCAGGCAAGTCCGGAACACAGAGACACGCCTGAAAGTATTCTGAATTTATACCTGAAAAATGATAAAGGGGAAATGATTCCTTTTTCAACATTTATCACCATTGAAAAAGTATATGGACCGGAAGTACTGACGAGGTATAACATGTATATGTCAGCTATGATTAATGGAGAGCCTGCAGATGGTTATAGTTCAGGTGATGCTATTGCGGCGGTAGAGCGAGTTGCTAAAGAAACGCTTCCAAGAGGTTTCGATATTGAATGGTCAGGGATGACAAGAGAAGAAATCTTATCAGGAAATCAAACCGTATATATTTTCCTGATCTGTCTGTTGTTTGTATACCTTTTACTGGCTGCCCAATATGAAAGTTTCCTTCTTCCGATGCCTGTATTATTAAGCCTTCCAACCGGAATCTTTGGTTCTTATATCGCATTGGTATTGGCAGGATTGGATAATAATATTTACGCACAGGTTGCTTTGGTCATGCTGATCGGGCTTTTAGCGAAAAATGCCATCCTGATTGTAGAATTTGCAGTAGCCAGAAATAAACAGGGGTATGATATTATTCCTGCGGCCATTGAAGGAGCAAGACAACGTCTGAGACCTATTCTGATGACTTCTTTTGCCTTTGTGGCCGGACTTATCCCGTTGTGTATTGCATCAGGAGCCGGAGCAATTGGTAACCGTTCTATTGGTACGGCAGCAGCAGGAGGAATGCTGATAGGAACCATCTTCGGATTGGTAGTCATTCCAGGGTTGTATATATTCTTTGCGAAACTTGAAAATAAGAAGAAAGATGAAAAGATTAAATCATAGAAATATATTGTACAGTATAGCTGCCTTAAGCTTAGTTTCATGTGCTGTTCCGCAGGTTGCGGATATCAAAAAAGCGCAGACACTTCCGGAAATACCTGCTAAAACAGTAAGTTCAGAAGAATTTCAGCAACTTGATCTGAAAGCTTATTTTACTGATGCTCATTTACTGGAGCTTTTTAATAAAGTAGTCCAGGCCAACCCGGATTTTCAGATTGCGCAGCAAAGAGTGGAAATAGCTAATAGTTTCCTGCAAAGATCGAAGATGGATCTTTTACCTTCTCTTGAAGTAGGAGCAGAAGTTAGTGGAAACCACTATGGAAAATATACGATGGAGGGAGTGGGAAATTATGATACCAACCTTTCCCCCAATATCACGGAAAAGCAGAAAATCAACCGTGATTTCACGCCCAATTATTGGCTTGGAGCAAGAAGCAGCTGGGAAATTGATGCATGGGGTAAGTTGAAAAATAAGAAACTTGCCGCCCAAAAGAAGTATCTGGCTTCTACAGAAGGATTGCGATTGCTTCAGGTGGAGCTTTTCACCGATATTGCTAACCTGTATTATCAGTTGGTAGCTTTGGATAACCGTTTGGCGATTTATCAGAAAAACTACAATCTTCAACAGAGAGCTTTTGAAATTGTTCTGGCACAGCGTGAAGTAGGAAAAGCTACAGAACTTGCCGTACAACAATTCAAAGCACAGAATAACAACTGGCTGGCGGAAATAGAACATATCAAAGTAGAGATTGTAACCGTGGAACAGGCCATTACAACTTTAACAGGAAGTTATGGCGGTGAGGTGAATCGTGGTAAAATCCTGATGCCTACCAATATGGATGTTTTAAATAAAACCATTAATGTAGAAGCTGTTATACACTCAAGACCGGATGTGGCAGCCCATTATTATGTGTTGGAGGCTTCTCAGGCAGATGCCAAGGCCGCAAGAGCAGCTTTTTACCCAAAAATCGATCTTGGAGTGGGAATTGGGATGAATTCTTTCTCTGTAGAAACATTTTTCAAACCCAGCTCATTAGCAGGGCAGCTGTTGGGTGGGTTAATGGTTCCTGTTTTTAATAAAGGTCAGCTGAAATATGAGTTTAAAGTAGCCAGTAAAGAACAGGAGATTGCTTTTTTAAATTATCAGAAGAGTATCACCACGGCATTCAATGAGCTTCAGTCTATTTTGAAACAGACCAGAATTTATGAAAGAGTTTTAAAATTAAAATCAGAAGAAGTAGGTTTTCTGGACCGTGGAGTTGAGGTTTCCAATGATCTGTACCTTACAGGATACGCGAATTATTTCGAACTGATTAACTCACAAAAAAGTAAACTGACGGCAGAGCTTGATCTGTTACAGTTTCAGCATCAGAATACGAGAAATAATGTTCTGTTGTTTAAAGCTTTAGGGGGAAAATTGAATTAAAAATAATCAATTACTTTTTCGGTTTTGTAAACCGACCATTTTTATTTTTTTACGATGAAGAAAGAGGCTGTCTCAGTAGGAGGCAGCTTCTTTTGATTTTTAAAGAGATTATAATTTTTTTGTTAAATAACCCGAGTTTGGGATCATAAAATTAAGGATAGTAGTCTGGAAGCTGGAAGCGAGAGGCTGGAAGTTACTATACAAGGTGTAGAATTACGAATTATCCGAAATTCGGACCTAAAACACAATTAAAATAGTACAGTATAGAGCACTGAGATCCTGAGTTAACAGATGGTTGCCCATGTGATTGCATTAGAATCTGATTTTCGTAAAAAGGTCTCCGCTTTCAGACAATGTTTTAATAAAAAAGAGACTGTCATTAAGACGGTCTCTTTTGTATCGTTTAAAAACATATCTGCAATATATTACAGAATGTGTTTATCTTATTTAACAATCTGGATTTCAACTGCAGAAAATCCTTTTGGAGATTTTTCCTTTTCAAAAGAAACCTTGTTTCCTTTTTTTACCGGTTCTATACAGTTATTATTGTGGAAGAAGATATTTTCTTTGGAGTTATCTTCAGTAATGAAACCATATCCTTTTTCACTAAGGAAAGTAACAATTCCTGTTTTTCTTGGATCTTCTTCAATAATAGGAGCAGCTCCCAATTGAATATCATCAAGATTTACTTCCTGTCTTTGTTCAGGTGGAGTAGAAGTTAACCTTCCGAATTCATCTACATACATGAAGACATCCTCCGCTCCTTTGTTGTTGTTCGTTTTACGTTCTTCGCGTCTTAGCGCTTTTTCTTTTTGCTTTTGAATTTTTTTCTTGAAATTTTCCTTTTTAGAAAAAGAATCTGCCATAAATTATTTTTAGTATTTAGTTTCTATAAATTGTATTGTTCACTCTGGTCTGCCTTAGACCTTAAAGTCCGTCGATGTTTCCTGTTGTGGGGTTTCCTAATCATACAGAGCTTTAAAATTCCGACAAGTATTGTTCTGGGTAGAAAAATAAAAGTTTAAAATATGGCTGCTCAAAAAGCAAAGACAGAATACGTATATTCTAAGTCGTTACAGAAAACAAAGTAGAGACTTTGGTTAATAATATGCAAATATACAATAATAAAATGAATAAAACTGTTTTTAAATGATTGATTATCAGAAATGGTTTTTATGAAAAATTAACCGGATGTTCTTATTTACAGATGAATAATGCAGCAATGGATGTTTTTTACCAAAAATCCTCAGTAAGCTGAGGATTAAAAAAAATATATTAAGAATGAAATGGTGTGTGTTAATACGGGTGGGAGAGCATCAAATGCTGTGCCTAAAATTCACTTAAGCTGGAAAAGTTAAGCATCTGTTTAATATTAAAACCCTAAATCAAACTCTATCTGTCTGGTAGATAATAGGATATTGAAAGGAATATGTTTGTATAAATTTTTAATATTTTACAAGAGTTTCTAAGCTTAAAATGGAATCTGTTTGAAATTCCCGAAAAATTCACCATGTTGAGATAGCTTTTATTGTTCATCTTTGCTTCATCAACAAATTAAAAATTAAAAAAATGTCAACACAAGATGTAAAAGGAAAAGTTGTTTTAATAGCCGGGGGAGGTAAAAACCTTGGTGGATTATTGAGTAAAGGCTTTGCAGCAAAAGGAGCGAAACTGGCTATACACTATAATAGTGAAAGCTCCAGAGCTGAAAGTGAAAAAACACTGGCAGAAGTTCAGGCACTGGGTGCTGAAGCATTTCTTTTTCAGGGAGACCTTACCAAAGTAGATAATATTGCTAAATTTTTTGATGAAACTATCTCCCGTTTTGGCGGTGTGGATATTGCCATCAACACAGTAGGAATGGTACTGAAAAAGCCATTCTCAGAAACTACGGAAGCAGAGTATGATACCATGTTCAATGTTAATTCAAAAGCAGCGTATTTCTTTTTACAGGAAGCTGGTAAAAAAATAAATGGCCACGGTAAGATTTGTACGATTGTAACTTCATTACTGGCTGCATATACAGGGCTTTATTCCACATATGCAGGAGCAAAAGCACCGGTAGAGCATTTTACGAGAGCAGCATCTAAGGAATTTGGAGCCAGAGGAATTTCTGTAACAGCTGTAGCGCCAGGTCCTATGGATACTCCGTTCTTCTATGGTCAGGAAACAGATGATGCGGTAGCTTATCACAAATCAGCATCTGCATTGGGTGGACTTACCGATATTAAAGACATTGCTCCATTGGTAGAGTTTTTGGTAACTGATGGTTGGTGGATCACAGGGCAGACAATCTTTGCCAACGGTGGTTACACAACAAGATAACCGGAAATCCATTACATAAAAAACTCACTGAAAATAACTTTCAGTGAGTTTTTTTATTTAATTCAAGGAAACGGAGAACTATAACGTTCTCATCTTTCCTTTTTCCCATACACTTTTAATAATGAAGAAAAGTCCCAGGAGAACAAAAGGAATACTTAAAAGCTGTCCCATATTTAAGCTCATCCCATGCTCGAATTCTACTTGATCTACCTTGATAAACTCAATCAGAATTCTCATGATAAAGATTAAAAGAATACTGATCCCGAAATAGAATCCTTTTCCGATTTTGAAAATGTCTTTCTTGTAAATAAGATAAACAAGAAGGAAAATAACAAAATAAGAGATCGCCTCATAAAGTTGGGTCGGATGCCTCGGAAGATTATCTACCTGATGGAATATAAATGCCCATGGAACATTGGTAGGAGTTCCAATGATTTCAGAATTCATAAGATTGGCCAGTCTGATAAAAACTCCGGCCAAAGGAAGTACAATAGCGATGGCATCCAAAACAGTCATTAAAGGTATTTTAAACTTTCTGGAATAGATGAGCAGCATAATCATTAATCCAATTCCACCACCGTGGCTTGCAAGTCCTGCGAAACCGGTAAAATGGTAATCGCCATCTGGACCTCTTTGAATGGGTAAAAAGATTTCTAGAGGATGCTGGGAATAATAATCGAAATCATAGAAAATACAATGCCCTAATCGGGCACCGGCTAAAATCCCGATAAGCGCATATGAAAATATGGCCTCATGGGCCTGGATACTTAAGTTTTCTTTTTTATAAATGCTTTTTAAAATATTGAAGCATAAAACAAGTCCTGAAAGAAATAACAGGCCGTAATATTTAATGGAAACACCTAAAATATTAACGATTTCAGGATTAACATCCCAGTTGATATATAATAAACTCATTGATATTGTTATCGGATTTTACGGATGCAAAGATAAGAAAATAGGATTTTGACGTAATAATGCTGGTTTTTTTGAGTCTTATGTTTTGACTATTAATGTTTTAAATCCTATTTTATTGATGGTATGAACAAACTTTGTACGATAAAATACTTGCTTTTTTTTCATAAAAACTGAGGGTAATTTAAAATCATTCTTGAAGAAACATTTTATAACTTTAAGCTGAGTTTAAAAAGTTTTATTGAGGTGGCTCTGAAATAATTTTATACTTTTCATTTCCCTATTTATAATCTAAATAACACCATACAGAAATTAATTATGCATCATCAACTGGAAAAGCATTATGTAAACAGGATAGGCTGGCTTAGGGCAGCTGTTTTGGGGGCTAATGACGGATTGCTGTCCACTACAAGTATTGTTATTGGTGTAGCAGCAGCAGAGCCGGAGCGGAATATCATTATTCTTGCTGCTTTGGCGGGAATGATTGCCGGTGCAATGTCTATGGCTGCCGGAGAATATGTCTCAGTAAGCTCACAGGAAGATACGGAAAAGGCAGATCTGATCCGGGAACAACGGGAGCTTGAAGAAATGCCGGAAGTAGAACTCCAGGAACTGGCTAAAGTGTATGAAAAAAGAGGCTGCACGAAGGAAACAGCCATGCAGGTTGCTATTGAGCTTACCAAACATAATGCATTGGAAGCCCATGCTCGAGATGAATTGGGAATTAATGAAATCACACAGGCAAAACCTTTGCTGGCAGCAATAGCATCATTCGGATCATTTGCTGTAGGTGCGCTGTTGCCATTTACTGTTTCTATTGTAGCGCCTATCAAGCAAATGGTTTACTTTCAATATGGTTTTTCTATTATATTTTTGATGCTTTTAGGAGCAATTTCAGCCAGAGCTGGTGGATCCAGTATTAAAATTGCAGTCTTGAGAATTTGTTTCTGGGGAACAGTGGCCATGGGGATTACAGCATTGGTAGGACATCTTTTCGGGGTGAATGTAGCATGAGGTAGATTAAGCTTCTAATACCCTATTTAAAGTTTTTTTAAGGATAAGTATATGATTTTCAGATTATATTTTGCCTAACGATTGTTAGTCGTAGAAGTACTACACTTTTTGAAATTTCCATTTAATTTGTAGGGCTGTATTGTAAATAGATCTATATTTGGTGATATAAAACATCAAATCACACAATATTAACGATTAAAATTTACGATCATGGCAGAAAGAAATTCAAGAGGAATTTTAAAATTCAACAACGGAGAAGGACAAAAGTTATTAAAGCTTAACTACAGCGTATCAAGATCTACAGATGTATCAGGACGTGTAGCTTCAGATCCTTCTAATGCTCTTATCAAAATTACAGTAGAAGCTACAGAAAAATCAGACATTCTGGAAAGCTTACTAAACGGAAAGTACAAACCTACAGTGGGAGAAATTACTTTCAACAAATCTCACGAGGAAGGAACATTAACAACTTTAAAGTGGCAAAACGGTTATGTAATCCAGCACGAAGTAGATTTCGATGCAGTGGATGAAAACAGTATGTATATCACTTTTGTTGTAAGTGCAGAACAAATTGATTTAGGAAACTCTGCTTACCATGGAGCTTGGCCTACAGCCTAAGAACCTAGTTTTTTAAAAAATCAAGTACATATAAAACAGAATGGTACATTAGATACTGTTCTGTTTTTTTGGCTCTGATAAATACGTCAGAATCTGAGCAAATATTCTTACTAATTTCCTGTGATTGTTAAAATAAATCAAGTAAAAATAGATTTCATATTGTGAAAAATTTATAATTTTATATAAAAGGTATTGTTTTTAGAATTTTTTTCAAAAAATAAAACCTACCAAACACCTTACATTAATATGACTAAAAATATCTCGAATTCCGAAAAGATTTCGGAGAATCATATTCCTGGAATCAACCGTATAGTAAAGCTGGATATCGTAATTGAAGGCAAAATGATTAAACATTTCAAACACTTTCGCTTACAGCAGAGTGTAAAAAAACATCATAATTTTGAACTAACATTGGCACATGATACCTTGGATGGGGTACAAAACCATGATCTGGAAGAAGCTCAGCAGTTTTTGGGAAAACGCTTAACCGTAGTTTTTAAATATAAAGATGTAGAAGGAAGCCCTGAAAGAACCTTCGTAGGGGTGATTACAAAAGTAGGATTCAGTCAGGAAAATCACAGTCTTGGAAATATCGTACTGAAAGGATACAGCCCTACCATTCTTCTGGATGCAGCTCCTCATACCCAAAGTTTTGGTGGAGAGCAACCTGTTAATATGGGAATTATTGCTACAGATGTGATAAAACAGGGTATCGAAAACAGTAAATTTGATGTAAAGGTGAATGCAAAGGCATCTGCTCAGATTTTGTACAGCTCCCAATACAACGAAACGCACTACAATTATCTTTGCAGAATGGCAGAAGCCTATGGTGAGCAATTCTATTATGACGGAGAAATACTTCATTTCGGAAATATGCCACCTCAAAATAAAGCGCTGGAACTGATCTATGGAAGCAATGTTTCAGATATTAACGTGGAAATGAAAGCTGTTCATATCAAACCTCGCTTTTATGGATATAACAGCAGTTCCAATGCTAAGCTCACTTCCGGAGAAACCCCTATTAAACATGTAGGAAATCTGGCAAAAACAGCCTATCAGAATAATGATAAAATCTTTAAAACTCCATCATTACAAATTGCCCCAATAAAGGCGGCTACGGATATGGATGTGGTCATTTCCCAAACCAGTACAGCCGGCAGCAGAGCGGTAGATGTTTTTACCGTTTCAGGAGGAACCACCATTCCTTTTTTATATCCGGGATGTGTTGCTGATATCAATATGCGGAAGACCGACAGTAATCAGACTTCTTATTTCACCAAATTGATGATCACGGAAGTTACACATGAAATAGATACTCTGGGACGCTATGAAGGAAGATTTGAAGCTATAGCCTCAGATACAGGATATATTCCAACTCCTGATTTTACCGTGCCTATTGCAGAACCTCAGATAGCTACTGTCATCTCGAATACAGATCCGCTGGGACAGGGAAGAGTTACTGTAAGATTCGACTGGCAGCTGCATGATACCACCAATTTCATCCGAATGATGGCTCCTGATGCCGGAGGTACCGATCAAATTACTCAGAATAGAGGATATGTAGCCATTCCTGAGGTAGGAGATCAGGTAATGGTAGGTTTCGTTCATAATCATCCGGACCGCCCGTTCGTAATGGGCGGAATGTTCCATGGCGGAACGGCTCTTGGCGGTGGTATAGACAATCACTTAAAATCAATTCAAACCAGAAGCGGGATTAGGGTTTTAATGAATGATGCCGAAGGAAGCGTTACCATCATCGATCCCAGTGGAAATAACTATTTCATGGATGGAAAAGGAAATATTACCGTAACATCTCCTAAAAATATGACCTTCAATGTAGGTGAAAATCTTGATATCAACGTAGGAAATAATATGAGAACAAGTGTTGGAAATGATAATGCAGTGAACATTACCAATAATCATAAGTTTATGTCCAAAAATTATAAGCAGACGGTTAATGAGAATAAAACAGTTAATATAACAGGAGACCTCAAAGAAACTACATCTACAACAACTCATAAAGCAAAAAATGGAGATATTCTGCTTCAAAGTTCAGGAGTTGCCAAAATGCTGGGAAAAATAGATGCTAAGGTAAACAAAGGATAATAATACATACAATTGATGGTATATCGTTTATTTACTGATGACCACCATATTTACTATGAATAAAATAATAAAGTATTTGCTAAGCTTTTTGTTCTTTACCCAGATCTCGTGTCAGGAAAAAAAAGATCATAAAATAACTACACCAATGACAAAATACGAATGGAGTGAAGGGACTTCGGCAGCCTTGGGGTATCCGATGGAAGTCTATAAAGGAGGTATTGACTATGAAGGAGGCGGATGGGTAAGTCTGGATAATGGAATGACTCCAGGTACCAATTCCTGGGGTACAGTTAGTAATGGAATGTCAAGTAATTTTAAAGGTCTTCCTACCCGTTTGGATTTTATCTGGATGTCTTATATGGAGAATCAGTTTTATCTTATTGATACAGCTGTTGATACTGATAAGATCAGGGAATATTTTAAAAAAGGATTTGATGTTAAGGTAACCAACGGAAGTGGTGATATTGAACATATGACATACGATACATTTGGCATTGGGCTAGCTCCTGGAGGGGTTGTCGTAGTTTGGGTAGAAGGAATAGGCCATCAAAAAGAAATAGGAAGATACCAGGCCGAGAAAGTAAAGATCCCTGAATCTGAAATTGCAAAGTTAGACAGTCATGAGAATCGCTTCTGGAGAAAGGATTATCTGGATATGGTTCATAGCCGGGAGCAGATTATTCCTGCAAAAGTAAGAGAGGAAAACAAAGGAAAACCCATTCCGTTCGGACTTTGGGATACCTATAGAATACGATACAGCTGGAAACTGGTTTTTGAACTTCCGGAAAAAGCAAAATTATATCCCTTGGCGAATGTAAAACTCACGACTATTAATGGAGAAAGGGAACAGCTTGAAACTACTAAACCCCCATTATCTAAAAACGAAATGAGAGCAATACCCACAAGAATTGTATTTGATTTCGTGGGAGCGGATGGAAAAGAATATGGTGGTGAATGTACTTTAAATGAAAAATCAGGCTTTGAAGCATTTAAAACTGTATTTGGCGATAATCCGAATTCAACCAAGGCAGATATTATTGTAAAAGTAAACGAAGCCAATAGTTATTTAACCATAAAACTGAAAGGTGAAAATGGTAAAGAAGCTTTCATAAAGGCTGATAGCATAGAAGTTTTTTAAACACAAAAATTATGGGAAAGACTTTTGTATACAACACAGGGAATGCAAAACCTCCTATTGATGAAATTCATCTTGAAATAGGAGTCTTTTTCGATGGTACTTTAAATAGCCTGAAGAATACGGAACTACGGGAGAAATACAGAGATGGTAAAAATAAAATTCTGCGCATGGATTCCGAAGATAAAATGCTGGAAAAGGAAGAGGCTATAAAGGAAACAAGGAAAAAACAGGAAGAAGAGTTTGAAAATTTAAAAGACGATGACAATTCCGAATATGCTCAGTATCTCAGAGGCAGCCATAGAGGATGGCTGGACAGTCAAGGAGTAGATAACAGCTATAGTAACGATAGTACTAATGTTGCCAGAATGTATAAAAGCTGTGAACAATATAAATATGGTGTATATGTAGAAGGAATAGGTACTGTGGATAACGATAGGGATGTGGATGATGGGTTTCAGTATGGTTCCGGAAAAACAGGAGTAAGAGGAAAAGTAAGAAGAGGTTGTGAAATGGTTGCCGCCAGAATTAATAGTCTTCTTCCGGGTGGGAGTTCGAAGAAAAAAATGGTTAGGATTACCATAGATACATTCGGTTTCAGCCGCGGTGCAGCTGCTGCAAGAAACTTTGCGTATGAGATCAATGGTAATAAAAGAACACAGGATGTTGAGGTCAAAAAATCAAGAAAAGTAGTCGGATATAAAGAAAGTGGATCTTACGGAAATGAAACATTGGTAGCAGAATATGAAGATATCTGGTTAGATAAAGATAAAACAGAAGTAGATCCGAAATATCTTGTTGACGGAAAACTCCCAAAATTTGGCTTTCTGGGATATTATCTTTTAAGTAAAAAAATATTATCTGTTCAGCAACTGGAAGATCTGGAGCTGGAAGTCCGTTTCATAGGAGTTTACGAGACCGTTTCCTCTTATGAAGAGTTTGGAGATATGGGAACCATGGAAAGAGTAGGATATAGAGGAATATTGCACGCTTCATTAGGATCAGCCCGTAACTTTGCTGATGATGTGGAGCAATTACAGCTTAGAAATCCGGGACCATTCCGTAAAGCAGTTCATTTCACGGCAGAAAATGAGCATCGCGAGAACTTTTCATTAACCACATTTACCTCAAAAGGAGTAAAAGAACCTAAAGATAATCAACATATTATTGAAAAAGAATTCCCAGGAGTTCACTGTGATATCGGAGGAGCTTACGAAAACGGAACAGAAGAGGTGGATGAAATTGAGACCTCCAACCACAAATCATTCGGAGCATTACAGGAACGGAGGCAACAATTGATTGATGAACATTGGTTCACTCCTTCTCAGATTACCATCCATAATACAGCTCTTAATATTCTGTCATTTGGAAGCGCATACCGTAAAATAAGAGGAGTTCGGTTCCTCCGAAAAGAATACAGCTATATCCCGCTTCAGTTTATGGAAAAGCTTGGAGAAGGGATTTATGACCATCAATTAATGACAAAAACAGTAAATGATTATCCTATAGCCCACGATAAGAACTTAGTTGAGGCGGAGAAGATTCTCAATAAATATGTGTTTGGGAATGGAGAGCCATGGTCATTTATCAGTGATGCTGACCTTAAAAAGGAAAATGAAAGACTTGCTGCTAATGATCCTGTTGAAAGTCCTACAGTAACTATTGAAAATGAACATCCCGTTATGAATATTCCTGAAGTACGTCTTCATGTGAACCAATCACAGACCTTATTAAGAACCATAAGAAATAAATATCTCCATTGGTCGGCTAACAGAGACTGGATGGGAATGGACCCTAATAGTGATTATCAAAGAAGAGTGTATTAACAATGTCAGGAATATTACAGAATCTTCACCAGAAAATATATCGGTTGGAGACCATTGTTACGGAACAGAAAAATCCGGTGTATTCTACTCAGAAAAAATACGCAAGAGAAGTTGAGGTGTATTACTATGGAAAAGTAAAAGAAGAGCATGATTTTCAGATCCTGGTTACCCGATTTGATTTTTCCGAAGAAGAAGGAACCATGGATAAATTTTTAAAAAAGATCAGTTACTTATTTGATGAAATAGAATGCAGGGTAGATGACGAAGGAAATATTACGACGGTAGATAATTTACTTTTCTTACGATTAAGATGGAATAAAATTCAGGCAGATTTGTCTGAAACACATAAAGGAGAGGCCGTAGATCACTATTTCAGCCAGATTAGTAATTTGCTGGAAGATGAAAAAAAACTGATTGACTTTCTGGGAAGCTATCAGATGTTTGGATTACTGTTCAACGGTTTGCTACAGGCATTTGATGCCAAAAAGAAAAGAGAATCCCCAGACGGATTTACAGAAATTATGACACCTGTGAGAGAAGGTAATAAAATGATGTTAAAGATCTCTGCTGAAAATCTTGAACAAACAGATACCGATGACTTCAGGGGACTGTTTGTAAGCGGGGAAGACCAGCTTGAAGAAGGATTTATAGAAGTCAGAAAAAACAATTTCCATTTAAAACATTCATTATTATGGGTAGGGTAAATAACGACGGAGATCATACCACTCCGGAAACGGTACCGGACAATGAGCAACAGAGGGCGGATAACAGAAGGAAGATGGAGGATAAACGAGCGGAGGATGCTGAAAAAGAAAAAGCAGAAGCCAGCCTGAAAGTTGTCATCGATACAGCCGCTTTGGAATGTACACTATGTACCAATCCTAAAGGAATAATGGTTGTTAATTACAATACACCAACCATTCAGGAGAAGAAAACAGCTACAGTAAAGGAAAAAGGCCCTAAAAGTCTTGTGTTTACAGGAAACTGTCTTAAAAGTCCTAATGCTGCGCTGCCTTGTGCTTCTGTAATGAAAGTGGGAGAATGGAAAAAAGTAGGCACTTATCTGTCCCAAGAGCAGCTCGTGTTATTGCAGCAAAGCACAATTCCTTGTAACTACGGACAGATTGATATTAAAATTACAGATAGCGGACAAATTCATCAGCCAGATAGTATTGAAGCAAAAGGAGCACCTGTTCCGAATCCGAAGGATGAGGGAAAATGCTTTTGTGACAGAGAAATGACATTGGATGAATTAAAGCTTGTTGTAAAACAGCTCAGAGCATCCGAAAAGAAAAAATCTACAGCCATATTTTCAGATGAAAACTGCCCTTTACCCGCTGCAGATACTACCTATGAAAGGTTATTGGAAGAGCTAAACACTATGTTTAAAACTTATCATATCAATACATGTATAAGAAAAATACACTTTTTTGCCCAATGCTATCATGAAACGGCCAGATTGGGAACAACTTTGGAATATGCAAGTGGAGTAGGATATGATCCTGGTAATCATCCTGAGTCCAAGCAGCATGGGCATACGGTAGCGGGTGATGGCCCCAGATATAAAGGAAGAGGTGGAATGCAGTTGACATGGAGGGACCAGCAAAAAGAGTATCTTACCTATGTGATTTCAAAGAAACCTCAGCTGGTGCAAGGTAAAAAGATAGAGGATCTCTTTGACAGGAAAAAACAATATCAGGAAAAATATATCTATACCAGAGACAAACTTGATGATAAAGGAAATCCTGTTCTGAATAAAAAGAAGAAAAAAGTAAAAGAGAAAGTTGTTGATTTAGTGGATGTAGATGGAGCTGGATTGATTGCTAATAGCTTATATTTTGCTATTGATTCTGCTGGCTGGTTTTGGGATATTTACAAAACAATAGAATATGGAACCAAAGCTAATAAGGAAAAATATAAAGAGATATTGCATAAGAATTTGAATGAAGTTTCCGATTATGGAGATAAATACCTTTCTATCATCTCAAAATTTGTAAATGGAGGAGGAAACGGAATGGCAGAAAGGAATGTTTATTATAATGAACTAAAAACAAATGTATTTAAATTTAACACAAAATGCATCAACCGTGATAAAATTAAAAAATAAGGTTTTCAAAACAGTATCAGCTATCTGTCTGTCTTTTGCTGGGTTTTTATCTGCACAAGTCAATTATTATGACCTGGATCATGATAATCTTCAAGATGAGGTTACGTTGGAAAGTAATCTTGTAACCATTCATTTTGGAAATAAAAAAACAGACAGCATTGAATTGCCTGAGATTACAGCACTTAGTAATGCCCGTATCCAATATTCAAATCCATATGAAATTATGATACATTATAGTGG
Organism: Chryseobacterium sp. StRB126; assembly: GCF_000829375.1. Classification (NCBI taxonomy): domain Bacteria; kingdom Pseudomonadati; phylum Bacteroidota; class Flavobacteriia; order Flavobacteriales; family Weeksellaceae; genus Chryseobacterium; species Chryseobacterium sp. StRB126. The sequence goes on from NZ_AP014624.1 coordinate 1,647,733, forward strand.
TGACAGAGTATTATACGGTGCAGTAAATTTTTTATATAAAAAAAGCTGGTATGTAAAAAATGTTAATTTCTATAATCCTTGTCAGGAATGTGAAGACCAAAACATTAAAATTCTTACCAAAAATATTAATCTTCCTGTTAAAAATATAAATTATGCAACCTTTGAAATAGATTCTAAAGGGTTTAAATCCTTGAATTTTTTTGATCATGAAGGAATAATACAGTCTTATGGAAATCTTAAAAAACTTTATACTGATTTATCTGCTTATCCTTTGTTGGCAGACTATTTTAACGAAACAGTATTGCCGGATTTTAAGAAGAAATATCCTCTATCTCAAAAAAATGTTGATGATTATAATAATATAGCATTTGCTCTGTTAAATAATGGTAATCAGAAAGTGGCTATTGAACTTTTAACACAGATAATCAGTAAATTTCCCAACAGAACTGTTACATATCTTAATTTGGCGGACAGTTACTGGAATATAGGAGAAAAAGATAAAGCGAAGCAACATTACAATAAATATATTTCTTTGATGAAATCTCAGAAAAAAGATCTTAGGAAAGTTCCTGTATATGTTTATACTAGAACAAAATAATAAAAGGATTTAATATGATTTTCTAATGAATTTTTAAAGTAATAATTGCTCAGGTTTTAATTGTATTAATGCTCAGGAGCTGAAAATTTGGAACAAAGCATTGAAGACCCATCTTATTATTCATCAGAAGGTGACAGATGACAGTATCTTTTTATCATTAGACAGGAATAAAAATAAGTGGTTGGGCAAAAATGTAAGTTTAAAAACATTCAATTATTGGAGTAATGCTCTTATAGAAGTTACAGCAGATTGTTGCAGAGAAAATATCCTGATCATTAAACGGACCTTCCTTGGAAATAATATTGTCGGTGACAGGCTTTATTTCAAGCAGAATAAAGACAATTATTATTTTAATGTTCTTAAAGAATTTGAAAAAAAAGTAGTGCAATGAGAAGATACAGAAATAAGGATGAAGTTTTGAAAAAAATACTACTATTATCTCTACTACAGCTCTTTTCTTTTGTTTTCTCTCAATCAGGAAGGAAAACTCCGCTTATTCCTATATCTAAATCCTACAAGCTGGGCTTCAAAACTTATAATAAAGAATTTGAAATGTATCAGAACCCTTTTATTTTGAATGGCAATAAAACATATAAAATAAAAGGATATGGTATGAATTACTCTGATGGTGGAATATTAGGGATCTCTCCCAATAGCAGATATATTGTACTGGACCATATTTCAAAAGGATATGTAGAGGATGGAGTAAATAAACAATTATATGAAAACTACCTCTGTGTTATTGTAGATGTTTATAAGAAGGAAGTGATTATGAATATGCAAAGTGATTGTAGTGGAGAATGGAATAATAATAACCAATGGATTAGCAGTGGCAAAGTAATATTTCCATAAGGAGAAGGTGTAAATCTGTCTTAGTATTTATATATAAAATTCAGGAAAATAATGAATCCTTATCAACACTTTAAATTCAGGTTAGAGCATCCACTTTTAGGAAGAGTAGAAAATTGATGTTAAAATTTTAATCAAGACGTGGTGTTTAAATACAAATATTTCTGGATAATGATAAACTTATAATATTTAATTTAAAGTTTATTTCTAAGCTTAATTTTAATTTATATATTGCGCTTCGATTTTATTTAATAGGGAAAATATTTAATGAAAATTTAAAGAAAAAAGAAGTTAAAGGAGAAATAATTCTCTAAGTGCTAATTTTATTTTCCAAATTCAATTCCTTCTTTTATTATTTATGTATAAAACTAAACTACTAACCGTAACCACATTTCTGCTTTTTATTTTTTCAAATATTTATGCTCAGGATAGAACTATTGATTCCTTGAAAAAAGAAATATTAAATCCCAAAATACATGACACCCTCAAGCTATCGAAAATAGCCAATTTGATTGATCAGATACCTTCAAATAGTCCTGCATCTGATGTATTGACAGGAATGATGGGGGAAATTGCTTCCAAAAATTTAAAGAAGGCCAACAGTAAGGATTTACAAATAAAATACACCCAGTACTTAGCAATTTATTACGGCAACTTATCTTCAATGTATGAAGCCAAAAGAGATGTTGTGAAAACATTAGAGTATGCTGATAAAAGTATAGCTCTTTTCAAATCAACCGGAGATTACTATGAAATGAATTATAACCTTGTAAATAAAGGTATATTCTATTCTCACATCAATGAATATGAAAAAGCAATATCATGTTTATTTACTGCACTGAAATATTTTGAGAAAAACAAAAAGGAAAATCAGGAAGGAATTTCTTACGTGAATTCAGTGATAGGCTCGGTTTATATTGATCAGGGAGAATATCTGAAAGCCATTGAATTCTTAAAAAAAACAATTAATTACTTTGAAAAAAAGAAAAACCTGACGGGTAATGATAAATATACTCTAAGTATGGTGTATTCCAATTGTGGATCTTCCTATTTATTATTAAAAAAATATCCTGAAGCAGTATCTTATTTCAACAAAGCTCTTGCCCTTTGCAAAGAACTTGGAGATTATGCTACTACCAGTGTTATTCTGAATAAATTAGCACAGGTAAAGATGGAGGAAAAAGAATTTGAGGAATCGGATTCACTTTTAAGAAAAGCTCTGGAAACGGATGATGGAGAATTATCTAAGGCCAATACTTATATCAATTTAGGGGATTTATATTACCGGAAAAAAGAATTTATGAAGTCCGAATCCTTTTTGGAAGAAGGGTTTTCAATAAGTAAAAAAATTAACAATCTGCAACTGCAGGAGAAATCCTCAAACTTGCTATTTAAAGTTTATAAAGAAAATAATAACTTTAAAAAAGCACTGGAAGTATATGAATTTCAAAATAAGCTACAGGATTCCAGCAATGTTGAAGCTTCTAAAAATGCATTGGCACAGCAGCAGATTAAATATGATTTTCAAAAAAAGCAATTAAACCTGGAACTAAATGCAGAAAAGAAAACAGCAGCTAAAAACAACTGGCTGATTGCGCTTTCCGGAGTATTGTTATCAGTAGTATTGGGCGGATATTTTTATTACCGGAATAACAAGCAGAAGCAAAAAATTACGATTCTTGAAAAAGACAGAATAAAACAGAAACTTTTGCTTTCTCAAATGAATCCACATTTTATTTTCAACTCTATAGATAATATTCAGAGTCTTATTATCAACGGGAAAGAAAACGTTGCCATATCCTATTTGAATAGTTTTTCTAAATTAACAAGGCAAATTCTGGAAAATTCCAATGAGAATTATATCTCGCTGCAAGAGGAAATCGATATGGTTGAAAATTACTTATCCATACAGCAGCTTCTTTATAATGACAGGTTTAATTATAGTATCAATATTGTAAATGTATCTGATACAGAGTCTTATTTTATACCCCCAATGTTAACACAGCCATTTATAGAAAACGCCATTAAACACGGGATTAGAAATAAGGATGAAAAGGGAATGATCGAAATTGCTTTTTCTTTCAGTCAAGAGAAATTATTCTTTGAAATAATAGATAATGGTTTAGGGTTCAATGATGAGAAGAAACAAACGGGTCATAAATCAATGGCGATGAAAATAACCAAAGAAAGATTACTGAATTATACCCAAAATAAAGACTTTGAAGTACAATCAGAAAATAAAACGGACACAGAAGGCAATATACAAGGTGCCAAAATTATATTTGAAATACCCTACATTCACGAAAATTAATATACCATGTTAAGAGCTATTGTAATTGATGATAATCAGGAAATCAGAAAGAAAAACTGTACTTTAATTAAAGCCAACTGTCCTAATATTACAATAATCGGACAGGCTGATTCTGTAGAATCAGGAGTTGAAATTATCAGGCAGTTATCTCCCGATATTGTTTTTCTTGATATTGAAATGCCTGACGGTACAGGCTTCGAACTGCTACAAAAGCTAAGCCCCATTACCTTTAAAATTATTTTCATTACAGGATACGAAGATTTTGCCATAAAAGCTTTCCGTTTTTCAGCTATCGACTATTTATTAAAACCATTAAATGCCAATGAATTGGTGGAAGCAGTAGAAAAAGCTGAAGAACTATTGAGCAAAGACCTTTTTGATATAAAACTCAATAATTTATTTGCCAATCTTGAACGCCCGAAGAATCTTCAAAATTTAATTCTCAAAACTGCTGATAGGATATATTCTGTTAATATCCAGGATATTGTAAACTGTGAGTCAGATAAAAACTATACTACTTTTTATTTTATTAATGCGCCTAAACTGGTGGTTTCTACCAATTTAAAAGAATATGAAAACCTATTATCCCCATTTAATTTCTTTAGAACACATCAGTCCCATTTAATCAATATGGCCTATTTTGATCACTATATCAAAACAGACGGCGGGAATACCATAGTGATGAAGAATAAGGTGGCAATTCCGCTTTCGGTACGAAAGAAAGAGGACTTTCTTCTTTTGTTACAGAATCTTCAGGTTCAATGATTTTAAACAGATTTATTTAAAAAGCTAACGAATTTATTCTTAATTCCGGCAAATGTTCATTGGCCGGAATTGTTATGATGTTTTGTTTTATTATTGCATTGTGAATGTGGAAACATAGCAAGCTTAGAAGTAATAGATTTTTAACGGCTAAGTTCCTGAGAAAAAACAAAAAACTAATAACCTTATCCCAGGCCCTGATTTTAGGTAGTTTGGGATTTTTCTTTTATATAAAAACTCAGAAAGCGTACGAATTTCCTCCAGATCCTTACGAATATTCATTTACTAAAATCAATGAGAACTTTTATTCTATTTTTGAAAACGCTTTTTTGACAAAGCATTATATAACTATTAACCATATGTAAAATTAACCAACAAATTTATGAGAATGATAACTTTAATTTTCATGATTCTGCCTAAGACTTTATCTCTAATCACATTTGTTGGGATAGTCATTTCTTCAGTTTGTGCTTTTATGAGCCGCAAATTATACCTTAAAAAACAACAGGATATACAATCTATTACGCTGTCTAAAATGTTCAGACTTGCTATCAACACGATTGTATATATGAAATGTTTTCCTGAATGTATAAGAAATGGTATATCGAAAATTTTATTTCCAAGAGGTGAAGATAGATCAGATAATAATGTAATTTTCAAAATGTCTGATACTATTTGCAATGAAAGCAAATCTCAAATCTCAAATTTCAAAAATTCCCCAAAATATACTCTATATTTGGCCACTATAAAAAATATAGAACTAAATAACCATTATAAACTTTTATTAAGATGAGGAAGAAAATTACCCTATCCTTACTTTTGATGCTTTTTCTCATAGCATCAAAAATTTCAGCTCAGTGCACAACAGGGATTCAATATCCTGCTGGGATTCATCAAGCGACTGGTGCAGCTGGCTCGAACACGATCAACTCCGATGCAAGAACCGGCCAATATACCAATGTACATATTGAACCATCAAAGTATTATACTTTTTCCACATCGGTATCTACTGATTATATAACAATTACCAATGACACCGGTACGCAAGTAATTGCCTCTGGGGTTACCCCTGTAAGTTTTGTTTCAGCTTATAATCAGGCGGTTCGGTATTACATTCATCAAAATGCACAATGCCAAACCACCAATCAGTTTGTACGAACAAGAAAAGTAACTTGGGTTACGGCTCAGGCGTGTTTAGATGTGACACCAACAGGTGTTTCGAATATTTCACCAGTATCATGCACAATCAATTATACTACGCCTGCCACAGCACCTGCTTTTGGCTATCAAGCTTATGTGAGTACTTCATCTGCCACGCCAGGTGCAACAGTACCCGTATTTACTTCTACAACAAATTCGCTTTTTGTTAATGATTTAAACCCAGATACTACCTATCATTACTGGTTGCGTTCTGATTGTGATTATCAAAAAAGTGCTTGGATATATGGTGGGACTTTTACAACAATTTCTTCACTGTTATGTAATAGTGCCTATAATGGCATTTATCCTTCAGCTACCATTACACCAAACTGTACAGGGAGTGATGATTTTTTTGCCACGAATGTAAAAAGTGGTAGTTTTTCCAATATAGCTGTTGTTCCAAACACTCAGTATCAATTTAAAACCAATTATGGTACCGATTTTATTACCATTACTAACGCTTTAGGAACGGTTGTTTTGGCAAGTGGTACAAATCCTGTAAATTGGAATTCGGGCTCTACTTCTGGAGTTGTTCGTTTTTATTCTCATGACAATGCCCAATGTGGTTACGGTATGACTACAACAAATCCGCGTAATAAATATGTAAATTGTATTACAACATCTGTTACTTGTATACCTCCATCTAATTTGGCAGTAGCCAACATTACTTCCAATTCTATAAGAATGTCTTGGGCTGCTCCAACGAATGTACCAAGTAGTGGTTATGAAATTTATATGGTCACTACAAATACGGCTCCAACAGTCAATAGCACAGCTACACATACCAATACTACTACAACGAAAGACATTAATGGTTTAACAGCGGGTGTTACCTATTATTATTGGATTCGATCTAATTGTGGTACAGAAAAAAGCAGCTGGGCTTCAGGTGGCTCTTTCACAGCAAACCAATCATTAAGTTGTAATGGAGCTATTTATGGTTTGTATCCAGATGCTGCTTTTACGCCTTCATGCACTGGTAGTGCGGAGACTATTACTTCTAGTGCTTTTGCAGGACAATATTCTAATGTAAATATTACTGCCAACCAACAATATGTGTTCTCTTCTTCTGTGGGAACCGATTTTATAACAATTACCAATAGTGCAGGAACTTCAGTTTTAGCAAGTGGCCCAACACCATTAAGCTGGTCTTCAGGTACAAATACAGGTGGGATACGCTATTATTTACATAGTAATTCTAACTGTGGATCACAAAACACAAACAGAACTAAATATATTCAATGCGCAACAACTGTAAATTGTGGTGTACCTTCACAATTATCGGTTTCTAATATTACATCGAATTCTTGCAGATTGAGCTGGACAGCACCAGCAACAGCGCCAACAAATTATGATATTTATATTATTACATCCAATACTGCCCCAACAAGCACTACAACACCTTCTGCAACAACCACATCGGCAGGTGCGGGAGTATTGAATGGAATTTCGGCAGCGACAACTTATTATTATTGGATAAGATCTAATTGTAATGGAACAAAAAGTGCTTGGGTTTATGGTGGGAGTTTTACTACACTTGCTGCTTTAACTTGTAATGGGGCAACGCATGGTTTATATCCAAATGCTACTTTTACCCCAACCTGTACTGGTAGCCCGCAGCAAATTGTTGCCGATGCTTATGCTGGTGAATATTCAAACGTAAATGTAGTTTCTAATACACAATATACTTTTTTTAGTTCGAATTCCTCGGATTATATTACAGTAACCAATGCTTTAGGAAATATGGTTCTAGCATCAGGTACCACACCTCTAAACTGGGTTTCGGGTACTTATTCAGGAGTTGTTAGATATCATATAAATACCAATGCCTCTTGTGGCACACAAAATACAAATAGAATAAGATATATTCAATGTATGGGGCTAGTTACTTGTGGAGTTCCTAGTAATTTATCAGTATCTAATATAACTTCAAATTCTTGCAGCCTTAATTGGTATCCGCCAGCAGCTGCTCCTACTAATTATGAAGTATATTTATCTGCAGTAAATACAGCACCTGTAAGTGGAACAGCTGCAACTCACTCAACAACTGGTCCTGCAATTGCTTTATCAAATTCATTATCACCTTCAACTACTTATTTTTATTGGGTTCGTTCTAGTTGTAACGGAACAAAAAGCAACTGGGTTTCGGGAGGAAATTTTACAACACTTCCTACAGGTTGTTGGAAAATGGTAAGTACAGGTATGAGTCATTCTCTTGGAATAAAATCAGACGGAACACTTTGGGCTTGGGGTGCCAATGATTTTGGTCAATTGGGCGATGGAACAAGCACGGCAAAAACAACTCCGGTACAAATTGGAACGGCAAATGACTGGCAAAGTGTGAGCGCGGGCACATTTCATAGTATGGCTATTAAAAACAATGGAACGCTTTGGGGATGGGGAATTAATGGAAATAGCCGATTAGGTGACGGAACAACCAACGGTCGAATTTTCCCTGGCCAGATAACTTCAGACACTAACTGGCAGAGCGTTTGTGCCGGGGATGTAAATACACTAGCCATTAAAACCAATGGAACGCTATGGGCTTGGGGCTATAATGGGAATGCTCAGTTTGGAGATGGAACAACTAACAACCGCTCGACTCCTTATCAGGTAGGAACAGCTACTAACTGGCGTAGTGTTGATCTAGGATCGGTACATACGCTGGCTACTAAAACTGATGGAACACTTTGGGCATGGGGAACCAGTTCAGACGGTCAGGTAGGAGACGGCACTACAGCTACTAGATTTACTGCCTTGCAAATAGGAACCGAAACTGATTGGCAGGAGGTTGCTGCTGGAGGTTTTCATTCCGTAGGATTAAAAACAAATGGGGTACTTTATACTTGGGGTAAAAATCTTTATGGACAACTTGGTAATGGTACCAATACCTCTAAGTCAGTACCTACTCCTGTGTATGACGGTGTTCAAAGCATTAGTGCCGGTTCTAATCATACTGTAGGAACTACTTCTTATGGGAATATGTGGTTCTGCGGTATCAATACCTTTGGTCAATTAGGTGATGGAACAACCACTAGTAAAAACACGATTACAGTGACCAATTCAAACAATCATCAAAAGGCTATAACAGGATTTGATCATACTTTCTTATTAAATTATGATAGCTCTATTTCTAGCTGTGGTTTAAATGGAACAGGGCAATTAGGTAATGGTTCTACAGCAAATAGTTCTTCGTTTGTATCTCTTACATGTCCTGTAAGTAATCTGGCAGTTGAAGAAGTTATATCTTCAGCAAATAATTTAAAAGTTTTCCCAAGTCCTGTAAATGATATTTTAAATGTATCTTCTGATCAAAAAATTATCTCAGTAACAATTTTGAATACTGCAGGACAATTGATCCTGACCAAAGTGATCAACAATAAAATAGCAACAGTTGATGTTTCAGGATTGATATCAGGAGTTTATATGGTAAAAATAAATTTAGATAATAGAAATGTAAAAACAGTGAAAGTAATTAAAAGATAAGTAAAATAAAGTATCAGATATGCTGATTTCATATTTTTTAAACTATAATAATTGATTTTCAACTCTCTACAATAGAAAATGGAAAACAGAAAAACAACCCGAAGGTTGTTTTTCTATTTTTGCTAAATCAAAATCGCCTAAAATGTGTAAGAATCTGTCAACTGTATCAGTTGTGTTGATGAAAAAAAATAAATGGGTGAGAATGAGAAAAACGATCAGATAAACAACAGTTATTATGTAAATTGTAAAGAAATAAAAGTAAAAAACATTATCGAATAAAAAAGCCGAAGCAAAGGTCTCTTTACCCTGGACCTGTAGATCCTGTAAACCGCATATGATTTCAACCGAACCCAGATTTATCAATCGGTGATGTATTGTCTAAAACCCCCAGGTCTGATGCTGATCTGCAAGCAAAACCAAATTCTCACGAATTTTATCATCCTCATTAACCATCCTTTTGTGATTACATTTTTCATCACTGTATCTTCCAGCGTAAGCTCTGCTATAATTTTTTTGTACTGATAGAGAGCTTCTTTTCCCGTTCTTTCATGTTGAGAACTTCTGAACATCCAAACCGCTGTATATACTCTTCTATTTTTAAAATGCCTGCTGGCTGATGCCATGTTCAAGACAAATCTCATTCACTGTTTCCCTTAATTTTTTTCAGATAATCTTGATAATCTGAACTTATGAAAAATTACTCTTTTTCATAAGGTTTAACAAACGAAATTTAATAATTTTAGTTGGCCTGAAAAACAGGGAAGTTTACCTATGGATCTTTGGAAACCAACATGAAGAATTAATATAAATTAATCTTCAAACCTATAAAAATACAGGTTTATACAATTAATTATATAAAACGAGCAATATGTTAATAGTATTCAAGACGGGGAAAAAGGATTCATGCCGTTTTTTTGAAATCTGGATTTTAAATTTATCAGTATAAATTATCTTGATAAAGGATCTGGTCATAATTTTAAATAAATATTTATATGGAATGCCTAGAGAATGTTAAAAAGTTTAATCCAAATTTTGAAATAAAAGATTGGTGTTATGAGAGGCTTAGAAGTGTAGAAGATATTGAAAATTATAAATTTTACAATTCAGAAAGAGAAATTAAAGATTATTTAGTTCCAATTGAAAAAATAGTTGGGACAACTCATGTGAGTTATATAGGAAGAAGATGGATAGATCTACTATACAACATGAAACGTTTTAGTGATTATTATAATGTAAATAATTTTTTAAGTTTTACTGAAACAGAAAATTTTACTAGAAGTGGGATTTACTATATAAGATATGGAGATCTTTATTTTACTGGTGGAGGTAATCATAGAACTTGTCAAGCAAAATTCAGTAATTTAACATATATAAAAGCAGATTTAATTGAATATATTTTTGATGTAAAGATGTTTGATATATTTAACTTCCTTATTGAAGAGAATTTAATGCCAATAATAAAAGAAGGTGGGCATGGTAGATACTATCGGTTTAGTTCTTGGAAAATTTATATGAATTCAAAAGAATATTATTTTCAATCTTTTGAGGCTATTGAGAAGTTTGTAAAATATTATCAAGACTATTCTCCAAGTTTTTTTAATAATATTGTAGCTAAATTGTCAAAACAAGAAATTCTTTTTTCTTACAATGAGCAAAAGGATTATACTCATCTTAAAAGTGCTATTATACTATATAAATTAAATAATAGAAAATAATAGTCTCCCTTTTGATTCCCTAAAAATCAAAAACCTCTGAAAATCAAATGATTTCAGAGGTTTTTTGTACCCATAACCGAAGAAATATCGAAACATTTAGTAGAAGATTTGGAAAGAATTATAGAATTAAATAATCCTGTCATGTGACCAAGACGAGCGTATCTTCAAACACTTTTGTCGATGATTTGATTCGCTTGAGCCAGATTAAAGAAGAATTGCAAATCCTGTGTTAATCAAGTAATTTCTTTTAGTTTTTGAAATCGTAAATTTTATTGAAATTTATCATTTAAATATGTACAGCAAATAATTTTGGATCATTCCGTTATTAAAATGAATTGCTTTTCCTTTTTGGCATGGCAGAAAGATTGTTAAAATAATGGTGACAATGTTAAATAATTCCATTTTTATTGAATTTCATGTAGGAAAGGATACAAAGTTCAATTTAACATTAACAAATTCCTTACTTTCCACAAGGTTAGAAGCTTAAAATAAAACTGCTATAGAATATCTTTACAGAGGTTTTGTTGTTTTAAATTGTTTCCCGAAAGAGCTAATCATCATAATCTAAAAGATAATCCAATTAAAAATAGCCTTCCACTATTTGAAAGGCTATAAAAAATACATTTTACGCATGGATGATGCGTGATGAAAAAAATTATTTGAGTTCTATAGTTAAGTTAAGCTTTTTCCATTTTGCAACAGTATTTCTGCTAAGATTATATTTTAGTGCAATTTGAGTATTGTTAAGATGGTGTCTATTTTGATAATTTAATATTTGTTGTATTGATTGTTTATCATAAGAACGATGTCTTTGGTTTAATTTTTTAAATTCCAAACTTGTTGGTTCACCGAAAATGATATTGTTAAGGGTAATAACATCCATTCCAGTTAAACTTTCCTTACTCAAAATGTTTTCACAAATCTTTGCTTTCTCGGGGTATTGATATTGAATGATATCCTGAAATATCTTCTTGTAGTCGGGGTTATTCATTGGGAATGCCTGATATTTATAATATTCTTTCTAAGCTTACATTACTTTCTGGAGTACCCCCGAAAGTAAAACTCGCAATAGATAACCCACCGGGATTAAATGAAACTCTGAAATTCACGGTATCATTGACATCCAGAAACAGCACCGTATCTGCAGCAGCTAAATAAGTTCCACCGCTTATAAACCCAGTATTGGCTGACATGTAAGATTTCTCTACATTATTTACCATAATTACAACATTGATTTTAACTCCAGAAAAACCGAGATTAGCGGCCGTATACTGCAAATTAAAATTGACTCTATACAATCCTTTCTGTCTTATTTTAAAGAATGTAGTTGATGGTGATGGAAGGGTTGATAAATAATCTGCAAATTCTATAGTAGGTGAATTAGTTGGAATGGATAAAGACAGATTTCCAGAATTACAGAAGAGCGATATACAACCGGCGGTGCCTGCGTCAATTTTTGCACGTGTCCATGTAGTAGCTTTGACCTGAGCAATGAATGCCTGTTTCCATGTCGAGCCATCATAAACTTTTGATACTGCTGCATTTTTATCGTACATCAACATACCCTGCATGCTTGGATCATCATCATAGTTATCTGCCTGCGATGCATTGTATTTAGGCAATGTAGTATTATTATTTGCTGCAGGCTGGATCAATACCTTCTGACCGGTGGTATTCTGCAGCTCTAATTGGGTGTAAGAGGTTTTTAAGCTTCCTCCGCCCATAATAACCTGTGCTTTTAGGAGATTGCATCCAAGTAAGCTTATTGTTAGTAATATATATGTTTTCATCGTAGAGTGTTTGTTAGAATTATTTTAATCTCTGTATATTTATGAAAGTATCTGCATGATTAGCGGAATTACTATAGCCACTAACAGCTGCAATTGTTAGCATAGTTCCTGCCAACCTGATCCTTGCATTTGCTGGTAAAGTAGCTGTAGTAGATACAGTGGCACTTTTATTACCATTCTGTCCGACATCAATAAAAAGACCTGCGTTTTGATTGGTGCTCTTGAAGGCTAATGTTACCCAGCTTGCTCCATTATCATAGCTCACATCCATGTTTACATTGTAGGTTACAGATCCGCTACCTAATACGCTGTTGCCAACAAATCCTATAGTTGCTGAAATATAATACAATCCTGCGACGGGTATGGTTACATAGTCTGCTCCCGTTGTAAGATTAAGATTATTAACCAGGAGCTGGGATCTGTTATCTGTTCCTGATAAAGGAATCGTTTTTTTGGGCTCACATCCAGTTAATGAACTGCATGTCCAACTTATTGATCCGCCTGCTTGTCTTCGTGTTTCATAAGGATTAAAAAATCCCCCAAGCTGAATAGCGGGAACCCAGGTTGTTCCGTCATACTTGTAATATTGCTTATCTGTTTGATTATATAAAATAGAACCTTCCAGAGCTGGTAAGTCGTCGAAATGGTCTTCAGTACTTGAATTATATAAAGGAAAATTAATGATGTCAGCTGCTTTGGAAAAAATAACACCTTTTGAGGAATCTTTTATATCCAATAAAGCATTAGGGTGAGGGCTTCCTCCGGTTTTTGATAAAAGAATCTGCGCAGAAGCTGCAGTTCCCAGCTGTAAAATAAGGAGAATGCTGTATATTTTTGTTTTCATTTTATATGTTTTTATTATTAGAGCACTATTTTTTCAAAAACGACTTCAGCATTATTTTGAATATGTGCCGAAACATTCATACCAAAAACTTGAATTCCATTGGTGTTAGACTGAATGTACCCAGTCAAACGAATTTTATCTCCAACATTCATTTTTAAAACAATTGAACCATTGAATACTGGATTATATGCAGTATCATTGGGAGAGGATTGGTAATCAATTACACTAAACGCTGTGGGAGTTGCTGCGTTAGCTTTTTGCAATCTCATCTGCAGATCAGAAACTAGAGGGTTGGTATTTGATGGATTAACCCCATCAAAAATAGCATTAGCCCTGTAAGTAACCCTATATAATCCTGTTTCATTTATTGTAATTGTATTATTAGATAAAGATAAATTGATAAGATTACCTGTGAAATCTGCAGAGTTTGTATTGACTAGAGGCAAAACGACTTCTGTATTACAAGAAAGAGGAATGTAAGCAGTACAAGATATGGCAGGCATTGTATTTGGTGCAGAAAAATGAGCCAAATACTGCGGTTTGGTTTCTACCACATAATCATATGTACTGCGCCACCGTGTACCATCATGTTCATATATGGATGCGTTGTTTTTGCTATATACCAATGCTCCATTAAAGGTATTATCTCCAACGGGATTAACAGCATTGCTTATTTGAGATACTGAAGGCAGTAGAACGGCCTTGGCTGGAGTTGTCGATTTTACATCCAGGATTGCATTTGGATGTGGATCATGATCGCTGGGGTTTGTGGAGATAGCCACTTGGGTATACCCTTTTATCGCCAGAAGACAAAATAAAAGATAATGTTTTTTTTTCATCATATAATTTTTATATTGTTATTATATAGTTAACTAATCATTTGTTTATCATAAAGCAATAACTATTATTTGCATATAATTTGTCATTGGAATGTAGGCACATTATATCAAACTTTTTCTTGTAATTTTGATTTGAAATAGGAAGGATATGAGGGAATACCCTTCCTGTCACGTCAAAAAATGATAACATTTGAGTTAATAGAATCGAAACATCTATTAATAATAGTTTATATTTACCACTATAGTGTTTAAATTATAAATGATAATAGAGTGAATTCCAGCAATTATTTCAATTGATGATTTGATTCCGGTACAAAGTTATTTCTTAGTTTCGCCTTTAATAATATAAAGGCATATCGAAAACTAGCAAAACCTGTCATCTTGATAGCAGACAGCTATAAAGTGGGAAATATTGAAAGTTACTCCACATGTAATATCGTGTAATAGCCACAACTTGATCTGACAGTTAGGGTTTAAAAATAATTGTCAGTTATCCAATATTATCCTTACTTCCAAAAGTAAGGATTTTTTGTTCCTCTGCAAGAGTTTCCAATAATTTCTCTTTTGCAATAGGTTTACTATCCAAAAACGTCTGCATCGGTGTTTTACCGTAACAATGTTTTCCTGTATGCGTTCTTTCATTATTGTAATACGACAGCCAGCTGTTTAAGTCTAATTGCAGCTCTTCAATACTTCTGTAAATTTTCTTTCTGAAAGCTATGGCATAAAACTCTTCCTGTATTGTCCTGTGAAAACGTTCACAAATGCCGTTGGTCTGAGGGCTTTTAGCCTTGGTCTTCGTGTGATCAATATCTTCAATGGCTAAATAAAGCTGGTATTCATGCTGTTCTCTTATTCCACAGTATTCCGTTCCTCTGTCTGTTAAAATTCTGAGTAAACGAAGTTCCTGTTGCTCAAAGAACGGAACTACCTGATCATTAAGCATGTCAGCAGCAATAAGAGCATTTTTACGGTCATATAGCTTTGCAAATACTACTTTAGAATACGTGTCAATAAAAGTTTGCTGATAAATATGTCCAACTCCTTTGATATTGCCTACATAATAAGTGTCTTGAGCTCCTAAATATCCAGGATGATGAGTTTCAATTTCTCCATGAGCTTTTTTCTCCTCCTTGGCTCTTTCTAGTGCTGAAAGTTGAGATTCAGTAAGGACTATACCATCTTGAGCGGATTTGGCTTCCAAGGCTTTTAATCTTAGTTTAAACGTATGTAGATCGTGTCTTAACCAAATACCTCTGACCCCGCCTGGGGATACGATCAACCCTTTCTTTTTAAGTTCATTACTCACTCTAAGCTGCCCCAAAGCAGGGTTTTCAATGGCTATATCAACAACAGCCTTTTCAATAACTTCATCTACACGATTCTTTAATACTGGCTTTCTTCTGGAGATTTCCTGTAATGCTAATTCACCTCCTTGCTCATACAGTTCTTTGAATCGATAAAAACTGTCTCGGGAATAGCCCATTACTTTACAAGCTTTGGATACATTTCCTAAATGTTGTGCTAATTCAAGTACACCTAACTTGTTTTTGATGATTTTTTGTTGTGTTGTCATAATACTTAATCTGTTTTAAAGTTATTTAATTTGATTATAACTGTCAGATTAAGTCTTGACTAATTCAAATATCGGGATATACTTGTTTTTTTGTTGTATCTTTTACTGAAGACATAAACTGTAATAACAGTGTACAACTATTCTCTTGGATGAAACTTTTAATTTTATTAGCATAGTATTTATTGTTAGAGTCAAAAAGTTAGATGTGTGACTTTTTATCTCTAGAATTAGTATTATTTAACCCAACTTAGATTAATTAGTTTAGATTAATTAGTATTATAACACAGAATCTTTTTGTGGTAGTCTTTGAAAAAAAAACTTTTAAACACAGTGGATCATTCATGAATATGAGAAAATAAAAAAACAGCTGTGAAATTACCTTCATAGCTGTTATGGTTATCAAAAATATTATTATTTATCTTTTAATAGTTTATAAATGCTTTTCTATGTCCATTATCTAAAGACCTCTTGGAAGAAAGATTGTACAAGAATTGACTAGGATGTTGTCTCTTCGGAAGAACAATTTCAACAATGTTAAAAAATAATTATATTTTTATAATTGATATAAATAATTGTAGAACTATTTTATAATATTCTAAGTGATAGTTTTAGTATTTTTCAATCGATATTTAACATCCAGATATACATATTTTCATCCGTAGATATATTCAGTTTCTTTCTTATTCTGTATTTTTTACTTACTACGGAACTTATAGAAATATTTTTAAAGGTTGCTATTTCCTTTGTATCAAATTTCAATTTGATAAGGGCGCAATATTCTAGGTCTGAATAAGTTAGTTGAGGGTTGATTTCAAGGAGACGTTGATTGAATGTAGAAAATGCTTCAGAAAACTTTAAATGAAAAGACTTATCATTACTCTTAGCCAGTTCAATAAGTTCTTTTAGATTTTTAATGTCTATATCTTGTTTTTTCTGTTCTGGCAAGTTTATTTCTTTTACAGTAAGGATTCTATTTTTTTGGTTAGTACGATCCCTGTATTTTTTATTAAAGACAAAAAAAATCGTTGTGCATATAGACATAAAAAATAAAACTGTAGATATGATGTAATTGGTTTTATCATTGGTATTATTTTCTGTTTTACCTTGTTTTGAAATTGTATTATCCAGAGTTTTCTTTTCAACAGCAGAAATACTGTCAGTAATTTTCTGTACTTTTGAAAGATATAAAGCTTGGTTTTTATAATCTTTTAGCCCCAGATATGATTCTGAAACTCCATTATATATCTCTTTCAATTCTTGTGAAAAAACGTCATATTCATGAATGAATTGTATAGACTTGTTAAAATATCTTAATGCTTTTTCGTAATTTCGTTTTTTGTTTTCTATTTTCCCTTTATATTCGTAAAAAAAAATAAAATATGATTTGTTGTTTTCATATTTCATCCATCCTTCAAACTCATGCAGGTATTTTTCAGCTTCAGTAAGTTTATTTTGATCAATGCACGCTAACGCAAGATTCAATGTGAACGCTGCTATCCTAAGAATATCATCAGGTTTCTTTTTCTCAATTTTTTTAGATTCATTGTATGCTTTTTGGAGGTAAAAACGAATGGAATCTGCAGAAGATCTGGAGTTCTCACGCATGTTTAATGCTATAATATTATATACACTGGATTTAATGAAATATTTATCTTTTTCTACATGAAAATGATCTATTATATATAAAGCTTTATTTAGAGATTTTCTTGATTTTTTATCATATCCTAGTCCTGCGAAGGTAGTTCCTTCCATTAAAAGTAAATTGGACCACATGCTATAATCTTCTGCTTTTTCAGATATGGCTAATCCTTCCGGAAGGATTTTTAAAGCCTTCTCAAAATTTTGTTGTTCAATATAAACCCCAACCATTCCAAGAATTCCATTCACTGTTCCTTTATCATAACCAATACTTTTTGATTGGTTATAAATTTCAGTACATATCTTAAGAACTCCATTATATCCATACTTGGTAATGAAATCCTTATTATGGAGAACTATTACAAGACTATCAATACTTTTCTGCAGCTTAATTTTATCTTGGGAGTAAAGAGTATTATTTCCCAAGAATAATATTATTAAGAAAAAAATAATTTTCATTTTCTGGAAATTAAAAAGAGTTATACAATATTCAACATCCATGTGTAGATGTTTTCATCAGTAGAGATATTCAATTTTTTCCTTATTCTGTATTTTTTGCTCACTACAGAATTGATGGATACTTTTTTATATCGTGCTATTTCCTTTGTATCAAATTTCAATTTGATAAGTGCACAATATTCCAGATCAGATCGGATCAATTGAGGATTTATTTGTAGTAATTGTTGATTGAAATCAGGGAATACTTCCGAGAATCTGGTAAAAAAAGATTCATCATTGCTTTTTGCTAATTTTATAAGTTCCTTTAGATTCTCAACTTCTGTTTCAGGCTTTTTATTCTTACTGAAGATCGTATCGGAATGCTCAGGTTCTTCAATATTCTGAAGCTCTTTTTTTATATTTTTTTTACGGAGTGTATAGAATATATAAAATACTGTCCCTGTGATGAGGATTAATGCTCCAACAAGATATTTGTTTTTCTTATGATTATCTACTGTAGTCATATCAATTTTGTCTTTTATATCAGTTGTATTATCCAGTATTTTTTTGTCAATTTTATTAATACTATCTGTTATTTTTTGAGCTTTTATAGCATATAGAGTTTGGTTTTTATAATTATGAAGCCCAGAATAAGATTCTGCTTTTCCAGAATATATTTCTTTGAGCATGAGATTATAAATCTTATACTCGCGAATAAGTGTTATTGATTTATCAAAATACTCGAGAGCTTTTAAATAGTTTCCTTTTTTATTTTCTATATTTCCCTTAATTGTATAATAGTATATGAAATCTGATTGATCTTTTTCATGATCCATTGCCTTTTTAAAATCATTCAAATAAGCCTCTGATTTTGAATAATCATGTTTTGCATAATATTCTTGTCCTATTTCCTTTGCAAAAAATCCTAAGAACTGATTTTTATAGGGATTATCATTATTTAATTTTTTTATTTCAGAATAACCCTTATATAAATATGTCAATACGGAATCTGTTTGATTAATTTTGCTGTTTGTAGCTTGAATTCTATAAGCAAGGGATTTTATCAGGTGAGCCCTATTGTCAGGTATCTCCTTTAGAAGATTTAAAGAGCTTTCAATAGCTTCCTTGGACTTTTTTGGATAACCGGATTCAGAATATACAGTTCCTTCCTGTATGAAGAATAAAGATAATGAATAAAAGTCATTCTCTTGTTGAGCTAAATTTTTACCAGCTATAATTTTTTCTAATGCACTTTTATAGTCCTGTTCATTAAGATATACTTCTGCCATTTTTAAATTGGCTTCAATCATTCCCTTAAGGTAATCAATCTCTTTAGACCGATAATAAATTTCCGTACAAATTCGTAAGACCTCTTTGCTTCCTTTATCAACATATATATTTTTATCTTTTACGATATTTATCATAATATCAATATCTTTCTGTTGCGGAGTGCTTTCCTGAGAATAAAATGTAACACTACAGAATACAAGTACGATGAAAAAAAAATTAGTTTTCACGGATTATTAAAAATAAAATGGGATGCTGACTATAATAAATCTGGAATACAGTACTTTCTAATACAGATATTATTTTATGATAAAGTTAATTATTTTTTATACATATTGATAAAGTATGAAACAATAATTATATATCCATTAGTAATGGCTGCCTACGATAGGATATTCTGTATTGTATTTTTTGAATGATATTTTTATTATGAAGATCGAAATCAATTTCTCTTTGATTATGCTTTATATAATTTGTTAATCCTTCACTTAAAATAAATTTTTTCATTGCCTCTTTTAAGCCTTTTTTGGAACAGCTTACAATTAAACCTGTTTCATTGTGAATTAACATTTCTCTTATTCCTCCTACATCTGTACTAAAAAACAATCTTCCAGCGGATACAAATATGTTTTTTTTGCATTGTAATGAATCAACATTAAAAATAGGCTCATGTGCCTTTAATCCAATCGATGGATAATCAAACATATTACAAATGCATATTGCATTATCGATAATCATTTTTGAATAAATTTCTGTAATTTGTATAGTTGTTTTAGAAACAAAAATAGTAATGTCATATGCCTTTCTTTGATTATGGGTTTTATTGACCAGTTTTTTTGATTTAAAAAAGCGAATATCTGAATAAAACCAATTTATTTTTTTAGAATGTTTAAAAGGACTTTTAACCAGATCTTGTAGGCTTGAATGCATAAAAGCAATTTCTGTATCAGGAATAAAACTTAACTTTCTTTTTAATAAAAAAGGGAAAATTCATATTTTTTGAGTTTCACACGTCTAAATATAATTGTAGTAAAAGAATTACTTTATTTGAAGAAAATTCTTCTTTTTCTTCTGTTTTTTTAAAATAATTTTACATGGGATTGTATATCATTTTTCAGGCCTCCTTGATGTATATTTAATAAGATAGCAATTTCAAACTCATCTTTATCTAATCTGTTTAGTAAATCCAGTAATATTTTTTGGACACCACCCCTTTAGATAGAATGCAATCTAAATAATATTCTAACTGACTTTGTTATTATACTTACTAATCCATTTATACAGTGTCGTTTTTGGAATTCTATATTCATCAATTACTTGCTGTTTACTTTTTTTTCCTGAATTTATGAGATCAAGAATAAAATATATAATTTCTTGTGTATAAAGGTTTTTTCTAAATTGTGGCAATGAAGATTTTGCGGTGACTTCTTTATTGTTTTTGGCAGGGGGAGAGTACAGTATTAAATAATGAGAATAAATTCTGAAAAAATCATACTCAAGTAAAATACTGAATTTTAAAATAATGTCGCTGGTCAAATTTTTTTCATCAAGAGCTATTGTTAGTTCTTGTTCCGTATAATTCATGTATTTGCAAATACGATCAATATTCATCTTCACCTCTTCAATCCTTTGCTTGATGAGAATTCCAATGTGAATGTTTTTTAAATCGAGGGTCATTATTATTTAAGTAATTGTGATGAGTATTAGAGTGCTTTTCTGAAACCTGTGTCGATGTTTTTCCTTTTCTTCAATTAAAATTATAGGATCGGGTACTCGTTTCAACATTTTAAATAAAACAGGTGTGGAAGCTCTGGTACCAAAAGTTTTTTCTATGTAACCATTAAGATTGTAAGTTATTGTTATGGGGGATGAAGTATTGTTAGTAGCCATTTCAATATAGGTACAACCAACACGAACCATCGTATATGTTAGTAGTATTAATCCCTACATTACCATTTTGTGCATGTAAATAATAAGTACAAAATACATTCAAGATTAAGAGTACATTTCTTCATACCTTTTTATTTTTAATTTTTACAAATGTATAACAGCTGTCTTTAAAATGGATGAAATATTAACTGTCAATACTTATTTAAAACTATCATTTTGGGCTCTTTCTAGCTTAATTTTTTTTGGTGTTCCATGATGATTAACGATGAAATTTCTTCTTGAAGATGATAGCTATCGCTAGTATTTGACTCTCTGTTTTGTCTGTTGTAATTAATATTTTTGTAACCCTAGGTGTGTAAATGAAATGATGATGATCATTTTACGAAAATTGAAATGCCGAATTTGATCCAATTTGGGACTTTGGATAAAAATTTAATAAATAATAATAAAATGGAAATACAATTGTTAGTTTCTTTTCTATGTGCATCAGTATTGTTATCTCTAATGCCAGGACCTGATAACATATTCGTCTTAACCGAAAGTATTACAAAAGGTAAAAATAATGGTATAGCCATCTCATTGGGGATGTCTTTGGGGGTCTTGGTTCACACTACGGCGGCAGCTACCGGTTTGTCTATAATAATTCAAAAATCTGCGATGGCTTTTACAGTTATTAAATTTATAGGGGCTGCTTATCTGTTTTATTTGGCTTTTCTTTCTTTTAAAGAAAAAAAAAGTGAATTAAATTTCATGAAAAAAGAGAATGATAATGAAGATGTTTCTTATCTTATAAAAAAAGGCTTTTTAATGAATGCTTTAAATCCTAAAGTTGCGTTATTTTTTATTGCATTCTTACCTCAGTTTATAACTAAAACAGGATTTAATATTACTGTACAAATGTTCATTTTAGGTATCATTTTTGCGCTGCAAGTTTTTTTTGTTTTTTATATAATCTCTATATTATCAGGTAGATTAACGAAATATGTTAAAAATCCTAAGTTCTGGAATATTACGAAATGGAGTAAGGGAGTTATTCTTTCCGCATTAGGTATGGTTTTACTTTTTTCAAGAAAATAGATCTTTGAAGTATTTAAAAGCAAAAAGTATACTTTAGTGTACTAAAATATACTTTTTAATATAACGCAAATTTTAAAGATTGATTAGGTGAAAGATTTATTGAATACATTTTTGATGTGCATTAGCTTTGGTACACTTAAGTATATCATCACCATAATAATATTTATAGGGATTTTTAAGGACTTGTGCTGATATTGCTCCTTTCTCCCAATTGAAGTTGGCTCCTGTATCAGAACATATTAAAAATAAAAGTAGTAGGTTGTGTTCCTGCAATTTTATCAATGTAGCCATTAAGGCTGTATATTATCTGTTATGGTGATGTTGTATTATTTGTAATAGGTTCAGTATAGGTTGTACCACACTCAGCGTAGTATAGTAACCATTTCCAACAATTTGATAAATTGTCTATTTTCTTGATCCACTGGGAGTCTCTGCTCCATCTTTAAGAAACACATTCCTATATATCCACTCAAAATCCATGCAGCTATGGGTGTTGAATATTTTACAATGATAACGCAGTCGTTTGGGCAGGAATAATAGCAGTTACTCCTAATCCAAGATTAATACTGTTAATAAAAGTAGTAGAGGTAAATCCTGAAAAAGATTTATTAACAGCTGTTGGTGCTATTATAGAATACACAATCTAATTGATAATTGCTTTTATTAAGGGGTACAAAAGCAGTCCGTCCACTGTGGGAGCTCTATGGTATAGAAGCTTCGCCATTTACTAAGCTAGTATTGTGTTATAGATGGCGAGCCCTTTAGCGGGTGATTCAACGGTTGTTATATCTGGTCATTCTGTAAGGAAATTCTTTGAACCGATAATTCTTATTAGATATGTTGAGGTCTAAAATTGTTGATGAGTTTGGAGTTATAGAATTAATCCCTTCGCTTCCTGTTTGTTAATATGCACCGAAGCTACCAAATACTACTACAATAATTTTCATAAGTGTTTTTTGATACAAATGTAAATTCAAAATCTGTATGAGACTATAAATAAAGACCGTTGAAAGCTTTTGTAATATGTGGGAAATGATCAAAACAAGAAGCATAAAAAATCTGCCCATTAATACACTCTGCAGGGTTTCTGTTTTGTTTTCTATAGATAACAAAGGTTGTCAGTTGTTGTTACGTCAATATTTTTGGGCTGGAACGTTGAATTTTGGTCCTTTTTTTTAAAAAAGACTTTAAAAGAGACTTATAGTAAATTTTGATTGAATATGAGAGCTTTTCGATAGGTTTTGACAGCTTGAAAATCACTTCAATTGGATGGTTTATAAATACTTTTGATGAAAATAAATTACAGACAATGAATAAAAGAATTTTACAAATGACCTTATGTGTTTTTGGAGCATATTATTCCGGGCAAGTAGGTATTAATACCATCACTCCAAACAGTACTTTATCAATCAATGGATCTTTAGAAGCTGATTATAAGGAAATAATAACGGCTGCCTATAATATTTTGGCAACTGATCACTATATAACGTATAATGGAGCTTCAAATACAGTATTTACGCTTCCGGTTGTTGGAATGGGAGCTCAAAGTTATACAGGAAGAATTTATAAAATTAAGAATATCTCTTCTTCTACTATTACACTTCAAGCTTCAAACAGTAATACGTTGCGAATTGATAATACACCAGTAACTTCTTTGGTAATTCCTGTAGGTGCTTACGTTGAAGTAGTAAACAACAGTAATACAACAGGAGGGACATGGGATTTGTCTTTTACCGTTCTCCCAAAGCCTAGTAATGTAGAGATTTATGGAGCGCAACTTTTAATTCCACCTCATGGCATTGGTGGGGTAACTCCTGACTGGGATAACCATACGAATACAAGTTTTGATACAGGTTCAGGAACTGATAATTGGTGGGTTATTAGCAAGAAATCAGTAGCTTATGAATTTACAGTCAGCTATTTCAAAACAAGTAGAATGACCATTGTATATGAATATCAGGGAACACCTTTTAATGTTACCAATATGTATCCTATTTTAACATCAGGAAATAACTCGAGTTTTCCTGATGTATTTGCAGGATCATTTGTAAGTCTTGTCAATAATGGAACTGGTGGAAGAACCAGGCTTACTGTTTCTGTTGCCCGTCTTGACTTTGTTGGAAACACTGGCCTTAGTAATACTAGTAACTGGACGGGTACTTTTTTATTGAATTTATTGTTAGCTAGGAAATATTAAAGATTGCAATTTACTAAACTTGCGGTAGGAATAGCTAAAATGAATGACATTAAAATGATCGGAAGAGTGGAACAAAGGCAATGCTTTGGTTTCTCTTTTTATCGGGTTAATACTTGTGCTGGCTAAAGGACATGTAACTAGCTACCGATTCAAAATGCGTCGCTACGAAAAAACGAATTGAATAAAATGAAAATTTCCGTTATTATTCCAGTTTACAATGCAGAAAAGTATATTACAATTGCAGTAAATTCTGTTTTACAGCTTGAAGAAGTTTATGAGATTATACTTATTGAAGATAATTCACCTGATAATGCTTTAAAAGTTTGTAAGGAAATAGCAGCAAAATATGAAAAAGTGAAGCTTTATCAACATCCAGATGAAAAAAATCATGGGGCGGGACAAAGTAGAAATTTGGGAATTCAAAAATCGACAGGTGATTTTATAGCATTTCTAGATGCAGATGATTATTTTCTTTCTAATAGATTTAGTGCTGAAAAAGAACTTTTTAAAAACCCTAATATTGATGGGGTATATGGTGCACTTGGAGTACATTATTATTCTGAAAAAGCGAAAAAACAGTATTATCAGCTATTCGGAGACCGCTTAACTACAGTTTATAGAAAACATAAACCAAAAGATGTTTTTCGGGGACAACTTAATATGCTTGGAACTTTTGGACTTTTTACTATTGATACTCTTACAATCCGGAAAGAATCATTGTTGAAAATGGAGACTTTATTTAAGACTTTGTTATTGCATGAAGATACAGAGTTTTTTTTTCGTTTATCATATTATTTGGATCTTTATCCAGGAATTATTGATGAAGCTGTTGCCATGAGAGGAGTGCATGAGCATAACAGAATAACGAGGGTTGACAATCATGAGGTTAATCCGGCGTTTTCAAGATCATTATTATGGAAGGAAGTAGATTCTTGGCTGCAAAATGAAGATAATGTTTCTGAAGATATAAAAATTCACGTTAAAAGAATGTTTCGTAGTTATGAAATTGCAAAGGCTCCGGTTTTAAAAAAATGGGGGATGATAATTAAATATTTTTTTACGGATTATAAAAGTATACGATCTGGTCTTTATAATATCAATTTCAGACATTATCTTTTTCCACTACCAAAATTTCGAGCTGCTTTAAAAAATAGGAAAGAGTAAAGCATATTTAGAGTGGTTACATAATCACATTTTCTGTTAAGGCATATTGGTTATAGTATCTTTTCCGTTTATCTGATTTTCTATTAAGTGTATTCTTAAAACGTAAAGTTTCAAATTTTTCTCATATTAAAAAGAACCCTTATTTTAAAAGGGTTCTTTAGGAAGTACATCAACATTATTAAATAAAAACTAAACATTTCATAATTGAATTCTTATTTAGGGATATCTGTAATGATTGGATCAATTTCAGTAGTTTCTTTTAATGAGTGGACAATATTTTCTGTGTAATATTGATGTCCTCACGTGAAGGTGTCAGGTTTCCGGAAGGATGGTTGTGGACTGTTGTAAAAATCAATTAATCTGATTTTCAATTTCAAAAATTTCTTTCAGGCATTCTTGTTCATCGCCATCAACAAATTTTTGTCTGGTTATTTCGTTTTTTTTGATCATGATGAATTACTTTATCGTTGTATAATCATCTTTGTTTAATGATTCTTCAAAATTGAGTGTTTTAATCAATATTGAAAGGCACCATATCTGATTTTGCACCAAGATATTCTATTTGAAAATAATAGGTTTCATCTTGTTTGACATTAAAATTGGCTCCTTTAAAATCGAGAAACTGGCCATTCTCTATTTCTTCAAGTTTCGATTTTAATATAAACTGAGCGGATTCTCCTGTTTCAATTGAAATTAGATTGTTAACATCATCTATAGGAATCATATAGCTTACACCTTTATGTAATCGATCCTTGTTTTTATCATATAAATGACCTATTTCTCTTACAAGCCCACCCGTATTATTAGACAGATTTAGCTTTAATGTCTCTTCGGATATATTAAATATATTTACATAGAACAAGAATGATTCTCCATCCTTTTCTATTTCTGCATTTATTTTAATTTTTAGTCATATTTGATTTTGTTTATATGAAAAATAAGGTTAGCTCAAAAATGAGCTAACCTCGATACAATTTATTGATAATATTAAGAATAGAATAACTTGTTTGTACTATAATTAATCTATTTTTTGGGCATTACCTTTAATTATAACATTATTTTCTTTTTGATTTAGATACAAAACTTCCCTTATTACCCAACGTTTATTATCAAAGTTACTTTTCTGATTAAAATAGATATTCAAAATTTGTGATATAAAAAAAGCATTAAGATAGCTCATTTTTTCTTTCATTCCAATTTTTGTGTCATTCAGAATATCTTCATAAGAAGGATATTCGGTAAGGTTTTCAAATAATTCTAAGGCATAGTTTTCACCGGTTTGTTTATCATCTTCTATTAATTCATTCAACAATTCTTCGTACTTGGGTTGTATTATTTTATTGAAAGTATCTAGCTCAATATTTATATCAAATTGATATATTTCTTTGCCTTCAATATATTTCTCATAGTAATGTTCATCATAGAATAAATGTTGAGAATTAGTTTTTTGGTTATTAATGTATACTTGCATGTTATTTGTCTTTAATTTATTTAATATTTATTTGGTTTATTTATATGCTTTTTAAAAATATTTCCGTCTGGTTCAACTGTAATAGATCCTGATGGACCATATGCCTCACCTGCTTTTGCCTCATCTGCTGATCTGATACCAGATCTCTGAAAAAATCTTCAGGAGTTGTAATTCTTTCAATACTTTTGTTTCATTACCTGGAATTATTTTAGTCGTTTCCATTTTTAATCATCCTTCAGTTTTTCCGGCATCAAAAATAGCATTATTTGATTTTATTATTTTTCCTGCCTGAGAACTTGTTAATTGGCCAAATCCAACATCTAAATCACTTGTTGGAATATAATTGCCTCCTATTTTATTACACCAAATAGAACAGATGATTTTCTAGAAAATGCATGTTTTAAGATAGATATTGCTTGATCTTTTGAGAGACCAGGTATTATTTGAGATAATTTAGTTTGAGCTCAGTTATAAAACTATCAGATGTAACAATTCCTTTTCGAATGGCTTAATATTATAAATCAAATATTTTAAAAACATAAATATGATTAAAAATGCTTTAAAAATATTCATATAAATGAAAGTAAAAGCCACACGATGCAATCGTGTGGTTGTGAGTAGAATTAAAGTTTGATTTAAATAATAGAAAATCTCATTAATACACTTACTACATTGCCT
Source organism: Chryseobacterium sp. StRB126 (assembly GCF_000829375.1). Lineage (NCBI taxonomy): Bacteria > Pseudomonadati > Bacteroidota > Flavobacteriia > Flavobacteriales > Weeksellaceae > Chryseobacterium > Chryseobacterium sp. StRB126. The sequence continues at coordinate 1,675,543 of NZ_AP014624.1, forward strand.
AAATGAATTTATAATTTTTATAAGAAACTGCTTTAGCCTAATCAAAATGATTTTTTATTTAATATGATTATAATTAGTATTGAGCCTTACAAACTAAAATATTGTAAAAATAAATTAGAATGAAAAAAGTTCAAAAATCTAAAACTAGAAGTAGACAGTAATAATTCTTTTGACAAATATATTTGGAAAATTAAAATATATAATTGATGGAAAAGATATTGATTGTAAATCCTTAAAATCAATAGTTAAAAATGGACAAGGAAATTCTAAAATTAATAAAAATGAGTGGAAATGAAACAAATAACGTAAGTGAATATTGGAAATATATGGATTATGATGTTTCTGCATTCACAATTAAATGGAACACAAAAGAATCACAAATATTTTTAGAAGATAAAACTTCAGATTTTATTTACTTATATGAATTAGTCAAGACTTAATCTGACAGTTATAATCAAATTAAATAACTTTAAAACAGATTAAGTATTATGACAACACAACAAAAAATCATCAAAAACAAGTTAGGTGTACTTGAATTAGCACAACATTTAGGAAATGTATCCAAAGCTTGTAAAGTAATGGGCTATTCCCGAGACAGTTTTTATCGATTCAAAGAACTGTATGAGCAAGGAGGTGAATTAGCATTACAGGAAATCTCCAGAAGAAAGCCAGTATTAAAGAATCGTGTAGATGAAGTTATTGAAAAGGCTGTTGTTGATATAGCCATTGAAAACCCTGCTTTGGGGCAGCTTAGAGTGAGTAATGAACTTAAAAAGAAAGGGTTGATCGTATCCCCAGGCGGGGTCAGAGGTATTTGGTTAAGACACGATCTACATACGTTTAAACTAAGATTAAAAGCCTTGGAAGCCAAATCCGCTCAAGATGGTATAGTCCTTACTGAATCTCAACTTTCAGCACTAGAAAGAGCCAAGGAGGAGAAAAAAGCTCATGGAGAAATTGAAACTCATCATCCTGGATATTTAGGAGCTCAAGACACTTATTATGTAGGCAATATCAAAGGAGTTGGACATATTTATCAGCAAACTTTTATTGACACGTATTCTAAAGTAGTATTTGCAAAGCTATATGACCGTAAAAATGCTCTTATTGCTGCTGACATGCTTAATGATCAGGTAGTTCCGTTCTTTGAGCAACAGGAACTTCGTTTACTCAGAATTTTAACAGACAGAGGAACGGAATACTGTGGAATAAGAGAACAGCATGAATACCAGCTTTATTTAGCCATTGAAGATATTGATCACACGAAGACCAAGGCTAAAAGCCCTCAGACCAACGGCATTTGTGAACGTTTTCACAGGACAATACAGGAAGAGTTTTATGCCATAGCTTTCAGAAAGAAAATTTACAGAAGTATTGAAGAGCTGCAATTAGACTTAAACAGCTGGCTGTCGTATTACAATAATGAAAGAACGCATACAGGAAAACATTGTTACGGTAAAACACCGATGCAGACGTTTTTGGATAGTAAACCTATTGCAAAAGAGAAATTATTGGAAACTCTTGCAGAGGAACAAAAAATCCTTACTTTTGGAAGTAAGGATAATATTGGATAACTGACAATTATTTTTAAACCCTAACTGTCAGATCAAGTTGTGGCTATTACAGATTATTATTTATAATAGTGATGGCAAAATGATTAAAAAGTCCAATGTTAAGGGGAATTCAGTATTAATTGATAATCTTCCAGAGGGAATATATTTTATTAAGATAGAGGATTGTATAAATAAATTTATAGTTAAATAATCTTTTATTGTAAAACAAAGAATCCATCTCATAACTATTTTATGAGATGGATTTTTTTTTGAAGAGTTAACTGTAACTCAAAATGAAAAAACTGTTCAGATTTTCAAAATCCTGCTCGTAAGCTGTTCAGATTTTATTTATCCTGTTTTTTCGATGTTAAAAGTAAGCATATTTTTTTTAAAAACAAATTTTTAACGGTTGCTAAGTATTTGTTAATAAATTTTTCAGTCATCACTTCCTCAGACTGCTCGTTTTTTCAAAACGCTTGTCATGCGTTGTTTTTTTTTCAAAATTTTTAATAAAACAAAATGGAAAACCGTAATTGAAATAAATAAATTTTCTATATTTTGAAAAATCTTAATAATTTACTATACTTATAAAAAACTATTATTCATGAGTTTCAAAATTATAGCAGTTCGTCCTTTAGAAGGGTGTGACCCCAATATTTTAAAAAATTTAACTACAAATCAATTTTACTTTTTTGATAATAATTACAGCATAGATTTAAATGGTGATTTTATAAGAAAAAGAAACGGTAATTCTTTGCCACAAAATTTTTTTTATGATTTAGAACCGTCTGTTGATTCAACATTAAAATATGTGAATATCCAAGGTTTAGTAGGTAAAAATGGTGAAGGGAAAAGTAGTCTGATAGAGCTTTTGATAAGAATTTTAAATAATTTTTTCAAAACTTATGGAATTGGTGAAGTGACAGAAAAGCTAGTTTTTATAAAAAATTTGCATGCTGATTTATATTACTTAAAAGATGATTCTATTTATAGAATTTATATAAATTCTATAAATGAAAACTCTTCTTCTGGAGATTTTAATATTGTTGTGAGATTTTATCAGGATACAAAATTGATATATAACTCAGAAAAAACATCTAAAAACATTATTGAAGATAATATGATTGTTCTTCAGAACTTATTTTTTACGATGTATATAAACTATTCAATTTATGGATTAGATGAAATTGACTATATTAAAGAGAGTTTAATTAATGCTGAGTTTTTAGATAAAAACGATTTCTTTACTCCACAAAATGAATCTTGGTTGAGTCAAATTTTTCATAAAAATGACGGTTATCAAACTCCTCTTGTCTTACATCCATTTAGAGATAGAGGACAAATAGATGTAAGAAATGAAAAATATTTGATGGATCAAAGATATTTATCTTTACTTCTAGAAAACGAAAATATATATGATAAAATTACTGAAGATTTAATAGTTGACAAATTATCTCTTTTATTAAAGCCAGATTCATTAGAAAATTATGTTCGTGATTTTTATTTTAGATATGGACAGATTGATGAATTAGAAGGGTATGGTGAATATTCATTATATCATTTACAAAAAATGAATGATAATTCTTCTTTGAGTTTGTTAATCCATCAATATGCTGATTTTTTGAGTGATAATAGAAATTTACTTTTAATATTTCAAAAAACTATTAAGAATAATAGAGTAAATACATTAACAGACCTCAATAAAATAAATTTAACTCTTATTGCTAAGGTATTGAATATTAAAGTAGACCTTGAAAACGATGTAAGTTTCGAAGAAATTGAATTAAACGTTAAAAGTTTTTTAGAACATATCAATTGGTTCCCAGATGATGTTTTAATTATAGACAAAATTGAATATATATTATCAGAAACAAGAGGGTTTAATTTTCAAACTTATAACTTATTTCAAACGCTTTGTATTTACTATAATTTTTGGAAAAGATATTTCTCTTTTGAACCTTTAGAAAAAATATCAAATAGTGATATTTTAAAAGAACGTTTATTTAATTACTGCTTAATAAAAAGTTTTAAGACATTAAATTATCCTAAATATAAACAACCTTTATCTGATTCAATCGATAATTTTATGGAGAAATTTGCTTTAAAAGAAACAACTATTAATAAACATATTAAATTTTTGGTAGAATTAGAGGCTGATGATTCTCACATTACATTAAAGCTTCGTCAATCTATTAGATTACTTAAAATGTATTTTGATAACGAAGGAAAACCTAATGAGTTATTATCATTTTATGAGAGATATTTGAGCTCTAATATTGGAAGTTTTGAATTGGAAATTTTAAGTAAATTGATTAATCAAACTTCACAGCATATAAGAGTTGACAAATTATTACTATTACCACCTAGAATTTTTGATGTAGAAATTTTCTTAAAAACAAATGATGAAAAACAAAAAGATATTTCTATAAGAAAGCTGAGCTCTGGTGAGTATCAAAAAATTTGTATAATAAGTTCGATTATTTACCATTTAAAAAACCTTGACTCTGTAATTCCAATTGATAAAGATTTAGAATTGGATAAACCAGCCATATATAATTTTGAAAATATTAATGTAATTCTTGATGAGATCGAATTGTATTTTCATCCTGAATTTCAAAGACAATTTATTAGGCAATTAATAACTAATTTAAAGAATACTAAATTTAAGCGAATTAAATCTATAAACTTCTTATTTGTTACTCATTCTCCATTTATTCTTTCTGATATTCCTAAAAATAATGTTCTTTTTTTAGAAAAGGGTAATCCTGTATTTCCGATGACAGAAAATACATTTGCATCAAATATTCATACATTATTGCAACATGGTTTTTTTCTAAATTCAGTTCCCATTGGTGAATTTGCAAAAAACAAAATTAATTATTTATTTAAGGTTCTACATGAGGGTAACATTGCGGATCATAACGGGAATGATATTTATGAAGAGATTCTTATTGTAAGTGAACCTTTTATCAAGGGACAATTACTTAAATTATATAATGATCTAAGTTCAAAATCTAAAAACTTAGAACTTGAAAAAATTGTAAAAGATCTTAGAGACGAAATAAATACACTAAAAGAAAAGCTAAATGATTAGAATTAACAAATTATTTGTAGATGCTCAGAGAGTAGTATTTTTCAATCTAATCAAGAAATACTTTAAGTATAAGGAATATTCTTTAGATAAAAATAAACGTAGGATTGAAAAAGATAAGTTAGTCAGAAAATTTAAAAGTAAAAAAAAATTAGAATTTAAAATGTTACGTTTTTTTCATACTAATCTGGAAAGGATAATTCTTGCGGAGCCCAAAGATATGATGAACTTAAATAACGAATTCTTAACTTTTTTAAATTTTCGTGAAAGTGATATTGTACATAAAGCTCAATTTGATAGATTTAAAAATCAAATGGAATATTATTATAATACATTTTTCCAAGTTAGATTTGATTTTAAGGGCGAAGAAATCAGTTACGGACGTTGGTTAACTAAAATGCTAAACGTTAAAGTTTGTCCTTATTGTAATCATAATTACATTTTTACCATAAACAATAATGATCAAAAGGTCTATTCCAGACCACAGTTTGATCATTTTTATCCCAAAAAAAAATACCCTCTATTTGCGTTATCATTATACAATTTAATACCTGCATGTGCTGTTTGTAATAATATTAAAGGAGAACATGAGATATCATTTCACCCTTATAGAGACGATTGCTTTGAAGCGGTAACATTTCATATTAGTTCTAACGATGGTAAGAAGATTGATAAGAATACGGATATTTCAAAATGGATAACAGAAACTTCAAAATTAAAAATAGATTTTGAGCATTCATTCGATGGTAAAACTATTACAGATAAGGATGAGAAAACAAATTTTATGAAAAGGTTAGGTATTAATAAAGTCTTCGAAGAACATATTGATTATGTTGATGAAATAGTTGGCAAAATTTATGGATATAATAATGATTATTACACTGCATTATGTAATGATTTTCCCGGATTAGGTAAATCTCCTGAACAAATAGACTTAATTATTTGGAACGCTTATTTACAAGATAATAGCAAACGACCAATGTCAAAGCTGACGACAGATATTCTTAAACAATTTGATATAATAAAGTAAAAAGGGCTCTCAAAAAGCCCTTTTTCTTATAGTAATATATTCTTAGCGATTATTAATACCTCGTTATTATTAATATTATTCCTATTTAAAGCATATCCATAGTTACCTAAATCAATAACTGAAACTTCGAAATTATTATTAATGCTTCTAAGTAACTCAGCCATGTCTTCAATACTAGGAACACCATTGTTTCTGTACGAAATAACTATATGAGAATCAGTATGATTTAAAAGAAGTTGTTGCAGGTCATTTAGAAAAGTAGTTTTGCTTTCAAATTCTAAAGATTTATTAATAGTAATTTCTTTATTTTTCTTATTATGATCAATATTTTTTTGTATTTCATCATAGTGCGCCAAACCTTCTAAAAAATGATACTTACTATGATAAGTAGTATTTGAACCAGATGTGAAGTAAGGGGGATCAATATATAACAAATTTGCCTGAGCGTTACATTGAAGGGCACTTGAATTTAGGGAAATATTTTCTTCTCCATTGTCAAAACAAAATTCATCTAACTCATTTATGAATCTTTCAAATAGCTCTGAAAATGATCTTTCCCAAGTCTTTTTATTACCAAAATTTCCTTTCTTATAATTTAATCTCATATTCAAATTATTTCTATGAAACAAATTATATGGTCTTTTTATAATACATGATTGGAAAAGTATATAATAAGCACTAGCCTGTAAATTTTCGTTTTCTAAAAAATTAATATTTTGAATAAAAATATCTATTTGATGATTTTCTTCATCGGTAAAATATATTCCTGTGAAATTTTCTGTTATTACATTTCGGTAAATAACTCCTTCAATTGGAAGTAGCATATTTCTAGCTCTTTCTAATGTAAGCTCATTAGAGCTTTGCTGTATAAGCTTTTTACCAATTATTGAGTTAAATCTAAAAATATCATTATAAATTACCTGTTTACTTTTACATTTAGCGTAATAGGAAAATAAACCTGTTCCTCCAAAGATGTCTAAAACGGAATCAAATATTAGTTCTTTTCTTTCTATTTCATTCCAAATTCTTTCAACCAGTTTTCTTTTTGAACCGTAATATCTAGTGACCGGAAGTCTTATTTTGGACATGTTTCTGTAATTATTTTTTTTAGTTTATCGTATTCGGGTTCAGCAATACAAGTTAAATTTTTATCCTTAATTGTAGATATAGGAATTGAAAAGTGGTAAGGTAGAGTAAAAAAGCCATCTCTTTTATTGTTATAGTCTTCTTTACTTTCAATAAAATGTTGATAAGCATCAACATTTTCATCACTGAATCCGGCAAGAATTACATACTCTACATTCAATATTTCTGTATCCAGTATACCTAACTCGTTTTTTAAGGAAGCCTCCAGTTCTGAAGATTTTCGTATATATGAGTAAATGTATTCTTTGTTAAGTTTGGTCTTGGCTTCTATAAAATATATTTTGTTTTTTGTATGAGAATAAATAATAAAATCTACTTCCCATTTTTTTTCATTATTAATAGTAAATACAGCATTTGGAATATAGCTTGAATCATGTTCTTTTAAAATATTTTCTACTGTATCTTCAAAATATTTTTCTAATACGTAAAAAGCAATCTCAGGTTTTAGTATTGAAACTAAATTTCTCTTAATTTTTTCAGGAATTGACTTTCTATAATGTGAGAATTGTTTTGGATTTTTAGGCTCAATCCAGTGTAATAAATTATATTCGTCTTCCTTTTTTTGATTTGTATATACACATAATCCAGTCTCATCTATATGCTCTGGAAAATATAGTTCATATTCTTCTAAAAATTTTAGTTTTTCAGTATATGTATAATTTCTGAAATATTTTTTGTAAGAATCAAATATTTCTATATCTGCGGGGATGTAGAGATTTTTTTTAAGATTAGATAATAACTGTGCGAAATCACTTTTCCTTGAATCAGAAATGAAATCATTGATTAAAGTGCTAGAGTTTGTTTTTCTATTTTCTGAAGTAGTAAAGCTATCTTTAATTAATGACCAATAATAAAAATTTCTTTTGTCCTCTTTTACATATTTTATAATGTTTGCGTTAATAAATGGTAATACAATATCATTTATTTTTATTCCTATTTCATGGTCTTTATCTTTAAGAACAAAATAGTCCTGTTCATCATTTAAGTTTGGAAGAACTATTTTAAATTTTTGTTTATATGTTTTTCTATTTAACCAAATATCGTCTGTGTCTACCTTATCTAATTCAAATTTAGAAGTGTCTAAAAAATCAAAGGATAAATATTTATGGTTTATTACGCCAGATTGTTTGTCTAATTCAAGGACATCCCCATATAAGAAAGGACTGTTCAGTTTATGAATATTATTTAGTGCCGATTTAATTCTTAAATCTTTTAGATATCCTATAAGAGCATTAATTATATTTTTATTATTAATAGCATTTTTTACTCTTTTTATGACTTCGGAACCTGTTTTATCAAAACTATAAAGTATTTTTTCTTCTTTTTGTAAGAACGCAATATCAGATCCTTCTAAGAAATTTAAAATGTCAACGTCATTAAATAGCTGATCATTATAGTATGTACTTATTTGCCCAAAAAGATCATTTTTTGAATATACATATATTATCTCATCTTCACCTTCATTCTTATCTCCATCCTCATTTTCATTCTCTTTTTCCTTTAAAAGAAGATCTTCTTTGATTATTCCTAAATCCTTATATAAATTGTCATCAAATAATTCAACAGCTAATTCAATATCTTTGTTAGATGTTGTTTTATTTTCTAATTGTAATAAGATATCGAAAGCTATATTTAATACCGTATTAATTATATTATCTAGCTTAACTTTATATTTAAAACAAAATATTCCAGTATGATTATCAAACATGTTACAATTGGTTCTTTGTGTAAGAAGAAATGACATTATCAAGACTTTCTTGAAGATCTATATTTTGACGATATAATTCTAATAGAGTAAAAAGCTCTTTTGGCTCATAATCTATTATTAATAGTTGTTTTTCAATTTCTGAAAAACCACTATAATTTAGTTCTAGGTTACTAGGAGAATAAATGATAATTTTTTTAATATCTTCATTCTTTTCCTTGTTTAGTAGTTCATTAATGTTAATAAACTCATTTTCAATATTATCTTTATCTTCATTGAAAATGAAATATTGAATTTCATTAGAGATCGAGTCTAAAAAGTATCTTTCTTGTTTTTTTAAGAACTCAGCTCTATTATGGGAATCTAAATAATACTCGAGTGGATCAAAAAATTTCCTATGAATATTTTTAAATGCATCGTCTTTAATTAAGTTGTCATATGTATATTCATATTCTTCATATAAACTATTATCTGATAATAGTTTTTGTAAAGATTGAAATTCTTCAGACGATTCACTCAATAATATTTTAGAAATTTCTTGTATTAATAATCTATTTTCTGAGATTTTTAGACTATCCAATTTGTCAACACGTTTCAGAACTTCTTCAATATCATTTTCAGTCTTGAATATTTCATTTAAATATTCGATTAACTCTTTTTTATCTTTTATTTTTGAGATTGGTTGGATACTTATTATATCTTCTCTTACTCTTGTATAAACTGCATAATTAGTTTCTTCTAATCTTTGTACTTTTTCACCTTCAGTTATTGCAATAATTAAATAATGTCCATTTATTTTACCAAATAGATCTATTAACTCTCTATAAGAAGTAAGGAAATGATTAAACCTAATTTTTGACCGTTCGGATATTTTTTCAACTTCATCAATACCAAATACTAAATATTTTCCATAATAAGAAATTAAATTTAATAGTAGTACTAAGATTTCTCTACGATTATAATCCTTTAAATGGCTTAAATTAAATCTATCAAAATATCTTTTATTGGCTAATCTCCCTGTTCCTAGGTATAGAAGTTCTTTTAATTCATCTGTATTTTCCGTAGAAAATAATTTTTCAGTATATTCCTTTATCTCTGCAAAAGACTCTTGGAAGTCGTAAGCAAAAACTGGATAATTGTAATTGTTTTTTTTAGATTTAATTATAGCTTCTATAATTATATCCAAATAAGTATCTTCTATCTTTTTTAAGAGAAATACTACCAAATCAATACGATCTGGATCAGCTCTAGAATATATTATATCTATATTATATTCTGGGTAGGTTTTATTAAAAAATAATTCAAGATATCGTAAAACATTAGTTTTTCCATTTCCATAAGCAGCCGTTATGTAGGAAGTGGTCATTCGATCACCATCAATTTGTAATATTTTGTCTTTGATTCCTTTTTTTAAATTGTCTTGATTTACAATATAATATGGTAATTCAGGAACTTTACCTTCTTGGATGTCTCTTTTAAAGCTTTCTCTTACAGGGATAGTTAGCTTACTCCAAATGTTATTAATTTCCATGTTCTTTTATTTTAATGCTTAAGACAGGCTTATTTCTTATATAAAATCTTTTGCGTTTATCAATAGATGTTACTATATTATTAAAAAAAATGTTATAATTCTTCCTTTCATTCTCATAAAAATCTGATAAAAATAGTTGATAATTTTCTCCCCCCATTCTTAAGAATTTTTTCACATCATAAAGATTTGCAAATCCTAATTCATTTTTCGTACTTTTTTTAAAAGCCAGAATAAATTTATTTTTATTATTTATATACTTCCTTTTTTCTAATAATGTTGAATTTAAATATTCATTGAATTTATTATCAATATCTTTCTTTAAATCATAATAATTATCATGTAGTATTTTTAAATAGAATAATCTAATCTTATTATTTTTCCCAATAACATCTAATTCTCTTATCCAAAAGTTTCTCACAGCATTATAATTGGTTAGACTTGATGTGGTATAGTTAAAATGCCTTATATTATAGTATTTATCAAGGAAATTGAACTTATCAGATGAAAGATCATTAATTTTATACTTTCTTCCAACTACCTCAAAATAACAATTAGAAATAAAGAAATGAAAATCTTTATCTAAAATTGCTTTAAAGAATATTTCTTTGTCACTCATGGTTAACTGAAAATCTCTACTTTTTTTATCAAGTAACTCTTTTCCTTTTGTAGAGAGTGTATAATTTTTATCAATAAATTCAAATTTATCTTTAGCAAGATTTATGTAATAGGAGGCTGCTTTGTAAGTGCTGTATATAGATTTATCTAATGAAGATACTCTTTTTTTTACTTTTGCATTAATTATATTTACAAGATCATCACCCTTATATTGTTTAAGAAAATTATAAACATCTTTTATTGATGATAAACTTGGCAAACCAGTCGTTTCTTTTGGTGCTTTTTTTGAATATTGTTTATGTAGCTTTTTGATTAAGTATATATAAAATTGTACATAAAAATCAGATTTGCTAATATTCTCATTTTCTTTAACAAAAGAGCAAACCCATTTAATCGTATTTAAGTTCTGATTAAATGGTCTGTGGAGACTTTGGATGTATCGTATATTAATCATTAGTTACTAAATAACAAAGATGTCAAAAAAAGATTAATAAAACAATAGCCACCTTTTTGACCACCCTAAAAATCAAAATCCCCTGAAAATCAAATGATTTCAGGGGATTTTTGTACCCAGGACCGGGATCGAACCGGTACTCCTAAGAACTGGTGTTTGAGACCAGCGCGTCTACCAATTCCGCCACCTGGGCTTGATGTTTACTTCAAACGTGATGTTCGTTTCAAATTGGTGTGCAAATATAGGAACTTTTTTCAATGTTCAAAAGCTTTTTGGAAAAAAAGTTTTAAAAATTTATCTCCAAACCATCGTAGGCAAGGTGCATTCCGGTTGGAAGTAGTTTATCTTCAATATCATGCAGGCCTAAATGATGGCTAATGTGAGTTAAAAATAATTTTTTAGGTTTTAGCTCTTCAAACAGTTTGATAACATCGGGAAGGATAAAATGAGCCGGATGCGGATCAAATTTTCTGATGCAATTTAAAATCAATACATCCAGATTCTTTAATTTTTCCTTTTCCGTATCAGAAATAAAGCCTGCATCTGTAATATAAGCCAGATTTTTAAATTTATATCCAAAAACACTTATTTTAAAGTGAATCACTTCAATTGGAGTGATCTCTGTATCCAATACCTGAAAAGGTTTATTTTCAATTTCATGAAGCTCGAAAGCCGGAGCACCGGGATACCTTACATCTGCAAAAGCGTAAGGAAAACGGTTTTTAATCTCATGGGCAACTCTTGAATAACAATAAAGTGGAACATCTTTTCCGCTTTTAAAAATAAGCGGACGCATATCATCAAGTCCAATCACATGATCATTGTGTTCATGAGTAATCAGTGCGAGATCTACAGTATGTTCGTGGTTGGTAAGCATTTGTTGCCGGAAATCCGGACCGCAATCTATGAGTATTTTTTTATTTTCATCCGTAGTTACCATCACAGAAGAGCGAAGACGTTTGTCTTTTGGATTTTCGGAAATACACACCTCGCAGGTGCAGCCAATAACAGGCACACCCTGGGAAGTGCCGGTTCCTAAAAATTTCAACTTCATTTTGTTTTGAGGTTGGTTTAATTTTGGTAAATTTACAAAAAATTTAATGTCCTAATGTATCAGAAACTAACTCCTAAACAAAAAGCATTAACAATTAATCTAGATCCTACTATTTATGGTACTTTCGCAGAAATTGGAGCAGGGCAGGAGACTGTTCGTCACTTTTTTAGAGCAGGGGGAGCTTCCGGTACGATTGCTAAGGCGATGTCTGCTTACGACAAAGATTTTAGTGATGCCATCTACGGGAAAGAAGTAAAAAACAGGTATGTTACCCAAAACAGACTTCGTAAAATGCTCCGCTATGAAGTAGCATTAATCGAAGAGAGAATTTCAAGGGATAACAATCCGGACAGAAAATTCTTTTCCTATGCCAATACAGTAACTACCATCAACTTCGACAAAACAGTAAAAGGCCACGGCTGGGTCGGAATCCGTTTTCAGACTAAAGAAAATGAAGATTATAATGAGATCGTTATCCATGTGAAATTCAATGAGAATGATGCTACTTTGCAACAGGAAACACTGGGGAATCTTGGAGTAAACCTTATTTTCGGAGCTTTTAATTACTTTGATAATCCAAGAACTTTAGTAGAATCTTTATACGATGATGTGGCAAAGGACAACCTTGAAATTGATATGATCGATTTCAGTGGTCCTGCTTTTGAATATGTAGACAACAGACTGATGTCTCTTCAGTTAGTGAAAAATGGTATGACTGATGCTGTGATCTTCAACTCTCAAGGTAATAATATGCTTCCGGCAGATGTTTTATACAAAAAAAATATCTTTGCGGTAAGAGGAAGTTTCAGACCTGTAACGAAGGTTAATATTGATATGCTTCAGAACGGAATGGATATGTTCCTGAAAGATGCCATCTGTACCCATGAAGAAACAGAAGTTCTTATTGAAATTACCATTTCCAATCTGAGAGCAGACGGAGATATTGATGAAAGAGACTTTCTGGATAGAGTAGATATTCTGGGCAAATTAGGATATACCGTTATTATTTCAAACTTCTCGGAATACTATAGACTGATTGATTATTTTGCGTCTTACACAAGTGGAAATATCGGAGTTGCAATGGGAGTTAACAACCTATTGATGGTATTTGATGAGAAATATTATCAAAATCTTTCTGGAGGAATTCTTGAAGCATTCGGTAAGTTTTTCCGAAACGGAATGAGAGTGTATCTGTATCCTTACAAAGATCCTGAAACTCATCAGCTATTGAATTCTACCAATCTTAAAGTAGAAGAAAATCTTAAAGAATTGTATAAATATTTCATGCGAAACAATCGTATTGTAGATATTACGAATTACAATCCTGAGTTTTTGGAAATCTACTCAAGAGAGATTTTAAGAAAAATAGCATGTTGCATTAAAGGCTGGGAAACTCAGGTTCCGGAAGGTGTAGCAGAAATGATTAAAGAGCGTGGAATGTTTGGCTATAAAGAAGAACTTCCTTTAAAACAATTCTCTTAAAAATTAATATAATGTCAGAATTAAAGAAAAGACTTTCCTCTATTCTTGAAAGTCCAAAACATAATACAGAAGAGAAGCTTGAAAAAGTTTGTCACCTGCTAGATCAGGAAATCTCTTATTTTAACTGGACAGGTTTCTATTTTAAAAATGGAGATAAAGATGAATTGATCTTAGGCCCTTATGTGGGAGCTCCAACAGATCATACAATTATCCCTTACGGAAAAGGAATCTGCGGTCAGGTAGCTGTTTCCAATGAAACATTTGTAGTGCCTGATGTGCATGAAGAAAGTAATTATTTAAGCTGTTCAATTGATACCAAGGCTGAAATTGTAGTTCCAATCTTTAAAGACGGGAAAAACATCGGCCAAATTGATATTGATTCTCATACAATTAATCCTTTTACGGCTGAAGACAGAGAATTACTGGAATGGCTTTGTAATGAAGTTTCCAAGATTTTGTAATCAATTTCAATAAGAATATAAAAAAACTCCGGTCATAAGAGCTGGAGTTTTTAATTTTTATGGATTGTTAGTTGTGATGACAAACATAATTAAAGGCCCATCACCTGTATTTTCAATAGAATGATAGCCTATAGAACTGATGGCCGTAATATCTCCTTTCTGAAGTGTTTTTGTCCGAATTGGTCCGTCGGTTCCGGTTCTTTCACGATATTCTCCGGCTCCATGTACAACCACATACAATTCTTCTTCGTTTCTTTCATTATGAGTATGAAAGCCAGATTCATCACCTTTGTTCAGTAGAACCATATAAGCTGCCAGACGATTATTGGCCAGTTCTTTCTGATCAAACATTTGTATCATATGCACAGTTCCGTTTCCACCATACATATGTTCACGTTTATCAATGCGCGTGAAGGCACGTTCATCCTTTCCAAATGGCATTATGTAAAGGTGGATGTATTTCGAAACCTCTCGTATAACGTGTTCAAATTCTGCTCCTTCAGATAATATAACAGTACCGGACATATGTTTTTGTATTAATTCAGATCAATGTACCAAAATTTATAGGATCAAACAAGGAGTAATTTTGATGAGAGACTTTTTCTATTAAAAATTATATTTGCATAGCATGTATTTCCGCCAGCAATTCTTTAAAATAGTTCTCACATTTCGCAATATGTGTTCCATACCAGGAAAACACCTCTCCATCCACAATCATAATCTTTTTCTCGGGATAAAAAGCCTGCAGTTCTTCAATATGTTTCTCTTTGAAAGGGAATGGCTCAGAAGACAGCATAATAACATCAGCTTTCTCCAGATCTTCAGGAGTAATTTCAGGATATCGGGTTTTGTCTTTAAAAATATTTTCAAAGCCTATTTCCGTTAGTATCCTATGAATAAACGTATCTGAACCAATGGTCATATAAGGGTTTTTCCAAATGAGATAAGCTGCTTTTACAGGAGTATCAAGCTTAGCCTGATTAAGTATTTCGTAGATTTTAAGATTGAAAAGTTGGGCTTTTTCTTCCTTTCCCAGCAACTTTCCCAGATTTTTAAGCAGATAATAATTATCTTCAATAGTTTCTACATTGGTTACCATAACCTTGAAGTCATCCATTAACGCCTCAACCTGTTCTTTGATATTTTCCTCTTTATTTGCAAGGATTAAATCAGGCTGGAGCGCTTTAATTTTTTCAATATTGATATTCTTTGTTCCCCCAATGATAGGAACATTTTTTATCTTTTCTTCGGGATGGATACAGAATTTTGTTCGCCCGATAACTTCATTTTCCGTAAGGCCTAAATCAAATAATGCCTCTGTGATGGATGGTACTAGAGAGATCACTTTCATCTCTTAAAGATAAGAAAATATATAATTTTGAGATGATAATTGTGGTTAATCTGTAATATTACTATTTTTAATTGGTGTATTAATAAATTTTCACTGATTCGTTATTTATATTAATTAATTTGTTATTTTGGATCAATGAAAATAGCGGTACCTGAAAAGCTTATAGAGTAAGGGATAACCAAAAGCAATTTTAAACATGAAAAACTTAAAAAGTATTGAAAGAAAAGAATTAAAAAAAATTAAGGGTGGAGAAATAATTCCACCAAAAGGGGAATGTACAATGTTTTGTGAAATTACAGGAACTAATGTACCATGTAGGTTTATGAGTATATTCTGTCCTCAACCTTAGACAATAATTATTACCTCTTCATAATCCTTAAGGGGTTATGGAGAGTTTATTCAATATGTATCAGTTAAAATTCTAGAGCAGTTTTCCTGTTAGGAATAAACCGGCTACCGTAAAATAGATGATTAATCCTGTAACATCCACCAATGTCGCTACAAATGGAGCAGAAGATGTGGCAGGGTCAAGATTTAGCTTCTTTAAAACAAATGGAATCATTGAACCTGATAAAGTTCCCCATAGCACAATAGCAATCAGGGAAACAGACACACTCAATCCTACATATACCCAATATTGACCATAATCGAAAAGGCCTATTTTTTGCCAAAGCATAATTCTGATAAACCCAATCACCCCTAGAATAGCACCCAGGCACAAACCGGAGATGATTTCCTTTTTCATTACGTACCACCAGTCTTTCAGACTGATCTCCTGAAGGGCCATTGCACGGATAATCAATGTTGCAGCCTGAGATCCTGAGTTACCACCACTGGAAATAATCAATGGAACAAATAAGGCCAGAACAACCGCTTTTTCAATTTCTTTATCAAAATAACCCATTGCTGAAGCAGTCAGCATTTCAGAAACGAATAAAATAATCAGCCATGTTGCTCTTTTTTTAATCATTTCCGTCCATGATGTCTGGATATAAGGAAGGTCTAATGCTTCCAATCCCCCGAACTTCTGAATATCTTCGGTATTCTGTTGTTCAATCTGGTCAAGAATGTCATCAATTGTCACAATACCTACCAAAACACCGGCTTCTGTAATAATTGGAAGCGCTCCACGGTCATATTTTTCGAAATAGGTTACTGCATCCTCTTTAGAAGTTGTTGTAGTGATGGCTACAAAATGATTGTCTGTCATATCAGAAACCAAAGTATCTTCCTCTTCTAATAATAAAGTTCCGATGGCAAGGTCATCAATCAGGCGGTTTCTTTCATCCACTACATACAGGTAGTTCATGGTTTCCACCTTTCTTCCTACCTTTTTTATCTGTTGAAGACATCTTTTTACGGTCCATTCCTTACGGATCTGGATGTAATAAGGCGTCATCAGACGGGCAATGGAATCAGAATTATAGCCCAATAGCTTCAAGGCAATCCTTCTTTCCTGTGGATTAAGATGATTAATGGAATATTTAATCAGTTCATCAGGAAAGTCCTCAAAAAGGGCCGTCCTGTCATCAGGAGTCATGGCATTCAAAATTTCGGAAACCTCGTCACTTCCGATACTTCTGATTGTATCTTCTTGGAAATCAGGATCAAGATGAGAGAATACTTCTGCTTTGTACTCTTTTGGTACCTTCAGAAACGCAAGCAGTCGCTCGTCAGCTGGAAGTTCGCTGAGAGTTTCGGCAATGTCGGCGGGATTGAAGATAAGTTCGTCTCTAGAGTTCAAAACGTGAATTTTTAGGATATGCAAAAATAATTCAAATTTTTAAGACTGAGTAATAAACTGGGAAATTTAAGGATTTATTAAAGTCTAAGACTTGAAAAGCGGCATTAAAAAACACCCACCGAAGCGGATGTTAAAAATTAAATTTAAAAAATATCCTTTTAATCAAGAATAGGTTCGCATTCTATAATAGGAGAGAGTAGACAGAATCCTCCAGAACAACATTCACCGGGATCACATTTAGGATAAGTACTTCTGCATTTTTTCATTTGCAGGCTTCCTTTTATTTCTATCTGCTCCTTTCGGTTTAATCTTTTAAGATTTGAATTTGATTTACATTCAAAGTTCGGAATTATTCTTCAAAACAGATATATTCCATACATACTCCTTTGCAGCACATTCCGAAAATACATTGTGAGTGTTCTGTACATCTTGTAAGACCTGCTCCCTTAATTTGCTTTGCAGTTTCTCTGCTGATTTTCTTTAGATTTTTCATATAATTTAGTTTTAATGTTAGACTAAAATAGTGATAATTTTTAAATTAATCATTGTTTGGTGAAAATATTTAGCTTATAATCAGATTGTTATGTGTATTTTGTGTCTGTTATAAAAAAGCATCTGCAAAAACAGATGCTAAAAGTATTTTTATTTTCTAATCTATTATAGGACACATGTAGGGACTGCAAACACCATCACAACACCATCCTATTGTACATGGTCTTGTATTGCTACATCTCGCAATAGCTCCTCCATTGATTTGCTTTGCTGCTTCTCTGTTGAGTTTTTTTAAATTTTTCATAGATTTTTGGTTTTAATGTTGGTCTAAAATAATAATTTTTTTTCAATTATTCATTGTTTGGTGAAAATAATTAATTAAATATCAGTTATTTGTTGCTATGTTTTTGAAAAAAGGAAAAGCCTGTTTATGATAAACAGTTATTATGCATTGGAGGTTAAAAGGATTATAATTCTTGACAAGGAGCATAGATACAAGCATTTCTGCAGGACACATTTCTGCCTCTGCCCAGAATCTCTTTTCACTGATTCTGTTTAATTTCTAATGATTCGGATTTAATGGAAAACTAAAGTAATGAAAAGAAGAACAGTGATATAGAATGATAAATATATACTACAGGAAAAGAGCTATCAATAACAGATGTTTTTTATTTTATGATGGCTCTTATTGAGGTTTGAAAATAAAAGTAAAAGAGAAAATAGAACTTTGTTGAATGATTGATGATTCACTTGCGAAACAAAATTGACTATCGATAATTCCACCAATAGTAATATTTCTGACTGAGCTTTAAACCTAAAACTTTGAACTTTACAATTCCGATTCCGTAGGTTTCAGTTTTCTCAACTTTTTAATGATTCCCTTGATGGCTCCTTCCGTACCTATTTTTACAGAATTTACCGTAGAACCCAGAAGACGCATATTTTTACGATAAGTATCATGATCTGTTTCTGTAACCAGATTTCCATCAGCTCCAAAAAGCTTCATGCTTACTACCACCTGATTGGAGAAAACGTATTTCCCGAAGCCTACTTTGAAGTAACGTACTTTGGAAACAATCGCAAAATCTGCATCGTTATTAGAACAATAATCCATGATGGTCTGCTTGTCTATGCTGTCGAAAGGAACCTGTACTTCTGCTCGGAGCATTTTATTTCTTCTTCCACTGAAATTATCAGAAACGGCATCAAAGAATGCATTGTTGGTAGGCTCCTTAATTTCATCAATATCAGGCTCTACCTCGGGATTGAAGTATAGAACTTTTTTTATTTTATCATCAGCATTTCTTTGTGCTTGTACTGAAGTAAAGCCAATGAATAAAAAAGTAGTAACTGCTGTAAAGAATATAAATTTTCTCATTTGTAATTCGAATGCAAAATTACTGCCTTTTCGTTGAATTGTGTAAAATTTATTAAGAAATTTTTAACATTTTTTTCTATCAAATTTGATATATGAAATCAATAATGTTTGCAGAATCAAAAAATAGTCGTAATTTTGCACCCGTTACATAATAATCATTAAACAATATTGGAATGTACTTAACAACAGACAAAAAGCAGGAAATTTTCGCACAACACGGAAAATCTGCACAGGACACAGGAAGCGCAGAAGGACAAATCGCTCTTTTCACTTTCAGAATTAATCACTTATCTCAGCACTTAAAGGCTAACCGTCATGATTTCAACACAGAGAGATCTCTAGTGAAATTGGTAGGTAAGAGAAAAAGTTTACTAGATTACCTTAAGAAAAAAGATATCGCAAGATATAGAGCAATTATTGCTGCATTAGGACTAAGAAAATAATCTATAAAGATTTTCAAAATAAAGCAACTTCGAAAGAGGTTGCTTTTTTTGTTGTATATTATTTTGAAATCGGATGTCATAAAATTCCAATGCCAGAAGGTATCAGATCATTTCCGTTAAGACTATGTTTAGATTCTTACAGAATGACATAATTGGATTGTTGGCTTATTGATGTAACTTGCATTCCGTAGGAATTCAACCTTCATTATTCGTAAAGAATTGAAAAGAATAACTGTAACAAATGTATAGTTAAAGTTGTAAAAATTCCCTTTCTCCAAAAGGGTGGCAAAAATTCAAGGAATTTTTAATGAGGAGGTTAATCAATTATTCCATTTTCTTCCCAATCTTTCCTAAATGCGTATTCTGGAAACTATCCGGATATTTCAATCCATAGCCTAAGATCCTATCAAATGCAGAGTGTGAAAATAAAATGGCTCCAATCATTTGTAAATAGGGTAGGGATAATGCGGTTCCGGCAAGATAAACAAGAATTGCTACGCCAAAATGATGGAAAAGATTGTAACAAAATGCTCCTGCCTTATTATTAACTGTATATCCCAGCATGGAAATATCAGGAGCAAGAAATAACCCCGCAAACCACCACCAAGAATATCCTGTTTGTGAAAAAGCTAGAACTCCTAAGGCTAAAAAAGCTGCGTATTCAAGTTTTAATTGGATTTTCATCAGGAAAAAGATTTACTTGATTTATACAAAATAGGTCGGAATTTCATGAGTAAAGTTACATAGTAAGATCAATAAAGAAATTTTTGCATTTGTAGCTAAAAAAATGGTGGAAAACGCTAAAGTTTTTAGAAGATCAATCTGTTTTTAAGGCACAAAGATTTTATCTCCGATAAAATAGCACACTGCTTTATAACGCCATAAATACACCAATGAGATAATATTTGACAAACCATCTATGTCTCTAGGTAGTTTAAATAAGAACCTAGACTATGTAGTGAAAAATAACAGGCTGTCTCAAAGATGAAACAGCCTGTTATTTTATTTATAGATGTATTATTTAATGTCCTGATTTAGCCTCAGTAGTTTCTACATGACCAAGATATTTGGTACAGTAAGCTCCGAAAATTAAAATCACCAAGTAGCAGAATACAGGAATAATAAATGAATGCTGTACTCCAAACTGATCAGCAAGATAACCCTGGAAAATGGGAACAATAGCGCCTCCCAAAATTGCCATTACTACTAAGGATGAACCCTGACTTGTATATTTTCCTAATCCTGAAATGGCTAAAGTATAGATATTAGAGAACATGATGGAGTTGAAAATTCCGATTCCTAATACACTGTACATTGCCATTTCTCCATGGTTAACCATAGTTGAAATCAATAGAATAACATTGATGGCTGCAAAAATAGAAAGGGTCCTTGCCGGAGCCGCTTTGCCTACAAAGAAAGCTGCGAAATTTAGTAATATAAATACTAAGAAGAAGCTAATTTGTTCAAAACTAAGGTTTACAATACTGAAAATTACCAGGAAAACTAATGTTGCGGTACCTAACATCAATATTGCTTTTTTAGCCTGGCTAATAGACTGATTTAGTGAAATAGCTCCTAAGAAACGCCCGATCATGGCTCCTCCCCAATATAAGGAAAGATAATTTTTACTGATTGCTTCGTTAAATTTCATGGTTTCTTCAAGAAAACTGATGATGAAACTTCCTACAGCGACTTCACCGCCAACATAGCAAAACATAGCAAAAACTCCGAATTTTAAGTGGTTGAATTTCAAAGCACCCCAACCCAGTACGGTTTCTTCAGTCTCTGTTTGAAATGATGGAAGCTTTACCCTTGAAATTAATAATCCTACTAATAGAAGAATTGCTGCGAAGATCAAATAAGGAATTCTGGTGGCTACTGCACTGAAAGTTCCGTCCGGCTCAGAAAATAATTCAAAAATTAAATGTCCACCCAATACCGGAGCAATCGTTGTTCCGAAAGCATTGAAAGCTTGGGTCATATTCAATCGGCTGGATGCTGATTCTTCTGAACCAAGTAATGAAACGTAAGCATTGGCCGTGATTTGTAAAACCGTAAATCCTAATCCCAGAATGAATAGAGCTCCCAGAAATAATGGATAATAAGAGAACGTTGCTGCCGGGTAAAACAGGATACAGCCTAATGCTGCCAGGCCGATTCCGAACAAAATTCCTTTCTTATATCCCACTTTGTTGATGGGGTCACCTTTAGAAATCGAAATCAGAAAATAAATCAGAGATCCGATAAAGTAAGCTCCGAAGAAACAGAACTGTACCAGCATGGATTCGAAAAAGGTGAGTTTGAAGAGTTGTTTCAGATAGGGGATCAAAATATCATTCATGCAGGTGATGAATCCCCACATAAAAAACAGCAGGGTGATGGTAATTAATGGAACCGTGTAATTCCTGCTCTGAGTTTGTACTTCTTTATTCATAAACATTTATTTATTCCTTAGCTTTTCTGCCTACAGCATATATTTGTTGAAGCAGGGCAAATATAGGGATCAGCCCATGGTTCTGCAATTATTATAAGGGTTTTTACAATGGAATTTATACTTTTTATGGGATTAAAATATTATTTCCATTTTTTGAGACAATAATACAAAAACACCAGAGTTTTTCAATACAATATCATAAAAAATTGTGTTTTATTTTCAGAAATGATGAGGATGTTTGAACTGCTGATGTTAATTTTTGAGACTTTCATAAAACTGATAGCCAAATTTTTGTATTTTGACAGCCTATTTATGCAATTGAAAAATTTAATATATCATTATTATATAGTACCTTTGCACACGAAATTTAAAGAGTTTAAATATTAATTCATACTCAATACGGAGTATTAAGAAGACAAATTTATGAGTATACCTCAAGCGTTTACAGAAATGATTACTCTTGCTGATGGCAGAGAAATCACTATTGAAACAGGGAAATTAGCAAAGCAGGCTGACGGATCTGTGGTAGTAAAAATGGGTGGAACAATGCTTTTAGCAACTGTTGTGGCCAATAAAGAAGCAAATCCTGGTGTAGATTTTTTACCTTTAACAGTAGATTATAGAGAAAAATTCTATGCAGGTGGAAGAATTCCTGGAAACTTCTTCCGTAGAGAAGCAAGACCTTCTGATCAGGAAATTTTAACAATGAGATTGGTAGACCGAGTATTGCGTCCACTTTTCCCTGAAGATTTCCATGCTGAAGTTCAGGTAATGATTTCTTTAATTTCTTATGATGGAAAAACAATTCCTGATGATTTAGCTGGTTTAGCAGCTTCTGCAGCCATTGCAATTACCGATATCCCTTTCAACGGACCTATGTCTGAAGTAAGAGTTGTAAGATTTGACGGACAACTTTCTATCAATCCAAGTTATGAAGAATTGAAAAATTCTGAATTAGATATTATGGTTGGAGCTACTAAAGACTCCATCGTAATGGTAGAAGGAGAAATGAAAGAAATTTCTGAGCAGGAAATGTTAGAAGCTATTAATTTTGGTCACGCTGAAATTAAAAAGCAAATCGAAGCTCAGGAGAGATTAGCAGAAAAAGTAGGTAAAGCTTTTCCTAAAAGAGAGTACTCTCACGAAAATCACGACGAAGAAATTCGTGAAAAAGTATGGAAAGAGACTTACGATAAAGTATATGAAGTAGCAAGAACTCCATCTGGAAAAGAGGAGAGAGGAGAGAAATTCAAAGCAGTTCGTGAAGAATTCTTAGCTCAATATGCTGATAATGAAGAAGAGTTGGAAAGAGTAACACCTTTCGTAAAAGTATATTATCATGATGTAGAGAAAGAAGCTATGCGTCAGATGATCCTTGAAGACAATATCCGTCTTGACGGTCGTGATCCTCAGACCATCCGTCCGATCTGGTCAGAAATTGACTACCTTCCGGGAGCTCACGGTTCTGCAGTGTTTACAAGAGGTGAAACTCAGTCTTTAACAGCCGTAACTTTAGGTTCTGTAAAAGATGCTAACATGGTAGACAGCGTAATTACGCAACACGACGAAAAATTCTTCCTACATTATAACTTCCCTCCATTCTCAACGGGTGAAGCTAGACCTTTAAGAGGAACTTCAAGAAGAGAAGTAGGACATGGTAACCTTGCTCAAAGAGCATTACAGGCAGTTATTCCTGTAGAAAATCCATATACAATCAGAATTGTTTCTGATATCCTTGAGTCTAACGGTTCATCTTCAATGGCAACAGTTTGTGCAGGAACATTAGCGTTAATGGATGCTGGGGTACAGATTACAAAACCTGTTTCCGGTATTGCAATGGGATTGATCACAGATGCAAAATCAGGTAAATTCACTGTACTTTCTGATATCTTAGGAGATGAAGATCACCTTGGAGATATGGACTTCAAAGTAACAGGTACTGCAGACGGTATCACTGCTTGTCAGATGGATATCAAAATTCAGGGACTTTCTATGGATATCATGGAAAAAGCTTTGATGCAGGCAAGAGACGGAAGATTACACATTTTAAATAAAATTACTGAAACTATTTCTGAACCAAGAGCAGATGTGAAGCCTCATGCTCCGAAGATGGTTGTAATGGAGATCGCGAAAGACTTCATTGGTGCTGTAATCGGGCCTGGTGGAAAAATTATTCAACAGATGCAGAAAGATACAGATACCGTTATTGCTATTGAAGAAATTGGTGAGATCGGACGTATTGAGATTGCAGGAACAGACAGAGAAAAGATCAATGCTGCTATTGCTAAGATCAATGAAATTACTTTCGTACCGGTTGTAGGTGAAGTTTACAAAGGTAAAGTAGTGAAAGTAATGGATTTCGGAGCTTTCGTTGCGATTGCTAAAGGAACAGAAGGTCTTCTTCACATTTCTGAAATTGAATGGGCTCGTTTAGACAAAGTTCCTTATGCTGAAGGTGATGAAGTAGAAGTTAAATTTATGGGGTACGATGATCGTAAGAAAATGAAGCTTTCTCGTAAAGTTCTTTTACCAAGACCTGAAAGACCTGAAAGATCTGAAAGACCAGAGGGGCAAGGTAGACCAGATGGACAAAGAAGACCAGACGGACAAAGAAGACCTGATGGACAGAGAAGACCGGAAGGACAAAAACCACAAGCTGAAAAACCGGCTGAAGATCAAACCCCTTCTACTGAAGCTTAAGAATAATTCTTAGATATAAAGAAATCCCTCAATTTTTTGAGGGATTTTTGTTTTATACAGGTATTGTTATACTTGTTTTTCAACAAATAATACAACAACTCTTCAGAATCTAGCTTCCTATTCTCTGTTTTAGATCTTCAGCGCCTCCGGTTTTTCTCGGCTGTCCGTTTTTAGAAGAACCAAAATTGTAAGTATAAGAAAGCGTCACCACGCGCGTATCTCTTTTTACGGCAAAGTTTTCGAGATAATCATTATAAACGGTTTGTCCTTTTATGTTGCTTGTAAAGAACATATCTGTGAAAGAAAATTTCAGAGTACTATTATTTTTAAATTTCTTCTGGGCACCGATATTCAGATACCAGTTCGGGCTCACATCCAGATAAGCATATATTTCTCTTGCCTTATAATTTCCAGTCAGTTCAGCAGTGAAACCATTTCCAAGTTTGAATGAATTGATACTGTTGATATTGAAGGTGAAATTCCCTTTATTATTAATCTGTGTTCCTGAAATATTTCCGGTGTAGGAACCATAGTAGAAATTAGCGCTGTTGTTCATATCCCACCATTGGGTTACTTTCACAGGAGCAATGAGATATAACCCGAAATAAGATACAGAATTGAGGTTTTCAATAGTTTGTACGGTAACTATCTGCCCATTTTCTGCCACAGGTTTAAGAATATCCGTGATATTGTTTGAGGTTTTGCTGTAGCTTAAAGTCGCAAAATATTTATTGCTCAGGCTATATGTCAGCTCATAATTCATAGTGGTTTGTGCGTTCAGGTCAGGGTTTCCTGCTTTCAGCGTGGTTGGATCAAGATAAAACTTAAAAGGATTCAGCTGGTTGTAGCTTGGTCTTGTGATTCTTCTGCTGAAATTGACTTCAAGGTTGCTTTTATCCGTCAGATCATAAGAAAAAACAGCACTTGGAAATAATTGCGTATAATTTCTTTTGTTCACCTGATTGGTGGTAAGCTGAGTTCCTTTTACATTGGTATTTTCCATTCTTAAACCTGCTGTAGCTTTAAATTTTTCCCATTTTTTAGAAACATTCCCATACACAGCATTAATATTTTCTTCATAAATAAAATGGTTGGTTTTAGAAAGATCAGGGATAAGAGAGCCGGAGCTGGCATTGAAGAATTTCAGATCATTATCTGTTTTTACAAAGCTGGTTTTAATTCCTGTTTCCAGTTTCCATTCATCTTTAAAATTCTTGTTTAGATCAGATTTTAAGGAGTAGATATTAAGTTTTCCATTCATATCCCCTTTAATGATATCCAGATTATCCTCTCCACTATCTATTTCATGCGTTTTGGTATCAAAACTTTGCAAAGAAGAATTGGCGTAGTTAATGTAGTCAAAATCAGTAGAGATTTCAGAACCTAAAGAATCGATCGTATATTTATGGTTAAGGTTGAATGAAAAGTTGGTCCAGCGGTCATTGGAAACGTTTGCCGTTGTGAATGTGCTTTCCGGAAGGCGATTACTACCCAATGTCACGTTGGAATTATCTCCATTGACATTGAACTTGTTAGAAACCAAACCTACGGAAAATCCCAGTACATTTTTATCATTCAGATCATAATCCATTCCTGCTTTGGCTATATGACTGTTGAATCTGAATTTCAGATAATTATCCTGTATGTAGGCTTTCTTGAAATTATTGTTTTCATAAAAATTTCTGTCCAGAACCAGTCCGTTGTAAGCTTCTCTGTATGCAAAGCTGTAATTCCCGAAAATATTGATTTTTTTATTTCGGTGGTTGATGCTGAAGCTGTTGTTGTTTTTTATATATTTTCCCGTACCCAAAGAGGTTGAAATACTGCCGTTTGTGCCTTTTCTCTGCTCTTTTTTAAGCTTGATATTAATGATCGAAGATCCGGCTGCATCATATTTTGATGAAGGATTGGTGATGAATTCTATTTTATCAATGGTGGAGGACGGGATCCCTTTAAGATAATTGGCAAGATCACTTCCGGTCATCGGGGTGTTTTTGCCGTCAATCTGGATCAGGAGATTTCCTTTTCCCCGGAGACTGATGTTGTCATTGTTGTCAATACTGATTCCAGGAGCTTTTTCCAAGACTTCAAAGGCAGAATTTCCGGTGCTGGCAATACTGTTTTCTACATTCATAATCATTTTACCATCCTGTCTTTCAATCATAGGTTTGGCTTTGGTGATCGTTACTCCTTCAATAGATTTTACAGCAAGATCAATAGAAGGAAGAGTAGTGTTATCTGTTAATGAAATATTGTCTGAATGGTAAACCTCAGATCCGTTTTTGTTGATTTTTAGGTGATAGGTTCCACCTTTAAGATCATTGAATCCGAATTTTCCATTAGCGTCTGCAATTTCTGTTTTAATCAATGTATTATCAGTACCCAAAAGGTTAATTTCCATTTGTTCTGCTTTGTCAGACTTGATACTTCCTGACAGGGAAAAATTCTGCGTTGTCTGGGCTGATAGTACGCTGGTGAACAGCAGCAGCAACCAAAGAAATAAGAGTGAAAATATTCTGGTCATAGTGTTTTATTTTTTAGGGGTGAGACAGTTTTCTGAAATTTTGAGTAAAGCAGAATACATCATTTCAAGCTCATCCTTGGAGACTCCTTTCAAAGCAACCTCACGGTTGTTCTCAACAATATTTTGAACCTCTTTGATGACCTTTTTTCCGGAATCTGTTACTTCCAGATCTGTTTTTCTACGGTCATCAGGATGAATTTGCCTTTTGATATATTCGGATTTTACCATTAAATCAATAATTCTCGTCACAGAAGCATTGTCCTTAAAAACAAGGTCACCAATTTCATTTTGGGTAATTCCCGGGTTTTCCAGAATTGCTTTGATGATCAACCACTGATCGATAGTGATGGTAAAACCACGGGCTTTCAGTTGGCGTTGTGCATAGTTTCTATAGGCTCTGATGGCTTTATCTATGTTGTAGAATATAATTGAATTTAATTTTTCCATACTTTCAGATTAAAATGATTTATCAATTATTGATATATCAATTAATTTGTTGAAGTAATTTTTATTTTGTTACAACGCTGTGAAAATATTTTTATTAAAGAATTAAAAATTATTGAAAGATCTATATTCTTTTGTTGATGGATAGATGTTTTTTAATGAAGAGGTTCAGTTTGAAAAATACTATTCATATATCAAAGTCAATTTCAGTCTAACAAAGAAATAATAATTCAAAGTATGGGGAAAATACCTATATTTTTTTGACTGATTTTACTTATTATTGTATGATAAAAACACAGATCCAAATGATAATTTATTATGTAAAAGAAGGACAATCCCTTGTTGACCTTTGTCATGAGGTACAGGTTGAAAACCCTGAGTATTTAAGGGATTACCATCATCAAAATTGCTCTTTGTCCGAACGTTTCGAGGATGAAATTGTTCCCGGAATGAAATTGTATATTCCATCATCAAAGGAAACCCGAGAGATCAATAAGAAAATAAGAGAAGAGAACAAAAGTCTTTATGATTTTCCTGCTAGAGGAAGATTTCCCTTTGATTTTAAACTTTTGGAGGGGACTTATCAAATTACCCAGACTGCCTATTCCGATGATATAATTATTGCAAAATATGAAAACAAAGTAAGATTAGATTTTGAAGGAATTAAAAATAGCCATTATCATTTTCTCTTTTCAGTATTTGATTTCAGAAAAAATGAGGATGTTCCGGATTCCAAAGCTGGTATTCTTGCTAAAATGAGTATAGAAGTCTTCTATCCAATCCAATATATTATAGATGTTGACGGAAAAATTGTTGATATAGTACTGACAAAGAAAACAGAAGACCTTCTTTCTGAATTAGATTCCATCAAGAATTTTATCCCGGATCCATATTCTTCTGATTATATTGAAAAAATGAAAGATATCGCAGGTAATCCTGAACTCATTTTTCAAAAGTTTAAAAACTCATTGTTGAGCTCTTTTATGTTTGGGATCTTTTATAGAACCCAATTAGGAAGCTGGACGAGTTCAGACGTTTATTATGATTTCTATCCTTGGATTTTTGATGCTCTGCCGATAAGGTTTAAATTTCAAAATACACTATTGCCTAAAGATAGTGTAGATGATGAAAGCGTGAAAATCCAGCAAAATGGGATTTCTTCTGACCATCGAAGCCAAGAAGATTTATACATGGCAGATACAGGATTTAATGACCAAGCTGAAATAACTGAGAAGGCTATAGACTGTGAACATTTTGCTGAATATATTTTTAACAGGGAAAATTGGTCATTGAATAAAATTGAAGCAAAATTTCAATGTTTCGGAAATGAAGGAATGGGAAGAGAGGATTTTTTATTAGAAAGAATTACGGATCATTATTACATTTAAAAAAACACCAAAATCACAATAAGATGTCAGAAAATACTTCCCCTCACGATGGTAAATATTTCGTGATCCAAAAAGGAAAAGCCCAGTGTAATCAAGGGAATCAGTTTCCTCAGTTCAAAGTCACCTCACACCAAAAGCATTATTGGAATAACAAAGAAGGACAAGCTGATTATTTAGCTGTTACAGAAGATGATTTACAGTTTACCCCATCTGGTCCCAGCTTTGGGCAGTGCAAGCTGAAACCAAGTTCCGGTGGTTATTTACCTTGTGCTTTTGCTCCTGCAGGAAAATGGCGGAAGCCTTATGAGAAAGTAAAGGTTATGAACAAAAGTTGTATCACAGAGCTATCTGAGCTTATGTGTGCAACAGGTGGGAAAATTACGATTAAAGATCATGGGCAAACTGCGGAGATGACCCGGCAGAATATCAGGAATGCAGATCCCAAAGAACAACAGAATATCAATCCACTGCTTTACTACAAGGAATTTCAGGATGAACAGGAAGAAGATTTAAATATCTGCGAATAAATACACAAACACAAATATGGGAAAATTAACAATCATCGGAAACGACAAGCCTGTGATAGGAAAACAGGAAATGTATTCTGTTTCCTCGGTCAATGACTGGCTAAATCCCTTAAAGCTTATTAAAAATCCTTTGCAGGTCTCCAAAACGCATTGGGAAGTTATGGTGCAAACTAAAACAGGCTGGAGAAAAGGAGGAAGCGATAAAGAAGGTCAAATGGTTCCTTATATTTTCGGGCAGAAAAGCTTACTCCATAAAGGGATAAAAATTACGGTACATCAGGGAGATGATGAAGGAGAACTTATTATCCATCCGCAGCGGGCTAAAGAACCCAAAATAACCAGAGTAGAACTTTTGGATGCCAATTATAAACCTATTCCAAAAGGTAAAAAGTTAAGCTATAAAGACACCATTATTGCAAGGGCATATTGTGTAGAAATGTTCGAGATGAATATTGCATTTACCCTTTGGGAAGATGATGCTCAGGGAGAAGGACACAATCCTACAGTAAATGCTTTGAATAAAATAAACCCTGTACCTGTTCTTAGCAGAGTAAATGAGAAAGGAATGGCAGAAGCTGTTTTCAGACTGCCTTTTTACACAATGGCAGTAATGATAGCCAATGCACGCACTGCATCAGGCGATAAAAGCGAGGGAGCAACCCATGAATATTATGTAACGGCTGATGTAGTTAGCAAACATATACAAAAAGCAAGTCCTAATATTAATGTCGTTAACCCTACTCATAATACAGAACCTCCAAGAAAAAGAGAGGTTCCTAAAGGGCATACCTCTTCACCAGCAAAGTCTAAAACGACGCCGGCTCCGGAGAAACACAGACCCAAGTCAGATTCTCCAAAATTCCCCGTAACCACAGGCGGAAAAAAGGCTGATGACCCCCAAGGAAAGATCTTGAGTGCTGAATTTGTGGATAAAGCTGGAAATAGACTTCATTCCTCGAAAGTAGGGACAACCGTATTCATGAAGATTACCGCAAAGGATATGAAGAATAAAAAAGTGAAGGTGAAAATATGGGAGGAAGACAATATCAAATGGACTAATGATCCGATTTTTGAGAAAGATTATGAATTGCTTTACGACAAAAATTTCATCTGGATTGTTTTAACAAAAAAAATGTTTATCGAAGGCAATGATGGCGGTAGTGATAGCGCAAAACAGGATTATTTTATAGAAGTGATCCATAATGATACTTCCGTAAACTCTGTCGTTATATCTGTGAGTGCAGATGCTGAGCCTACAAAGGTGGAGAGTGGGGATAGTGCAACGATGGTGAAAGAACCGAAGCAAGGGAAAGTTGCTACTAGTTGTGTTTGTCAGCAATATGATCTAGTCTGGGGTAAAAAAATTGATTGTAATGAAAGAAAAAAGGTTATTGAGGTTGCCAAAAATCTGAATGTCGATCCTAATTGGTTAATGACAGTAATGGCATTGGAAACAATTGAAACTTTTAGGCCCTCTATTGATAATGGTGTTGGATATGTTGGATTAATTCAATTTGGAAAAGAAGCTGCTAAAACGATAAAAACTACACAAGATCAATTGATCAAAATGTCTTTTATAGAGCAAATGGACTATGTACAGAAACATTTAGTATCTAATAAAGCGAAGTACAAAACACTAACAGACCTATATTTGGCTGTTTTATATCCAAGTGCGTGTGGACATGGTTCCGAAAAAGATTATGTAGTTTTGCATGGAGCAGCATATAGAAATAATCCATTATTCTTTAAAGAAAAAGGTGAATGGGAATGGGCATATAAAACAAACAAAAAGGGAAAACAAATAAAATATAAAAAAGCGACAGATCCAGATGGAAATACCTATGTTTGGGAAGTTGCAGCAGCAGCTCAAGAGGTTTATAATAGAGGATTAGGTGTAAAAGAAAATCAATTCAGTTGTGGTGTAAATAAAGAAGAAAGATCCTTTAATGGGAAATGTGCAAAAGATTGTTCACAATGTTTTGAATATGCAGACGTAGTTATTAATCCTAAAGTTAATGATCAAAGTGGTAATAAAAATCATAACCGTTATCATAAAGCACAAAGAACACGTTCAGATGGTTCAAAATATTTTCATACAGGAACAGACATTCTTGCGATTGTTGGAACAGAAGTTCATTCTATGATGTGTGGAGAGGTAATTCACACCCGCTCAGAATTGCCACAAAATGATAGAGTAAAAGGTTATGAATCTTCTACTAGCTATGGTAACACTGTTACAATTAAATCAAAAGATAAAGATGGTAAAACAGTATATGCTTTTTACGCCCATTTATCAAAGATAAATGTTAAAGTTGGTCAAAAGGTAAAGCATAATGAAATTATTGGTCTGTCAGGAAGTACAGGTAATGCTATGCACATAGAAGTACAACATAGACACGTCCATGTAGAGGCTGGAACTGATTATGAAATTTATAGCGGAGGGAATAAATGTAAGCTTAAAAATAGAATAAACCCTGAGAATTATATGAAATCTAAATTTGATAACAAAGGAAACACTTTATGAAAAATATTAAAATCATACTATCAATTTTAATCACTTTTTGCTTAGCAGCATGTAATGGGCAAAATAAAAATGATGAACAATCAAAGCCTTTAGGTATTAATGATGGACTTCCAAATTTTTTGGATAAAAATTTTTTTAGTTCTTACGAATTAGATCCTAATAATACTTATCCAACATATTTTTATAGAAACTCCAAAATGGGAGAATTTTCTGTTATTTTTCTTGCAAAGAATAAAGAACTTCAGGAAGAATGGAAAAATTATGATAGTAAAAATAATATTATGATTGAGGAAGGGGCTACAAATGAACAATTGCGACAAATAAATTTGTTGATAAAAAAGAAATTGGAACCTCATATTAATGATTATTACAAGCTAGCCGAATATACTGCTCCCCAATACATAAAAAAAAATGATTACATTTTTCCATTTATCAAAAAATATTATCTATTTGATGATGTTAAAAAAAGATGGGAATATATAGGAGAAAAAAAAATCAAAGAAGGAGAAGAAATTGTGATAAGTATTGATGAGTTAAACTCTATGGTATATAACAAAACTTCAAAAGAGGATAATTTGAATTTACAAGTTAATTCCATTTCTAAAAATTGGTATGGTAAATATTCATTAAGCCTAAATGAAGATAGTGAAGACTGGAGAGATATTCATGAAATTACATTAGAAATCTCAAAAGATTCTGTTACCTATAAGGCGACAGGATTCCAACTATATGAATTTTATAAATTAGAAATAAAGGAAAAGAAAGAAGCAGCTATACATTTGAATTTTTCGATAGCACTTGATAATACTGAAAATCAAGTATTTTTGGAAGAAACCAAAGATTTTGGAATAATTACTTTTGATGGTAGTAAATATTTTTGGAAATGTCCATACATTGATAAACGTTTTACAGAAGGAAAAAAGAAAACACATATTTTGAAAAAGGAGGCATATAAGTGATAAAGTTTATTAAAAAACTTTAATAAATTCAAAAAATGCAAACAAATAAAATCATCTTTTTAGTTGAAGAAGTATTTTACACTCAATGATAAACAATCAAGGATTTTTAAATAATCCGTCAATCTGTTTTCGGACAGCATCATTGGGAGATACTTTATAGAATTCCTGAAGCAGATCTATAGAACTTGGTTTCTTAGGATATGGGTTATTGTCTAAGAAACTCTTCAGGGCAGCATTTACTTTGTTTTCGCCAACTAATTCACTCAATTTCACCATAGCAACAGCTCCTTTGGAATAGGAGATATGAGAAACATCTCCGGTTGCCCTGTAAATAGGAAGGTCTTCGGATAAGCCTTTTTCGTTATCGTAGATTTGTTGGTGAACCTTTAGTCTTTCCATCATTTTTGCTTTTCCGTGCATTTTTTTATAGAGCATCATTTCGGTGTACATGGCAAGGGTTTCTGTGAGCATTACGGAACCTTCCCGGTCATCGGGGTTAATCTGACTGTTTCCCCACCAAAGATGGGAGAGTTCATGCCCTGCCAGTTCATTAATTACATCCTGCTTCTGATCCGCATGAATATTGGCGTGAAAAACCATGTCTTCAGGCATAAAAATAGCAGAAGGATAGGCCGTTGCTGCAAAACCTCTGGTAAAAGACGATATTTCTGCAAAATTGATGGTTTTGAATGGATATTTCCCAAAATTCTGCTGACAATAATCCAAAGTAAGCTGAACGTTTTTCAAAAGATGATCTACATTTTCAAAATGATTTTTATGATAAAAAATATGGATAGCAATGCCTTTATAATTGAGGCTTTTTAGCTCATATTCCGCAGAAGAAACAGCAAAACGGAAAGGAATATTTTTGGCTTGATACTGAAAATAATTCCGGTCTGATTGTGTCCATTTCTTTATCAGATCACCGGTTCCTACAGCGGTTTGATGTTCTTCGGTGGAAACGGTCATATCAAGATTGATAAAATCTTTTTTGAGTACTTCCGGAGCTTCCGGTTTCTTCATTGTTCTTAATTTACCCAATTGATATTGATTGCGTACATCCTGATCCTGAATTTCATAATCTTTCTGGTAGCCAATAATTGGATAATATCTGCTGATTCTCATAAAAGAACCGTTCTCAATAATGGCATTAAAAGACTGATGTCCGTTTACGGCAAACCATTGATAGGATATTTTGAAGTCAAGAATAGCTGTGTCATTAGGTTTTAAAGCTTTTTTTAATGAAATTTCGGATGTATTTCCAGTGATAGTAATTGTTTCAGAAGTAGACTTTAAAATCGCTTTTTCCAGCTTCAGATCAGCATTAAAATTGACAAGAACTTTATCAATGGGCTGACTTGTTTGGTTTTTGAGGGTATAATGACCGGTGATTTCATAGGCGTTTTGTGAAGGATACAGCTTAATTTCAGTTTTAATATCTGTTATATCAGGCTGTGGAAGGTTTTCATACTTACGAAAATCCTTTTCATATTGAACAGAATTGAACATCTCTTTTTCAGCATCTTTAGGAATATGCCCTTTCATGAAATAGCTTCCAGCTAAAACACCTGAAATAAGTAGGATAACAGTGAATACAGATTGAAGAACAGAAACTTTTTTAAACTTAATATAGCCATTAATCAGCCATAATAAAGCTATTATTCCAGCTCCAAATAAAAGTCTTTGTCCAAATGCTTTTTCATAAATTCCATAGCCGTTGAAATCACTGTAACTCCCTTTAAAGTCTGAAAATATTCTTAAAACAGGATAGGAAAGAAGCTTATCGGAAACAGGGCCTGCAAGTAGGAAAACAGCAAGAATGGTAATTCCCAGCGCAATAAATTTGTTCGGAATGCTGCTGTTGATTAACAAAGCAAATCCTGAAAATAAGATCACTGGAAAAGTATTGAAAAGAAAAACAGCGAGATAGGCACTCCAATCGATATGAAAGTACTGATAAGCAATCTGAAAAATAATTCCTTCCCCAATTAAAATTGCTGTAAAGAAGAACAGCAAAATACTGATGGAAATAAAATGCCCAGCCAGTTTATTCTTTGAGAGAAAAGTACTGTTTTCAATGAGTAAAAATCCGGATGATTTCGATCTCCAATACAGATCATTAAGAAAATAGGCAGCGATCAGTAACCCGAGTAAATGAAAGTTTTCAGAGATGGTAGTTGCCATAAGTCCTGAGCTGGCATATTTCTGTGGCAGGCGGATTCCTTTTTCAATTTCAGCATACATTTCCATACCCACAGCAAATACTAAGAGAATTGAAATTGCAGGAACAGTTACGCTTTTGAAGAGATAGATCAGATCTATTTTTGCAAAGGATAATAGGGAGTGTATAGAAGGAATTCTTCCATATCCGGTCTGTACTGAAGTATATTCGGATTTGAAGATCTTTGGCGGAGAATCTGTTTTTAAGGCTGTTTTTTTTACTTTTTGTTTTGAAATATTAGAGAATGAAAATTGTTTTAAACTCAACCATAGTAAGCTTATAGATATCAAAAGACAGAAAATCCTGTTGAAGAGTAAATAGCCTGTGATGGGTACAATCTGTATGTTTTTTTGTTCAGCAGTAAGTAATTTTGCATCCAGAAAATAAGAAGATAATCCAAAAGGATCAAGTAGGGCTGAAATTTGCTGGGCTTCCAATGATTGTGGCATAGCTCCTGCCATGAATGGTGAATTGGAAAATAATAAAATAACCATGTAAAAAACATATAATAACAGCCCGCCAATGACGACCAATAGTTTTTTCCTGAATATAAAAGCTATTAAAAAAAGAAAACTGCACACCAAAAGTGTATTCACCAATCCGAATATCAACAAAGGGTAGAGGTAGTGAAATAGATTAAATCCTTCCTGCATTTCACTTCCGGTACGTGAGCTTTGGCCAATGATAAAACCAAGCATCAGAATTGAAAAGCTTAAAAATGTCTGCAGAAAGTAGGCCGATAATTTTCCATTCAGGTAAGTTTGTTTTGAAAGTGGAAATGAAAACAGAACTACATCAAACCGGGAATCCTGCTCTTTAAATAAAAGCTGTAAAGCATAAATTGTGGCAAAAAAAATGGCGGAAA
This sequence comes from Chryseobacterium sp. StRB126, assembly GCF_000829375.1. Classification (NCBI taxonomy): domain Bacteria; kingdom Pseudomonadati; phylum Bacteroidota; class Flavobacteriia; order Flavobacteriales; family Weeksellaceae; genus Chryseobacterium; species Chryseobacterium sp. StRB126. Next base: position 1,711,659 of record NZ_AP014624.1, read on the forward strand.
GACTCAGCATTCCGGTCATAAATCCAATAGTGTAAGGAGCGTTTAAATAGATTCCTTCTCCCACAGAAAGGTTGAACTGATTCCCACAGAAAATACCGAGGAATACAAGAATTAGGATAATAAGATAAGTTAGCCAGTGCTTGGTATTGCGTCTGACTTCAAAAGAAAAGATGGCATTCATGGCTAAGGTTTTTGCGTTAAAGTATAAAAGTAAAAGTGCTCCAGTAAAGGATTTACTGCATTGAAATCTTCAGGAGTTTCTTCGGAAAATATGGTGATATGATGATTTCTCTCTATCAATTGTCTGCTGATGACTTCGTAATGGGAGTAATAGTTTTCCAGATCATTGTTATCAATAGAACGGGACCATATTTTGTGTTCCAATTCTGCCATTAATAGCTTGGGGTCACCTTTTCTAAGGATTTTCCCATGATTCATCACCGCAATTTCTGAGCATAAATTCCTTACATCTTCCACCAAATGAGTGGAAAGAATAACAATGATATCCTGGCTAATATCATTCAGGAGAATATTGAAACGGTTTCGCTCTTCAGGATCTAAGCCCGCTGTAGGTTCATCTACAATAATAATCTTTGGATTTCCTAATAATGCCTGAGCTACACCAAAACGTTGCTTCATTCCACCGGAGAAAGTATGAACTTCCTTCTTTTGAACATCTAAAAGATTCACTTTTTCAAGCAGATCGAGAATCTGTTTTTTACGATGTTTACTGTCTGTAATTCCTTTCAGCACAGCAATATGTTCTAAAAGATCATACGCAGAAATTTTGGGATAAACTCCAAAATCCTGAGGGAGAAATCCTAAGTTTTGTTTGATGAATTCAGGATTTTTAACGATATCAACGTCATTAAAAAAAATGTTTCCTGAGCTGGGTTTCTGCAATCCTACAATGGTTTTCATCAGGGATGATTTGCCGGCTCCATTCGGACCTAAAAGTCCAAACATTCCGTTGTTGATTTCCAGAGAAATGTTGTCAATGGCTTGAAAACTATTTTTATACGTAAGAGTAAGGTTGTTAATGGATAAGGTATTCATAATATTGAGTTGGGGGAATAGGAGAGTAGGTAATCCGGTTGAGGACTACTGCTGTTTAATGAGATGGATGGATAATAGACGAAGAGATAAGAGACTTAGAGGTTCCAAAATAAAGAACAATGGGAAAGACTTTCAGCTTTCAAACACCAAACGATTGAAAGGATGATAACCTTAAACGATGAACTTTAAACCTTGAACCTTGAATTCTTATTCTTTATACTCCAGAATATCTCCGGGCTGGCATTCCAGGATTTTGCAGATGGCTTCCAGAGTATCGAAACGTACGCCCTTAGCTTTTCCGGTTTTGAGGATAGAGAGGTTAACAGGAGTAATTCCCAGTTTTTCTGCCAATTCTTTACTCTGCATTTTTCGTTTGGCTAGCATCACATCTAAGTTGACTATAATTGGCATGTTATATAATTAGGTCTTGTTCGTTTTGCAAATGTAGCCCTTGCTTAAAGATATTCGCAAGAAACAGACAGAAAATTCCAAGCATAAAGTGAATAAACACCAGTCCCCAGATGATACTTTCTACTTCCACAAAGAAACTCGCGACGATAACCAGAGGAAGCGGGATGAAAATATTAAAAAGGTAAAATCTCTTAAGTTGTTTTATATGTTCTTTTGTAAAAAGTTTAGGCTGGAAAAATACCTTGAAAACCTTTGCTGATAGCCAGAAAAAGATCCCATAAGGAATTAGGACCAACATAAACGAAAAAATGATATAAGGATAATTATCTTCTATATTCAGAAAGGGTTGTTGGGTAAACGGATAATGAATATGTAAATATTGACCATTACCATAAGGCGTTACCGAGAACCCTGTGGTAAGACATAGCAGAGCATACAATGCTGTTATTAAATATCCCGCAGACAAAATGGAGCAGATATAAAATAAAATTCTGGAAATAATTTTGGTCTGATTCATATCACGATCATTAATTAGTATTGCAAATGTATAATTAATTATCGTAAAACAATAATTAATTTAAATAAAATTTTATTTTTAACTGTAATGAGCCCGTCAAAGGAATGGTAGTAATCCTTATCTTTACTATAAAATAGAATCATCATGGCTTATAATATTGAACTGGCAGACAGGGTTCGCGAATGGTTGGCCAATGTAAACGATAGTAAGATTGAGGAAAAGAAAATGTTCGGTGGGCTGGCATTTCTGGTGAATGATAAAATGTGTATCAACATCAGTCACGACAATCTGATGTGCCGCTACAATCCCGAAAGGGAAGACGAAGTTGCGGAGAAAACAGGCTTTCTTCCTATGATTATGAGAGGAAAACAGCTAAAAGAATACTGTTATGTTGAACCCATCGGCTTTCAGAAACCTGAAGATTTTGAATATTGGATGCAGATCTGTCTAGATTATAACAAAATAGCAAAGGCTTCGAAGAAGAAGTAAGTTTGAGGGTCTGAGTGTGGGAGAGTATGAGAGTATGAGAGTATGAGAGTATGAGAGTATGAGAGTGGGCGACCGCTGTTGTAGCTTCCCACTATTCATTACTCATTATTTATTGCTCATTGCTTATGATTTCCCATATAATTGTTCTCTTATCTGAACCAGGATCTTGGTTGTTTTTTCCAGATCAGGTGATTCAGGAAGAAGGGAAAGGGAATGATGATGCTCAATAGATTCAATAAGGTTTTCTGCTTTTTCTACGATAGCCTCATAAGACCAGTTTCCGGCTTTAATATCCAGTAATTCATCTCTGTTGTTTACACGGATTTGGAGCGAATGATTCCTAAAAATCTGTTCGCATGACTGCAGCAAACGGATGGTATGCATCATATTTTTGCTGTCATAGTTTTGTCCATGCGTTTGGTTGACGTTGTATCGGTCTTCATTGCGTTCTTCTACCCATTTCCAATATTCCCTGTAATCTTTGCAGTAGGTGGAGTAGGCATCCAGATTAGAGAACAGATAAGCTTCCGGTCTTTTATCTTTTGGAACAGAAGATACAGAAACCTGGTTGGCTTCTTCATGTTGGATAATTCCCTTATAACCTAGTGTCTGCGAATCATCATAGAATAATGCAAACATTCCTTTGGTATGATCAATAGCCGTCAATCCGCATTTTTCCTGAACTTTCCCATGCTCCGAAAGCCATTTTTTCAGAGAAACAGAACCTTGACCGTCCAGGATGAAGCAGAAGTCAAGAATAGATTTTCTCTCTTTATCGATAGGATTTAAGATCTTTTTATGAAGACCTTTAGCCTTTTTAATCTGGGAAACAGCATATCCGGCAAAGGTATCTTTGCATAGTTTGGAGAGAAAATCTTCTGATTTCAGCAGATCCATCAACGGATGTGTGTACAGAATACAATCCTCAGGACTTGCCAAAACCTCCAGAATATTAGGATTATTCTTTTGCAACAGTTCCACAAACCTCCCGATTTCATAATAAGTAATATCATTCGTCTCATTGGAAATCTGTGGAATGTAGTTCAGCCCAAAGAAATCTTTCTTTGGTAAATAATATACTCCACGGATATCCGTATCCGAAGTTTCAGTGGCCAGCCCGAAAGCGCGGCTTCCGGAGATAGCTTCGAAGAGGAGGAGGTTTTTATTTTTGAGGTCTTGGATGGTCATTTTAATTATTCAAGCAATAGTTTTTTGATAAAATCTATTTTTTGGTATTTAATGAGGGTATTACCAACTTTAATTTTTTCAGTGTCATCATGAGAACGGGCAACAATATATCCTTTTTTATCACCATTAATTATTAAAAATTCTTCACCACCGCAGCTTTCAAAAGTATAAATTCCAATATAAAAAGGAATGGTTTCAAATTTATTACAACACTGATTCAAAAAGGAAATATCAATACTGTCTGAAATAAATTGCTTTTCAAGCAAAGAGTATTCATAATTTCCTTCATTCAGGATACTTTGAAGAATTTCAAAATCATTATGGATAGCAGTATATTGGACGATAGTAAATTCCACGAATTCTTTTGTGTAGAATATTTTAAAATCATTAGCATTTTTAAGTGCCTGATAGTAAATATTTGTTGACTCATCAGAAAATTTGGCAAAATAGCTTTGGATGGTTTGAGGAATTACAATACCATACTGTAATTCTATGAGGTTACAATGTCTGATGAATGTATTTTCTTGGTTCATGAGTTCTTATTTTTAATACAACTATTGCTGTTGTCTTTGTATGGATTCTCTGATAAGTTCCGGCAGAGGCCTAAATTGTGTAAGAAATTTGTATTCTATTCCTGCAGTTATTTTATAAGTTGAATTTAACGATGATAAATTATGACCTACGTTCCCTTTTTCTTCTTTGTTGAGCACAAGATTATCATGGTCCCCTAGATCCATGGTGATGATCAGTTCTTCTCCGGACTTTCTGAACTCCTCATAACATGTGTTGATGAACTCAAAATCAGGATTCGTTTTGTCAAAACAATTTTCTTTGATACGATATTCATATACAGCATCATCAAGCTGCTCCGATAATTCAGCCAAATCACTATTCTCCCCATGAATTTCTTTGTATCGGGTAACTACTAACTCAATAAAGGCTTCCGTATAGAAAATGATAAAACTATCATTATCCACATGCCAGAAAATACTGTAGAAATAATTGTTTTTAGGCAGATCATATCTTTTGAAACATTCAATCACAGATAGAGGGACTTCAAGCCCCATTTCTTCTTTTAAGAACTGACATCTTTCTTCAAACTCATGTGGAATATGCTCTGTTTTCTTCGTTGTATTCGTGGATTTCATTTCTAATATACTGTCACTGACAAGCTTGTAATGTTCCAAAACGCGATATTTTATAATGATATTATTGTGTTGAATATCTGCTGTCATACCATGATAACATCCCCCGGAATACCCTTTTTTCTCACTGCTCAGAATAAGATATTCACCTCCACCGCAATCTGTATATATGCTCAGGGCAATCATCAGGTCTTCATGGTTTCTTCCCCGTTCTTCATAACACTGATCAAGAAATGACAAATCAATATGCTTGGCTTCAAACTTATTTTCTTTTGACTTATATTCACATTCTCCTTCTTCCAATATATCCTGAAGAACTTTCCAGTCTGCATTACTTCCGAATGTTTCATCAAATCTTTTGATAATATATCTTACAAAGTTTTCGGTATAAAAAACAAACTGAAGATCATTGTAATCCCATGGTTCCCAAAATATCCTGTAATAAATATGATGCTTATCAATTTGATTTTTGGTGAAAAAATCTTTATAAATATTGGGGATTATCAGGCCATATTCATCCTTAAGATATTCACATTTTTCAATGAATTCATGCGTTTTTATATCATTTTTAGATATTCCTTTTTCAGTTTCTTCTGGAGGATCCTGAACATCCTTCTTTTTGAAAAAATTACATATTTTCATTTCCTCTTTCTTTACAGTTTTAATATTTCCCTAAAAACCCTCTCCATTTCTTTTTTATCTGCATTTCCACCTCTCAAACCCTTCGATTTTTCCTCATTATAAGCTATGGTTTTCTCCAAAAACTCAAACAATTCCCAATCATTTGGGTGATAATAAGCTTCTCCTTTGGTAGCTTTTAAGGCGATAAGATCTTCTATTTTTATTCTGGTTTCATGGTCTACTAAAGCAAGCAGCTCATTAAATAATACCGGAGGAACAGTTCCTTTTTCTACGATCCATTTCCCGGTTAAAGCAGTTCTTAAACAATAAAAATAGCTTTTTAATTTTACTTCATCAGTCCTGCAGGCTTCCAGATATTTTTTGCTCATGCTTAAATAGTGATAGGAAACTGCTATCGGAGAAAAGCAGTCATCAGCTAATGGTTTGAACAGGTCTACAAAATTTGTATTTTCCTTATAAACGATAGGAGAGTAGAACCAGCTCAATAAAGCGGCATTCGATTTCAGTAAAAGATGAAAAGTCTTTCGGAGGTCCCATCCGGAACCATCAAGATCATCTTCGGTCATGAATTCTATGGTTTCATCCTTATCCCATGGTGAAAGATACCAGTCTTTTTCATAACGGTATATAAAACGTATGTCATAATCACTGTCTGGAGAGGCAAAACCCCAGGCTCTGCTTCCGGACTCAACGGCAAGAAGTACTTCTACGCCTCGTGTAGCTTCTACTTCTTTTATTTTTTCTAGTATTTTTGGTGTCATTGTTTTCAATTTTATAATGCAAAGTAAGGAGAGTAGTGCGCAATGTTATTACGTAGATTTGCGGGATTCGTGATTCGAGATACGAGGTGGTGAGTTTCGGGTACGGGATGGCGAGCTTCGGGATGAGAGGCTGTGCACTTTTCAAACTATCTTGTTTCTCATCTCTTCGTCTATTATCTATCCATCTATTATTTATCTGTCTTTTTAATTCCACATTTCCCACGAATCTTTTGTCCAAAAATCCCTATTTCACTAATATTGCACTTTCTCTATTTAACATAATTACTTTTACAACCATGTTGACAACTGACTTACAACATACAATTGATTTCAAAACAAAACCTTTAGGCGCATTAGGACATCTGGAACATCTTGCCCACAAAATAGGAATGGTTCAAAATACCACTTCTCCAAAGCTTTCAAATCCTCATATGGTGGTTTTTGCTGCCGATCACGGGATTGCAACAGCAGGAGTAAGTGCTTATCCACAGGAGGTTACTTATCAGATGGTGATGAATTTCTTAGGCGGTGGAGCAGCCATCAATGTATTCTGCAGGCAGCAGGGAATTAATATTAAAATTGTAGATGCAGGAGTCAATTTTGATTTTCCGGAGGGATTGGATTTAATCAATCATAAAGTCAGAAAATCCAGCCGTAATATTCTGGAGGAACCGGCGATGACCTCTGAAGAATATCAACAGGCTTTACAAAATGGAAGTTCGGGAGTGGCAGAGATTACTGAAACAGGCTGTAATATCATTGGATTTGGTGAAATGGGAATTGGAAATACTTCCGCTTCTTCTTTAATGATGAGTAAGTTATTCGATCTTCCTGTTGTAAGTTGTATCGGACGTGGAACAGGTTTGAATGATGACCAGCTGCAAAATAAGATCAATATTTTATCAGCAGCAATAGAAAAATATCCGGCTGTTAAAACTCCGGACGAAATTGCTCAAACTTTTGGCGGACTGGAAATTGCGCAGATGATCGGTGCAATGGAAGAAGCCTTCCGTCAGAATATGCTGATTATGATAGATGGATTTATTGCTACTGTTGCCATAGCCACTGCATGGAAAAAGAATCCTGATATTCTAAAAAACTGTATATTCTGTCATGTAAGTGACGAGAACGCCCATCTTCAGCTTATTGACTTATTGGGACAGAAAGCTTTACTGAACCTTAATTTAAGATTGGGAGAAGGAACAGGCTGTGCATTGGCTTATCCGCTTATTCAAAGTGCCGTAAATTTCCTGAATGAAATGTCCAGTTTTGAAGATGCCCATGTTTCAAATAAAGAATAAATGAAGACCCTAAAGAATGAACTGATCTATTTTGCAACGGCCCTGATGTTCTTCACCAGAATTCCAGTTCCGTTCACTATTCCGTATTCCGGGGAGATCATGAATAAATCTCAGAAATACTTTGCATGGGTTGGTCTTTTGGTAGGATTGATGAATGCAGGGATTTTATACCTTTCTGCTCAGCTTTTTAATCTGGAAATAGGAATTGTTCTGATGATGATAAGCAGTGTTCTCCTGACCGGAGCCTTCCATGAAGATGGTTTTACAGATATGTGCGACAGTTTCGGAGGTGGATACGGAAAAGATAAGATTCTTACCATCATGAAGGACAGCAGGGTAGGAGCGTATGGAACCATAGGAATCATTTTACTGTTTGCCTTAAAGTTTTTCAGTATTCAGGCTTTGGGAACAGTTGATCTGATAAAGACTCTGGGAATTATTATTCTGGCACACACTTCAAGCCGTTTTATTTCCGGAACGATGATCTACACGCATCAGTATGTGACGGATATTGACGTCAGCAAATCGAAACCTTTGGCGAATAAACCTTTGGATGGAATGGCTTTACTGGTCGGATTTATCAGTGTTTTACTTTCCTTTTCCTTAATTCTTGATTGGAGATTGCTGCTGGCTTTTGCATTGGCTTATTTAGGAAAGATCTGCATGGGCTGGTATTTTAAAAAACATATCGGCGGCTATACCGGAGACTGTCTGGGAGCTGTACAGCAGGTCACTGAAGTGTTGTTTTACTTAGGAACAATGATCGTATGGAAATTCATCTGATCCGTCATACCGCTGTAGATAATCCGGAAAATCTGTGCTATGGATTTGCCGAAATGCCCTTACGAAAGGAATATCCGGAAGATTTTAAAAGTTTGAATCTGGATGACGATTTTGACTTAGTGATTTCAAGTCCGGCACAACGCTGCTGTCTTTTGGCAGAACATTTTAAGTTGAATTATGCAACAGATGAAAGACTTCGGGAGATGAATTTCGGAAACTGGGAGCTGAAGAAATGGACGGAAATTCCGGAAGAAGAAATTAATCCATGGTATAAAGACTTTATCAATGTTAAAGCTTCTGGAGGAGAGAACCTCCTTGAAATGCAAACCCGCGTCCTCAGCTTCTGGAATGAATTGATTACTAAAAAAGATGGAGAAAAAGTTCTGATTATTGCCCATGCTGGTGTAATTCGTCTGATTCTACAATCAATACTGCAGTTTCCGCTAGAAAATATGTTCAACATTCAGATTGATTACGGTAAGAAAGTCATTGTTGAGGTTAAAGAGGGCTATTTTTCCATTAAAAAAATGAATGTATAACAAAGATTTGATTTTAAAATAAATCCGCGTTATCTGCGAGAATAAAAATCCGTGAAATTTTCGAAATTCGTGGGAATAAAATGTTCCCACAGATGTCACAAATTGCACAGATGCTTATGCTTAAAAAAATCTGCGAGAGTAAAAGTCTGTGAAATCAGCGAAATTCGTGGGAATAAAATGTTCCCACAGATGTCACAAATTGCACAGATGCTTATGCTTAAAAATCTGCGAGAATAAAAATCCGTGAAATCTGCGAAATTCGTGGGAATAAAATGTTCCCACAGATCCCACGAATTGCACAGATGCTTATGCTTAAAAAAATCTGCGAGAGTAAAAGTCTGTGAAATCTGCGAAATTCGCGGGAATAAAATGTTCCCACAGATCGCACAAATTGCACAGATGCTTATGCTTAAAAAAATCTGCGAGAGTAAAAATCCGTGAAATTTTCGAAATTCGTGGGAATAAAATGTTTCCACAGATCTCACAAATCGCACAGATGCTTATGCTTAAAAATCTGCGAGAGTAAAAGTCTGTAAAATTTTCGAAATTCGTGGGAATAAAATGTTCCCACAGATCTCACAAATCGCACAGATGTTTATGCTTAAAAAAATCTGCGAGAGTAAAAATCCATGAAATTTTCGAAATTCATGGGAATAAGATGTTCCCACAGATCCCACAAATTGCACAGATGCTAATGCTTAAAAATCTACGAGAGTAAAAATCCGTGAAATTTTCGAAATTCGTGGGAATAAAATGTTTCCACAGATCTCACAAATCGCACAGATGCTTATGCTTAAAAATCTGCGAGAGTAAAAGTCTGTGAAATTTTCGAAATTCGTGGGAATAAGATGTTCCCACAGATCGCACAAATTGCACAGATGTTTATGCCTAAAAATCTGCTGAACCTGTAAGCAGCTAAAATAAAAGCGCCATTCAAAATTTTTGAACAGCGCATTTTTATTTAAAAACTCTGATAAAGCTATCTTTTTCCAGACTCTCTAAAGAGAAGTCGAAATCAGCTTTCGCTCTTTCTGTCGTAATCTCTGCTCCCAGCTCTTTGATAAGCTCATTGAAAGACATTGCTTCATACCATTGCTGATACAATGCACTGGTTGCCATCGCAGATACTTCCGTATTTCCTGAAACATGAGAATGACCCGCTCCGAAATTCAATAGTACGAAACATTGTTTTTCGTTTTTTGGCAGCAGCATTCCCAGAATCATTTGCTTTTGAACAGAATTACATCTGACTTCTGCAAAGAGATGGTTGGGATTCATCATATAATCATAGGAAATGTTGTCTCCTTTTCCGATAACAATTTTATATCCACAGTTGGCATCTCCGCTGAAAACGTTGTTCATGACAAGCGTTGGAGTACTCAGGCCCTTATTGGCGTAAAGATATTCAACAGCACCGTTAGGAGCAGAAGTCATATCTCCGGAATACATCAATTGTCCCTCACCATAATGATAAGCTGCATTCCAACCTATTTTTCCAGCTATATTCAATCCGGAAAGGTCAAGGTCATGAGCACCCCATTGGTCTTCCCAATAAACACCAACGGCTAGTCTATCTCCATAAAAACGGGTTCCGGTAGGAATATTTCCAACAAACATTTTTTCAGAAGTTGGGAGTGCAAATTCTATATTTTCAGGGAAATAGAATTTCTTTCCGGAAATATTTTCATACTTCAGTTTCAGAAAATCTAAAATAAATTCATAGTTGAATTGATTCACATAAGTTTCCTTCCCTTTTTTAACCCATGATTTTCCATTTCTGATTCTGTAGACAAAAGTATCCTGACCATACATTCTTGAGTAACATGCTGATAATGCTTTAAACAATGCAAACGGTGTCGCATTTTCCAGCCAATGCCAATCGCTGTTTTCCAGCAACGTATTGGTCGCATCGTTCAGTGGGTTCGAAATGAATGGCTTATGATTGATTTTAGACAGCTTCGAAATTTTATTAATTGCTTTTGGAGCTCTGTTTTTATAAGCAAGGAATAACGGCTTAAATCTGTTGAAAATTTCTGCCAGTTTTTCCATCCCAAAGCTTTCGAACAGATAAGTTGGGTTGAATTTACTTTGCTTGATTAAGCCAATCAATTCATCATTTTTGATTAAAAGTGTTGTCTGGGTTGTCTTATAAATCACATAACGAAAAAACTCAACAGGATTTTCAGGATAAATGTCGTATCGGTCAGCTATTTTTATAATGGCTTCTTTATTTCTGATATTTTCCTTTCCTGTAAAATCATATTCCAGTTCTGTATGCAGAATATACAGCAAATCATCAATCGTTTCTTCTTTCAAAGCAATTCCGGATTTCAATAGAGAAAGACATTTTTCCTGCATTTCTTCTACGGTATAAGCTTTTATTACTTTAAAAATCAACTTCGTGTCAGGAACATTCAATATTTCTTCAGGAATGTAAATTTCACTTTGAAAATTACTTCCATAGGTTGAAATATAATGTTGAATCTGTTCGAAAAACAAATCAATTCTGGAAGTATTCTTTATTTTCTCCCAAGATTTATGGAACGTTTTATTCAAATCATTTCCATTCAGCTTTTCTTTTGAATAATAGGAGATGATCTCTTTTTTGGCCCAAATTGCATGAGGTTCAATAATAAAACCATCATTAGAAATAAATGGCTCTGCATTTGATTCTTTGGCCAATACAGCATTGAATAATTGTAATGTTTTCATTGTTTTAATTTTAAAAAAATAAGTGAGGAGTAGGTTCATTAAAAGTGAAGTGTTATAGGAACTCCTTTTACCTATAGTTTTATAAAGCGGGGAGTATTTTATCCAAAAAATATAGGAACTCCCTTTGCCTTATGATTTGTAAAAAGGCGGAAAGTATTTCTATCATATAGGAACTTTCTTTGCCTTAAATTATATTGAGGAGCAGACAGGACTCGAACCTGTGACCCACAAACCTGGTGATTCATAGGAACTTTATTTGCCTGAGGCGAAAAGTAGTCTTTGTTGCTCTAACCATCTGAGCTACTGCCCCTGCCGTTATGAAAAAAGTTTTCATTGACCTTGCAGGTGTAAAAGCCTGCAAGGTTAGGTTATTAGTTTTTTTTGACAACCTTATAGGCTTCTAAAACCTATAGGGTTTACTATTTAAATTATGCCTTTCTATATTTCTTCTTATTCTTCCATGGTGCATTTTTCTGAACATCACCCGCCATAATACATCCGTAAGGCATCACTTCATCCAATACTTCACAAAGTCCGTATTCCTCAATCTGTGCTCTTACATTAGCAGCACTTTTATAAGCACTAGGCAGTTCAGAAATATCAATTTCATTAGAGTAGAATCGGATATCCAATCCTGCAGTTTCATCATTGAAGATCTCTTCAGTGGTTTTATGCGCTAAAGATCTTTTATGCTGACTTCTGCTGAAATTTCTTCCCGCTCCGTGTGGAGCAAAACCAAGGTTTCTCTCATTCGTTTTTCCCTGAACGATCAGTACAGGTTCTGCCATATTCAACGGAATCAATCTTGGTCCGGTGATATCAGGCATAAACTTATCATCCAGCGGAGTGGCTCCTTTAGCATGATAAAACAGATCACCATCTTTGAAAACAAAATTATGCTCATTCCAATATCTGTTTTCTTTTTCCATTCCCAGTTTATTTAAAACGGCGTCATGAATAGAAATATGGTTTTCTTTTGTCCATGTTCTGATAAGCTGAAGGGCTTCCCAATAGGCTTTTCCTTCTTCCGTATCATAAGGAATCCATGCATTTTCTCTTAACGTTTCAGGAGAAATATCCTGTCTGAAACGATTGGCTACTTTCATCCCTTTATCATATAATGCAGCACCCGGAGCTCTTGATCCATGATGGGTAACTAACATTGTATTTCCTGTATTTTTGGAAATTCCAACGAAAAGGAAATGATTTCCGTCTCCCTGCGTTCCCATATGAGAACGGGCAATACTAATCAGTTTTTCATCATTTAAGAATTCATTTTCTCTGAAGGCATCCATCAATTCCTGAGACATAGGCATCTGTTCTCCTCTTGGTCTTCCTCCGTATCCGAAATGCGTCACAGAATGAGCGGCATCCAGAATATCTTTAGGATTAACCTTTCCAAAATCAGTCAGCATGACAGAACAACAGATATCTGCACTATGAAATCCCGGGTGAATCGCATTTTTTGCGACCACTACACCTCCCACAGGAATCTGACCTTCAGGACCTGTTGGACAGGCATCAGGCATTAACGCTCCTGCAGTTAGGGTAGGGGTTTTCATCAGTTTCTTCATGGTTCTGATTACTTTTTCTACATTATCCGTTTCATTTTCATGCTCAGCCCTGATGTTAATGATAAACTCAGGAGCGGTTTCATGAAGCGGAATAAGTTCAGGTTGCTTGAACTGCTCCAGATATTCTTTAATCTGAATTTCATCCAGATGATTTTCATTGATATGAGTAATGGCATCTTTAAACCATTTAGCTGGTCTATATCCCAATTCGATTAAGTGATTTCCGTTAAATTCCATTGTTATGTCATTTTGATGATGCAAAGTAATAACCTTATTGCGCAATAGTTTTGCGTAGATATAAAATTTTTGATTATTTTTACAAAAAATATAAAAAAAGGCAAATTCACTGATTTGAAAATTAGAATTTTGGCCTTATGTAAAGAAAATTAAAACTTACAACTATGATGTTATTAGAACAATTAAAGCATTTTCCTGAAACCGTTCAATTCAATGATGTGATTGCTTATATAGATGCAAACTACGAATTTACCCCTACAGCATTCAAAAACGGAAATATAAGAAATGAAGAAGGGCAGAATAACGGTTCATGTAAAATATTCGGTTTTGCCTCTTACCACGGCCTGACCAAAGAAGAAACACTTCCGCTTTTCGGAGATTTTTACAGAGAAGATGTCCTTAAAAAACCTAATGGTACAGATCATCAGAATATCAGAAACTTCATGGAGTTTGGATGGGACGGATTGATCTTTGAGGGAAATCCGTTAAGAGAGAAATAGGTTTTTAGACAAAAAGAACAACCATGTCATCTAATAAAAACGCTCTGATCCGCTATAAAACATTAGACAAGTGCCTCAAAAATAAATACAGAAAGTATACACTGGAAGACCTCATTGATGAGTGTTCCGAAGCTTTGTTTGAATTTGAGGGCAAAGAGTCTTATGTAAGCAAAAGAACCATTCAGCTGGATCTTCAGAATATGCGAAGTGAAAAGTTCGGGTATGAAGCTCCAATTGAAGTGTATGAAAGAAAATATTATCGGTACAGCGATCCGGAATACAGCATTCATAATATTTCCGTGAATGAAAGCGATCTGAAGGCGATGAATAATGCTGTGCAGATCCTGAAACAGTTTAAAGACTTTTCAATGTTCAAGGAAATGAATGGTGTGATCCAAAAACTGGAGGATTCTATCCATTCTACCAGCCAGAAATCCATTATTCATTTGGATAAAAATGAACAGTTGAAAGGGTTGGAGCATATTGATATCCTGTATGAAAGTGTACTTAATAAAAAAGTATTGAAGATTTTATACAAAAGTTTCACCGCAAGAGAGTCCAATGTATATACAGTTCATCCACAGTTGTTGAAAGAATACAACAACCGTTGGTTTCTGGTTTGTCTTTACAAGCAGAAAATGTATAATCTGGCATTGGACAGGATGGAAGATATTGAAGTGGATGAAAAAACTTCCTATATTGATAAGAATCTGGATGGAGATGAATATTTTAAAGATATTGTAGGAGTTACCGTTGCAGAATCTATAGTTCCTAAGAATGTAGTTTTCTTTGTAGATGCTGCCAATGCTCCTTATGTGAAAACAAAACCATTGCATAAAAGCCAGGAAATTGTAAGTGAAACAAAAGAAGGAACACTCTTTAAAATCTGTGTACAGATCAATTTTGAATTAGAAAGACTATTGCTGGGTTTTGGGGATTCTCTGGTGGTACATAAACCTCAGAAATTAAGATTGCGGATGGAAGAAAAATTCAAAGCGGGAAGTAAAAATTATCAGGAGTTGATAATTCCTGAAAAAAACTAGTTTTCAATGAAATTCATAGACTACTTATGGATTTAATCTACTGTTTGTATGTAAATTATTAATAGAAAATGGATCTATTATTTTTATATTGGCTTGGTAATTGCAGTCACTAGGTACAAAATAACACTATGAAATCAAGAATATTTAAAGCACTTATTGCCATTATAGCACCTATAGCGATTGAGTATATCGTTAAAAAAATATCTGAAAAACTTGATAAAAAAGTAAATCAGAAAGAGAATGAACCTAAGCAGATTACTGCTTAAACGCAAAAGTAGTTAAAATTTAAAATTTGAAAAAGAGACTGTCATATTAGATGGTCTCTTTTTTATGGAATGATGAGATGGATGAGATGTTATAGGCATAACCAGCCCGTCAAAAATTCTTTGAATTTTTGCTACTCCGGAGGAGGGGAATGGGCAGCTTTCAACTGAAATATTTATTGGGATTTTCAAAGACTTAAATGAACTTCTTAAAAATTTAGTTGTAACTTAAAAATAAATTGAGTGTTAAACCTTTTGCACTTTTTGACTTCGTCGAAATAACATTCACAGACCAACAGGAGATAATCTTCGATTTGTGGTTAAAATAAACCTCAGGTTGATTTATATAAAGTCATAAACTCCATTCTTCCATCCCAAAACTTTGGACGAATCGGCTTTCAGCCAATTTTTCAAAATGGTAGCGTAAACTTTTCTGAAATCTTCAGTATAGATCAGATCACCTTCATTTAAATTCTGTAAATCGGGAAGACTGTTCAGTAAACCTTTCTTTTTAAGGTTTCCACTAATGAAAAACATTTGGTTGGCGGTTCCGTGATCCGTTCCGTTGCTGGCATTCTGAGCTACACGACGCCCAAATTCAGAAAAGGTCATCAAAAGAATATTATTGAATAAACCATTATTTTTCATATCCGCAACAAAAGACTTTACTGCTTCATTTATATCACTGAATAACTTTTTCTGACGGTCATTCTGGTTCACATGAGTATCAAAACTACCGATTGAAAGATAATAGACTTGAGTATTAATATCAGATTTAATTAAAGAAGCCACTGTTTTAAAATCCTTTCCCAACTGAGAATTTGGGTAAGTCTGCTCTGTTTTTTTCGCTTTACTTTTATCAAAGATATACCCTGCATTATTAATAGTGGAACCTAAGGTCTGATAAAGATAGGAAACCGTTTCATCGTCATGATGGTGGTCATAAAGAGATTTGAAATATTTCTCCTGGCTGGTCTGATATAATCTTTTAGGATCTTTAAAGGCAAAAGCTTTGTTATTTTCTCCCTTCAGGGCAAGACTTAACATATCATCTACTTCCAAGGCTTGAGTAGGATGCTCACATCGATAGCATTCTTCATCCAGAAAGCGGCCCAGCCATCCTGTATCCAGAAACTCATCACTTCTGCTTGCCGATTGCCAGATATCCATGCTTCGAAAATGAGACTTATCCGGATTTGGATAACCTACATTGTTCATAACGGAAAGCTCTCCGTTGTCAAAAAGTTCTTTAAAATAGGAGAGGGAAGGATTAATTCCTGCTTCATCAGTCAGTGATAAAGAATCCTGAACTGCAAGCGTTTTTCTTTCCCTGAAATAGATATCGTTTTTTGTAGGTATAATCGTGTTCAATCCATCATTACCCCCTGTAAATTGGAGGACCACCAGAATATTTTGATTGGGATTCAGTGCCTCATCCAATGTCATAGCCTTTAAAAAGTTAGGCATTAGGAAGGAAGCGGTGGCCAGTGAGCTTATTTTGAGAAATTCTCTTCTTTTGATTAACATAGTGTTGGATTTAAGTGTAGTTTGCAGATAACGAATGGTTTACATTAATTGATATTCGGGGGTTGACATCAGGTTAATAATGGTCATTTTCGTGCTTTTATCAGAGAAATTATTCACTGTATTCATGTCCAGACTCCTTGGATTTTGAATCAGATAATCTTCACAGTTTTTACGAGCAAAAATCTGATCTACCCGATTCCAGTCAATGGTGATATTAGGGTTTTTAAAGCTTTTATTCAAAGCAGTCTCTTTAGATTTCATTCCCATATCAATATCATCATCCTGTCGTGGGCTGTATTCCAATGGACGAAGGCCTGACCAGATCTGCGGTACCTGAAGCCTTAGCATCAGAGTAGAGCTGTCAATCCAAGCTCTTCCATTCGGCCATCCTGCCACATTGGGCGGATAAAGCAGCATCTGTCCTAAAAGCTTTTGATAGACGATAAGGTTTTCAGGATTCTGAATCTGCATCGGAAGTATCCGCATCATCCCGGCCATCAGTTCTATTGGGGATTTTATTCTGTTTCCGATATTTTTCTGATCGTAAAACCATGAGCTTGAAAAGATATCAGTCATCAGTTTTTTAATATCATAACCGGAGTTGTAAAAGCTTGTGCTTAGGGCATTCACAATATTCTGATCTACATTTTCGTTGACAAAAAATTGATAGATTTTGGCCGTGATAAACTTAGCAGTTGCCTTTTGTTCCAGAATAGTATTTAACGCATCAGATCCGGTAAAATTACCTGTTTTTCCCAGAAAAGTCTTGGTTCCTTCATCATGCTGGTTCTTTCTTTCCTGAAAGTTGCCTTCTTTATCATAGCTCCATCCTGTAAATGCTCTGGCTCCTTCTCTAACATCCTTTTCCGTGTAATTTCCTCTTCCCATAGTAAAAAGTTCCATAACTTCACGGGCGAAATTCTCATTCGGATGATCCTTTTTGTTTTGCTGGTTATTCAGAAAATTAAGCATGGCCGGAGACTGGCTTACCTCAAAAAGCAGATCTTTGAAGTTGCCCAATGCATTTTTCCGAATGGTGTTTAGCAGCTGTCGGTTGAATTTTGGATTAAGAACCCTCGACGCAAAATGTCCATGCCAGAAAAAAGCCATCTTTTCTCTCATCTGTTCCTTGCTGTTGACCATTTTATCCAGAAAATTGAGATTCAATTCTTCATTTTGCGCTCTATAGATCTTCTGCATTTCCTTCTTCTTTTCAGCAGGAGCGGTAGTGTTCATCATATCTGCAGTGGGATCTATATCCGGTGTATCATACGTGATTTCCGTAAAACTATCTTCTTTAAATAGTTCATGAATCAGCGTTTTAGAGTTTTTGTTTTTCAAATCATCAATTTGATTAATTCCAACACCGAAGCCTGCGCGCCAGAGAAGATGTTTGTTTTTTAATAATGAATCAGCCATGGTGAAAGCATTTATTTTTTTGATGTTTCTGAAGAAAGAAGGTTAAAATGATAACGGGTTAAGGTTTGTTAATATTATAATGAGTAATGAAGTAATGAGTAATGGGTGTGAATGGTAGATAGGTTGGGAAACGCAAAGTAGCTAAGACTTTTAGAATATTATTATGTTTTAAGGCGCAAGGATTTTATCTGTAATAAAATTGAACCCCTGTTGATCTCACGCTGATTTGGAGGTGCTGCAGATGACTATTACAAAAAATGTGTATTTTATTTAACCGTCGCGAATCCATGAATTATTAATTTTTTTATTCGGGTAGTCGTGGCAAAAAATAAAGCAGTATCCTTGCTTAGAATCTTTGATTCTCTCGTGCCTTAAAAACAGTATCACATTAAAAAAAAAAATAAGCCTTTGCGTTTTCCAAATATGGAATTTGTTTGATATCAGTAAGTTGCATTTTTGATTCTTCAGATTTTTAACTTTTTATACTTATTTCACATTTTAGGCTCTATTTTTTATAAAAATTGTTAAACAATCATTTAAAAATTAGTGTAAAATAAATATCTGATAATCATTTTGTTGTGTTTTTTTTAAGTGTTAAAAGAGATGAAAAAGCCTCCCTTGGCACGATTTTTACATCCTTTTGTTTAGTAAAATTTAAAAATTAGAGTTATGAAAATGTTTAAACAAGCAATATTGCTGGCTGGGGTTTTAACAGCAGGTATAGCAAGCGCACAAAGTTCACAAATGAATAATATGATCAAAGTGGGCGCAAATGTTGGTTTAGCAGTTCCTGCAGATAATCTTTCTGCAGCAGTAGGAGTGGATGTAGCTTACCAGAACCTGATTACACCTGGATTTGGATTAGGTATCGCATCTGGATATACTCACTATTTTGGAAAAGAAAACAACGGTTATAAAAATAATGATGTAGGGGTAGTTCCTGTAGCTGCTTTAGTAAGAATTTATCCTAAACAAACAGGTTTCTACTTCGGAACTGACTTAGGGTACGGATTCTTGGTAGGAGATAAAACTGTTGCCTCTAACACGAATGTTGAAAGAGCAAGCGGAGGCTTCTATATCAAACCGGAGATCGGATACCACAACAGAGACTGGAACTTCTTCGTACAATACCAGAAGGTTTTTGTAGGAACGAAAGGAGATTTAGCTGGTCAGGACTATAATGTGGGGAATATCGGAGTAGGATTCGGTTATAATATTCCATTAGGAAAGTAGTTAGATTTAATATATAAACAATTATTAACCAAAACCTTTTCACGAAAGTGAAAAGGTTTTTTTGTTCTGTGCAGGATTTACGAAAACAATTATTATATTTGGTAAAATTTGAGGTTATGATTCTGAATCCAAAATTTCCACTTTATTTACCAGGAGTAGAGAACAGTAATAATGATAATGTTTCTATCATTGGAGCAAGTCTTCGTGAAGATATAACAATCTTAGGCTATTTTGTTTCCGGTAACGGAGGTCTTGAGATTACACTACAAAATACATATTCTACTAAAGAGTATGCTTCTTTTAATGACATCTTAAAGAAGTTTATTCAGGATAATCAGTTGGAAAATGTAAAACGTCTGGGAATGGCTGTGCCAGGCCCTGTAATTGATGGAAAAAGTAATCCTGCCAGACTGGGCTGGAACTTAGATGTTGAAGAATATAAAAGAGAATTCGGTTTTGAAAAAGTAGAAATGCTGAATGATCTTGAAGCTTCTGCTTACGGAATGGCTCTTCTTGAAGATGATGACCTTGAAGCGATTTATACCAGCGGTCATCTTGAAAAAGGAAATGTAGCAATCCTTGCTCCTGGAAATGGATTGGGAGAAGCAGGATATTTCTTTGACGGAAAGAACTTAAGACCTTTCGCGACAGAAGGAGGACATTCTGAATTTTCACCAAGAACGAATGTGGAGGTTGAGTTTTACCAGTTCCTAAATAATATCTATGGTATTGTGAGTTGGGAAAATGTATTATCTAAATCAGGATTATTCAATATCTATCGTTTTCTTAGAGATGTAAAAAGACATCCCGAGCCTGAATGGTTAGGAGAACGTCTTGCTAATGGTAATTTCGTTGAAGAGCTTTACAAGGCAGCAGTAGAGGATAATGTACTGATCTGCAGAATTGCTTTAGATACTTTCCTTGAGTTTTTGGCAAGAGAAGCCAATAACTTAACGTTAAAGTTAAAAGCTACCGGAGGTCTTCTGATTGCAGGAGACATTCCTCAGATGGTAAGAGAATATATTGATAAATCTAAGTTTTACGAAAAATTCAAGATCAGCGATAAAATGGAGGGAATGCTTAGAAACATCCCGATCTATCTGGTCAAGCAAAATCATACAGCATTAAATGGTATGGCACTGTACACGGCCTACTATCAGGCATAAAAAGAAAACTCCGAAGAAATTCGGAGTTTTTTTATGGGATGATATTATTCATGAAAATAATTAAAATTCTTGATATACATCAATGAAATCTATCAAATAAGTTGGCTACCTTTGTCCTAAACTTAATTAAAATAATTCTAAACAATGAAAAAAATATTTTTATTAGCAGTATTAGCTGGTGGTTTAGCTTTCGGACAGTCTAAAAAAGTAGTTGCATCTGATGTTCACTGGTGGGGATATAAAGTAGCAAAATCTGAGGCAAGTTCTCACGATGGAACGGTGAAAGTAAAATCAGGTGATGTGGTAATGAAAGGAAATCAACTTGTAGGAGGAAACTTCGTGTTGGATATGACTTCTATTAACGCTACCGATCTTACAGGAGAATATCAGCAAAAATTGAATGGGCACCTTAAAAATGGTGACTTCTTTGAAGTTGAAAAATTCCCAACTGCTAGTTTCAAAATTACAGGTGTAAAGAAAAACAATGATAAAATCTACAACTCTTTAGTAACAGGAAACCTTACTTTGAAAGGAAAAACAAACCCAGTTACTTTCCCTGCTAAAATTTCTTACAGCAAAGGAGTGGTAAGTTTAGTATCTAACAAATTCTCTTTCGACAGACAGAAATTTGATGTTGCTTACAAGTCTACGATGCAGGATGTTTTTGTGAAAGATGATATTGATATGGTCGTAAAAGTAACTGCTCAATAAATTAATCAAAAAAAGATTGTTAAAAGTGTAGAAGTTCTACACTTTTTTTTATTTTTGTTGAATTGTAAATAAAAAAGAATGAAAAGATTACTATTGTTTGCTATGGTGTGCGCAAGCATATCATTTGTTTCTGCTCAAAGGAAATTTGATAAAGTTTCAAAAGTGACTTCATCGGAGATCAGATGGTGGGGATATAAGGTTGTAAAAACTGAGGCTTCCTCCCATTCAGGAACGATAAAATTAAAAAGTGGAAAATTCAACTTCGATCATACTGTACTGGTAGATGGTGAATTTATAATAGATATGAGAAGTATGATGGCGGGTGATGTTTCTGATGAAGATCAGATCAAACTTACCAATGACCTGAAAAGTACGAACTTTTTTGAAGTGAAGAAATTCCCGGTTGCCAAATTTCATTTGACTAAAATTATTCCATTAGCAAACAGTGAGTATAACTCTACAGTATACGGAGACCTTACCCTTAAAGGTGTGAGAAAAACCATTACTTTCCCGGCGAATGTATACGTAACTCAGTTTACTACAGCGATTGAATCTGCGAAGTTCTCTCTCAACAGAAGAGACTTTAAAGTATTCTATCAGTCTTCATTAAAAGATTACTTCATCAAGGACGAAATGGATATTCAGTTTAAAGTGTCTACTGAAAAGCTGGATAATGAAAACAGAGTTCCTGCAAAGAAGAAATAAAATTAAATGTAATGTTGATAAAAAAGCAGTTCTTAGGAGCTGTTTTTTTTTTGTGGGATAATGTGATGAAGAACGATAGGAGCAAGATATGGTGTTTTTATTGGCCGTCCCGTCAAAAATTCTTTGAATTTTCGCCACCACTCCGGAGGGAGGAGAATGATTATATTTTCGATTGTGATATTCGTTAGAGGGGTAATTTTTGTGTGTTATTTAACCTGTTTTTGGGATAAAACATTTCTGTTTTTAGTAAATAAGGAAGCCTGGAACTGAGAGAGGGAAGTGAGTTGAGGTTAAAAAAGCACTTACAACCCTGTAATGTATTATTCCTTTAAAGACAGCTTCATCCAATTTTACGGCAACATCAGAAATGGTAGTTCCGAGAGTAACTTCCAGCCTCTCTCTTCCAGCTTCCAGCCTACTATCGTTAATTTTATGATCCCGAACTCGGGTTATTTAAGATACTTTATATTCTTGCAGAATGACAACGTGTGTAGATCATTTACTGTTTTTCTTTTTGATCTTCTGAAAGAGTCTCAATATAGATTAGAAGGCAGTGTAGATTTTTCAATAATTAAACATTTATAAGTTAAATTCTTTTAATCTCCATAGTAGCTTTTCTGCATTTTTTATAAATTAGTAGGATGAAAATTTATGTTGTAAGCGGTCTTGGAGCAGACTTCAAGGTACTTGAAAGATTACAGTTTCCCAAGCATTGTGAACTTGTTTTTATAGACTGGCTCATCCCGGAGAAAAATGAGCCTTTTCATGCTTATGTAGAAAGAATGGCAGAGAAAATAGATCCTTCAGAGCCATTCTGCCTGGTTGGATATTCTTTTGGTGGAATTATGGTTCAGGAGATCAATCGTTTGAAACCAGCCGAAAAAGTAGTCATTCTGGGAAGCATCAAATCTGATAAGGAAAAATCCAAATTCATAAAGACTGGGGAAGTAACAAAAATCCCTAGAATATTACCCGTAGGACTGTTTAATGCGAGAGCAGCCAATGTATATGGTGTTCTCAGAAAGTTGTTCGATCCAAAGAATCCGAGAATTCTTCAATATTTCAGAGTAAGAGATCCTTATTATCTGAAATGGTCTGTAGAAAAGGTTGCTGAATGGAAATTTGATGAGAATCCAAAGGTCATCCAGATATTGGGAGATAAGGATATTGTTTTTCCAATCAGAAATTCAAAACCTGATTATATCATTAAAGGAGGAACCCATCTGTTTCCGGCCACTAAAGCCAAAGAGGTTTCTAAAATCTTGAATGAAATATTTAGTGAAAAAGCAATAATGTTATTGGATGAATAATTTTTAACAGGGGTGATTGTTAAATAAATGACTTTTTTATGATATTTATATGTAATTTTGATGGGGTTAAATATAAATTTTATGAAAATAGGTTTAAAATGGATCGTTTCATTCTCTCTTATTGCTTTGGTTGCTATTGGAGGTTTGTTCTGGAATCCGGTTACAGATATTTCTGATAAAGGGGCGTTTTTAAATGAAGATAAAATTGTAGGAGCGGATGTAGCCTGGATTTTAGCAGCAGCCGGACTTGTATTGCTGATGACACCGGGATTATCCTTTTTTTATGGAGGAATGGTAGGCAGAAAGAATGTAATTTCTACCATGCTGCAGAGTTTTATTGCGTTAGGCGTTATTTCTATGGTTTGGGTGGTGGTTGGTTTTTCATTATCCTTCGGTGAATCTCTGGGGATCACCATTGCCGGGGAACATTACGGGATTATTGGAAATCCGTTAAGCTATCCTTTTTTTAATGGAGTAGGGAATCTGCCGCATAGGATGATGGCTCCCACTATTCCTTTTATTCTGTTTGCCTTATTCCAGATGAAATTTGCTGTTATTACTCCTGCGATTATTACCGGATCTTTTGCAGAGCGTGTTCGTTTCATTTCTTATCTTTTATTCATTGTTTTGTTCAGTATTTGTATTTACACTCCACTTTGTCACATGGTATGGCATCCTGATGGTCTTTTAAACAAATATTTTGGTGTGAAAGATTTTGCCGGTGGAACAGTTGTGCATATGAGTGCAGGTTTTGCCGCACTGGCAGGAGCTTTGGTATTGGGAAAACGGAAAAACCCACATCATGAACCTTCTAATATTCCCTATGTACTTCTGGGTACAGGAATGCTGTGGTTTGGATGGTTTGGATTTAATGCAGGATCTGCTTTAAGTGCTTCTGCTTCTGCAGCAACTGCCTTCGGAACTACTACCATTGCCTCAGCTTCTGCCATGATGACCTGGATATTTTTTGACAGAATCAACGGGAGGAGCATATCTGCCTTGGGAGCATGTATTGGTGCGGTGGTAGGTCTTGTTGCTATTACACCCGGATGTGGATTTGTTAGTATTCAGGAGAGCCTTTTCATAGGGTTTATTTCTGCCATTGTTTCTAATCTGCTGGTTAATTGGAAAGCTTTAAATAAGATAGATGACACCTTGGACGTTTTTGCCTGCCATGGAGTAGGAGGTATTATGGGAATGATTCTAACGGCTATTTTTGCTCATGGTGAAAAAGCAAGCCTTCTGCATGGTGGAGTTGAAGTATTCCTTCACCATCTGGCTGCATTATTTCTGGTGTCTGCATTTACTTTTCTTGGATCTTTGTTGTTGTATAAAGTTACCAATGCGATCATTACATTAAGAGTTTCGGAGGAATCTGAAAATATAGGACTTGATCTTTCCCAACATCAGGAGCGGTTTAATTGATGAATAAGAAAATAGAGCCTTTTCAGAAGACTCTAATTGAAAAAATGATCATTATGTAATGGATTGAATGGCATTGAAGATTTTATTTTTTGAGTTTTCAAAGATGTCACCACCAAATTCTTCGTTATCCAATGAAAAGGTGGTAATATCTGTAATTCCCATAATCCCTAAAATATGTTTCAGATAGGTTGTCTGAAAATTGACATGTCCGTTTTTTTCATTTTCGCCATATCCGGTATCACCGCGGGTTGATAGTATAAATGCTTTTTTGTTTTCAAGCAGTCCTACATAATCACCATCCGGAATGCCGGATCTGAATTTCCAGGTTTCATTAATTCTCATTATCTGATCTATATAGGCTTTTAATCCTGCCGGGATAGACCAATTGTACATGGGAGTACCAATAACATACATATCATGTTCTTTGAGTTCTTTTATCAGTTCATCACTTAATTGTAAGGCTTTTATGTTTTCTTCTGTTCTGTCTGATGATTTTTTAAAGGCACCGGCAATCCATCCTTCATCAATATTAGTAATGTTGTCAATTCCGGTTTCCCTGTAAGTGAATAGATCGGAAGGATATTTGGTTTTCCAGTTTTCTACAAAAAGCTGGGTTAGTTTTCTGCTGTAAGATCTTTTACTTCTTACACTGGCATTGATAATCAGTATTTTCATTTGTTATGATTTTATAACAGCAAAATTCCTGATTATTCATTAGGGAAAAATTGATCTAGTTCAAGAGGATTTATTTTTTTTCCTGATCCTGCTTATAAATTCTGCAGATACGCCTAAATAGGAAGCTATTAAATATTGTGGAACTCTGGAGGCTATATCCGGATAGGTTTCCAGAAAATCATAATATCTTTGTTCCGCCTTAAGCATGTGGTTAAAAACAACTCTTTTCTCAAGAGTTCCCAGATAACCTTCTAAAATAATTCTGAAGTATTTTTCCAAAGAGGGAATTTTTTCCAGCATTTTTTGAAAAGAGGGTTGACTGATCTGCAGAAGAGTTGTCTTTTCAACAGCCTGTATATTGTAAATGGATGCTTTTTGTTTGGAGAAACTGGAGATATCGGTAGCCCACCAATGGTCAATAGCTAAAAAAAGAATCTCTTCATTTCCATTGTCAGCATTGATGCAGAAAGCCTTTAAAACCCCTGAGACAATATAGCTGTCATGTCGGCAGACTTCTCCGTTTCTTAACAGTAAATCCCCTTTTTCCAACGTTCTCTCTGTCCAGAAACTTTTACAAAGGGAAATCTCTTCCGGGCTAAGCGTAACATGCTGTGTAATGCTCTTAATTAATGTTTCCATTCAAAATAATTTAAAGAGAACTGGTAATAGATCTGAAACAGGTAAAAGATATTGGCTAATTTACAAAAATAGGCGTTAACCATTTATTATATTCATGATGTAGGGCTGTTAATTGTGAGATTTTACTATGCTTATTATAAGATTTATCATGTATCTTTGCTTTTGAGGAAAATGAAGAATCATTTATGGAATCAATATCGGTTTTTGAGATTATTAAAGTTGGGATAGGCCCGTCCAGTTCGCATACGATGGGGCCATGGAATGCAGCATCCGCATTTATCAGGATTATAAAAAGAGAAAGATCAATAGAAGAAGTGAAAGAGGTCTTTCTTGAGTTCTTTGGTTCACTCGCAAAAACGGGAATCGGACACGGAACGGATATTGCCGGAATGCTTGGTTTAAATGGTGAAGACTATAAGACGATTAATACTACCAAAATAGATGAGAAAGTAGATTATATCAAGAGTACTCAAACCATCAATCTTGGTGGCGAGAAGGTGATTCCGTTTATTTATGGTCATCATTTAATTCTGAATATGAAGAAATCTCTTGATTTTCACCCGAATGGAATGATTTTCAGAGCTGTTTTTGAGGATGGAACCGAGCTTATTCAGGACTTCTATTCTGTAGGGGGTGGTTTTATTGCCAGCCAGGAGAAAAACTCAATTCAAAAACAATGTGTACGTACATTGTATCCTTGTCATAAGGCTTCGGATATTGCAAAATACTGTGAAAAACTGGGACTTAGTAAAATATCAGATTTAATTTTTATCAACGAAGAAAGCTGGAGAACTCAGGAAGAGACGAAAGCAGAAGCGTTGTATATCTGGCAGCAAATTAAAGAGTGTATTTACAAAGGAGTTAATAAAGAAGGCATTCTTCCGGGAGGATTAAATGTTTCCAGAAGAGCTGCCGGAATCAATAGAAAATTGCTAGGAGATAAAATATATAAGAATAAAGACGAATGGTTTCAGCAGGTGGTTGATGCCGAAGAAAACTTTACCAATATCAATAAATGGATTGCCTGTTTCGCACTGGCAGTGAATGAAGAGAATGCCAGTTTTGGAAGAATTATCACGGCCCCTACCAATGGAGCAAGTGGTGTAATTCCGGCAGTTCTGATGTATTCTCAGGCGTTTACAGATTCTATCAGTGAGGATGATATTATTCGTTTCTTATTGGTAGCAGGAGAAATTGGGACATTATTCAAGAAAAATGCGACGATCTCTGCAGCAATGGGAGGTTGCCAGGCAGAAATCGGAGTGTCATCTGCGATGGCTGCAGCGGGGCTTACAGAAATATTAGGTGGAAGTGTAGGACAGGTATTGATGGCTGCTGAAATTGCAATGGAGCATCACCTTGGATTAACCTGTGACCCTATCAGAGGCCTTGTACAGATCCCATGTATTGAAAGAAATACAATGGGTGCCATGAAGGCCATTACAGCAGCTAATATTGCATTAGAAAGTGATCCTGCTAAAGCAAAAGTAACTTTGGATGAGGTAATTCAGACGATGTGGGAAACTGCTCTTTCGATGAGTGACCGTTTTAAAGAAACTTCTGAAGGTGGATTGGCGATTGCTGTGAACGTTCCGGAGTGCTAATTGAGAATATTTATTTACAATATAAAAATCCTTAGTTGTCTAAGGATTTTTTTTGATTTGTTTACGGGAATAACCACTCCGTCAAAAATTCTTTGAATTCTCGCCACCCCCTCTGGAGGTGGGAAATTTATGTTTTCAACTGGAGTATTTGTGAAAAGCTACTTGTTGGAGTGTTTTTTATTGAATACATATGTTTTTCCGCATTGTATCATTTTGAGTTGTTGGTTCTCAGGATTGAAAGTGAGTTTTATACCCGCTTTTTCAAACGTGAACTGGTCTCTTTCTGTGGCAGTCAATGGAAACTCTGCCTGATGGGTAGCCTGAGCATATAATCCTTCTTCTTTGACGAATATTTTTAAGCTTAAATCAATATCCTTTGAAGTGTAATCACCCACATATTTTTCCAGATCAGCAACGGGAATTTTAGCACTATTAAATATGGGATACTGATAATCTCTGTCATATATCAAATTCATTAAAGCAATATAGAAGCTGTTGTGAGGAAAATTTTGACCGTTAATAGTAACAGCATAAGAGAGTTGATCTGTTGGTTCGAAAGCGAGTATAGAGTGACTTCCAGCGGTATCTCCAGCATGTCCATAGGAAATAATATTGTAGAACGGAACCTTCATGATTCCGGACCCAAATACTTTTTCGTTTTTGTTGGAAATCATCAGATCAAGAGTTTCTTTTTTGATGAATTTACCATTGAATAATGCATTAATAAAGATATTCAGGTCTTCCGGTGTAGAGGTGATATCTCCCAGTCCAATGCAGTTGTGAAAATCAAAATCTTTAACTTCTGTCCAGCTGTTTTTTATAAATTCATAGGATTTAAAAATATTCTTCGGATTATCAAGTACAGAAAATGTATGAGGCATTGGAGCTTTATTCAGAATATTTTCTTTTAAAATATCGTTATAAGGCTTATTATGGATCTTTTCCAATATTCTGCTCAACAGGAAATAGGCAGAGTTGGAATACTTTAGCTTTTCTCCTGGTTGAGATTGAATATCATTTTTTTTAATCACGTCAATAATAGCTTTATCTCCTACAGGACCTTCAAAGAGCCAATTTTTTTTATCTGCTTTTCCCACATAATCTCCCAATCCGCTGGTATGATTTAGCATGGTTTGGATCGTGATCTTTTTAGCATTGGGAATTTCAGGATAGAATGTTGAAAGAGGCTCGGTAAGACTTAACTTTCCCTGCTCTATGAGCTGAAAAAGTATCACTGCAGTCATAAGTTTACTGATGGAACCTATCTGGTATCCGGTATTTTGGTCATAGGTTGTATTGCCTGGCAGCAGGTTTTGGCCAAAGTCTCTCTTATAAATTGGTGTTCCGTTTCTGAAAATAGCCATACTTCCGATTTCCTGATTATTCTGAACCATATAGTTTAAGAAGTCATCAATTTTTTGAGTGTTGATTGCTTTTCCGTTGAGGTAAGGGATATCAGAACTCTTCGGTTTGTTATCCCTGTAAAGGTTCAATGCTATTGTTCTGCCATTCTGAATCAGGTTTCCTTCAAAATGATCTGTTTTATAGATTCCTTTGTAACCTGCATTGATACTTCCTATTTTAAAACTAAGCTCATTGTTATTGAAATCTGTTTTCTCTACAGGAATTTCTCTTAAACTTTGTTTAGGACTGATAAGGATGGAAGTGTATGCCTTTGATTTTTTTGATATTTTAAAAATAACGGGGAGTTTAATGCTTTCGGTATCCAATTCACCATTCCAGGTTCCTTCAATTTGGGCGTGACAAATCTGTGCCAGACACGCCAGCACCAATAATAATTTGATTTTCATGATATTTTAAATAATTTTATTAATTACAATTTGGCATGCTAGCGTGCTCACCAATGAAACAATACAGAAGAGTACAATATGCTGCCACTTTTTGATATTGGTAGCGGTTTTGAAACCATTATAGAAAAGGGTAAAACTATAAATGAGTACAGTAATAGAAATGATAGTTATGGAAATCATGGTCAGAAAATCCAGAAAAGGAAATGTTTCTGTGGGGTTAGACTCGTACTTGATAATGCTTTTTCCGGCCAGTCTAATGGATGATGCGTTTCCAAAACATTGTATAGGAAGCAGGAAAAGCTGAGATATTAAAACGGTGTTAATGATATCAATGATTCTGGTCTTTCCGTTTAGAATTTTGCCTAAAATAAAAAGAATGACAATAGCAATCAGAAAGCTGAGTAGGGTAGAAATGACTACCGTTTTTAATGAAGTATTTTCAATAGCACTTATCTTGTATATACTCGTAAAGGCAGTATGAGTCCAATATCCTATAGCAATAGAAAATACCATGGCAATAATGCCGATAAGGAGAAGGAGTTTTTCATCAAACCTTTCAAACGGATTAAAAACGGTTTTCCAGTTCATAATAGATTGAGTTTACAGATTATTAATGGTTTTATAGATTGTTTTTTAATTGTTCTACCTTTGTAATCAGGTCATCCATTTTATTTCTCATGGTTGGGTAGGATAGACCTGCCTGTTTAGCCATTTCTTTAATGCTTCCGCTGGACAGGAAAAAATTAAGGATAAAATCCTGTTCATCACGATTCAGCTTTAGAAGAACCGGAAGTTCATAGTCTCCGCTTACCTCAGTTTTACAGCTTGGGCATTTCATTTGGCTCACGTTAAGAGTATGGTCACAGCTTGGGCAGATGATCGGTAACTTCATTGAATTTATTTTTTACGAAAGTAATATATTTTTTAATAAAGTTAAAATATTTTTTAATTTTATTAAAATTTTATTTTAAAATTGAGCAAAAAAATAACCACAAAAAATTATTCTGTGGTTAATAGATATATCGTTTAAATGATAGTGTTATTGATTATCAGTGTGTTATCTTAGTATTCCTCTGATTCTGTTGGCGTTGGTAATCAATTCTTCCAGGTATTCATAGTTTTCTTTTTCTAAAGCAGACTTGAATTTTCTGAGCTGAGTGATATGTTCATTCAAAACATCCAGCACATTTTCTTTGTTCTGTTTAAAGATAGGAACCCACATTTCAGGATGTGATTTGGCAAGACGTACGGTACTGGAGAACCCGGAGCTGGCAAGCTGGAAGATGGTTTCTTCTTCACGTTCCTTTTCCAAAACCGTGTTGGCAAGAGCATACGATGTAATATGGGAAATATGGGAAATGTAAGCGGTGTGAATATCGTGATCTTCTGCATTCATGTAGATGGTATGCATTTCAAGGGCGTTCACAATGTTTTCAACTATGTTCAATGCATCTTCAGCTGATTCTTCTTTGTTGCAGATTACTCCTGCCTTTCCTGCGAAACTCTCTGCAATGGCAGATTTAGGTCCGTTGTTTTCAGTACCCCACATCGGGTGAAAGGCTACAAACCTTGAACGTTTCGGATGGTCTTTCACAGCACCTACGATTCCTGCCTTGGTAGAACCTGCATCCATGACGGTCTGATGATCTGAGACAAGATCCAGAACACTAGGTAACAGTTTTCTTGCAGCATCTACCGGAATGGCAAGAATAACAAGGTCTGAACCTTTTACTCCCTGTTCCAGATCTGCCTCGGCATCAATGATTTTTAAATCCAATGCTTCGTTGATATGTTGTTGGCTGTTATCAATTCCGTAGATGAAGCTGGCGATGTTTTTTTCTTTTAATTTCAAGGCCATTGAACCTCCTATTAATCCTACTCCAATAATACTTATTTTCATCTTTCTAAATTTTTTTAAATAAAAAAACCTCGTCCTAGGACGAGGTTTTAAGTTATGTTCATAAGAATCCCTATCCCAGATCTGAGGTAAAAATTCTATAATAATATGTTTCGTTGTTAAAATTCACAATGCGAAATTATAAAATATTTTTTAAAGTTGCGAGATTTTTATGATTTCTTTTTGAGAAGAATCGGAGTATTGTACTGCCAATCCTTACTGGGAACCACTTCGCTTTGAAGAAAATATTTTCCGTCTTTCCTGGATACTACTGCCAATGTATCGGTAGGAGCGTGGTTACTCATAGGATCACCTTCAATCTGTCTGATGTATTTTACAATGATCTGTTTTTCATTTCCGGTGATGCTGCAAACGTCTGTAAAAAAGGTTTTATAGCCAAGCCCTCCAAAAGTACAGCTGTCTTTGGTGATGGTTAAATCATAATCCAATGTCATTTCAGCGTTTTCATCCAGTTTTCCAAAATCATGAGAGATGGAATATTCTCCCTTCCATTGAGTATGAAGGGTAGATCCGGAGGTATCTTTTGAAGATTCTTCCGGAAGACTTTTACAGGAAATAATGCTCAGAGCAGTAAGGGTAAAAAATATTTTTTTCATGATGTTGAATGGGTCTTAATCGGCACTGTGGATAATGGTTCTTTTTACATCATCGCCTTTTTGTTCCAATTCAAGGGTAGTTACACCCCCTGCAAATAAGAATTCAATTTCAACTTTGTTGGGCGAAACTTTATAGCTGATGGTTTCCAAACCATCCTGATGAATTTCCTTTTCACTGCTTTGTTTAGGTAATTCTGTAAGAAGAAGCTCTGCTTTTTCCAATTCTTTTTCCTTGATGGTCTTCTGATAAACATTTTCCATTGTACTTTTAGGGAAAATGCATTCCAGTTCAGTTTCGTAGTCAACAGTTTTTTCTGTACATTCTTTCAGTGTAGGAATTTCCTTGCTTTCCTCTACTGCCTTTTCTTTTGCGAAAGCTTTTACAACAGGGCTGTCTTTTTTCATGGTTTCTGTTTCATTTGCTGTCGGTTTTGAATCGTTTTTACAGCCTGTTATCAGTAACAGTGTAATAGCGATAAAGCTTATGTTTCTCATTAATAATGGGTTGTATTTATTTTTATATAATTTTTTATCTGGTAATCTGAGGTCCTATTTTATAAGGGACAGGTCTATGGAATGTGCATTTTTCAGGAATAAGGGATTGTAAAGGTGCTTTTATGAGTTTCCAATCCATTGAATTAAATTTCTCATTCCAATCTGAAAGTTCTGCTTTTCTTTTATTAGTATCGGGATCTGAGGGACTATAAAATTCCAGCATGGCTATTCCGTCAGAGATGACTCCAGTAATGATACCTTCTTCTGATTTTCCTTGGGCAGAAACATGGTAAGTTCCTTTTATAGTGTCATTATCTTTTGTGCTTTCCAATTTTATAGTAAATATTTGTATTTCGGAACTAAAAGATTCCCAATTTCCTTTAATGGTGTCTTTAATACGACGGTTATAAGACTGATCTAAGTAACTCTGAACCGCTGAACTATCACGTATACTAATTGTATCTTCTAGCGTTATGACTTTATTATCTACAGTTTTGTTACAGGAAAGCATTCCTAAAATGGGCAATAAAAGTAGAGCTTTCTTTATGTTCATATGGTACCAGATATTTGTTTAATAATGCATTTTTTGAGTTATACTACATTATTTTTCAAAGGAACTTAGCTTAGAAGTGGCATTTTCTCTCCATTCATTAGCTTTTCCTTCATCATCTTCACTTTTTAGGGTAAAATGATCTATAGTTTTCCAGCTATTATCAGTGTTATTATACTCGTATAGAAATATAGTTCTCGGAGTCTGTGGTGTGTACGGCGCATCCAGATTAGGAGTATGTTTTAAATATTTTTTTGGAGTATGAAAGATGAAGATATTAAATTCTTTACTAAGTTTTTTGAATGACTGCTGACTAAGTTTTTTATCAATCATCGCATCTGCATCCTGATCTTTATATTGATTAATCTGTTGGCTGTACCATTTCCCGGCTCCAATTTTAGGAACAAGAATGAACATGGTTTCTCCATCTTGATAACTGAAATCAAAATTACGGTAAACTCCTTCTGTGCCGGTACCGGTAATGCCTTCCAGATCATCAATAGGGTAGTTGATGAAATCTATATTTTCCTGTTGAGTTTTTACAATTGTTGGATCAGGACTTACAATATCATGTTCTTCTTTTTTCTCAGAAGCTTTGAGGATTGGAGAAGGTGAAGCCGCTCCTTTAGTGTTGGTTTCAGTCACTTTTTTACATCCTGCCAACAATAATAAAAGATAAAGGGGAATAATCTTTTTCATGGGGTTGAATATACCGCTTTTTAAGGTTAGGTTTATTCACTGTTTACGGGGATTTTTTGCTTTTTATTCTGCTTTTGTGAACATATCCCTTTTTGCCTTCTTGGGAAATAACCAGCCACCAATCTCCACTTTGGTTTAAAACCTTCACTTTTTCACCCGTGTTTATCTTTTGTAGAATTTTGGAAGAAGAATTTTTATCCTTTCTTAGATTAGCATAGCCGTCAGTATCCTGAATGTAATAGTTCATATCTGAAGCATTTTTGGATAAAAATTCTTTTGCGATTTTCTGTTTTTCTAGGGTAAGACTGGAAATGAATACACTATCAAACTTAGGATGAGGAGAATCCAATAAAAATGAAATTACCGATTTAGCATCTTCTTTTGATAAGGAATTAATCAGGTTGTATTTCTTATTCACTTCAATGTATTCTATACTTTTTATCTTAAAATAATTGACTGCATCAGCTTCCCATTTCCCATTTTTTGAAATCGTTGTAATAGAGGTTTCATGATGCCTGTACTGTGGTTTTTGTAATAAAGAAAACCAATAGTCAATATAAGCACCGGAATTATCGTAAAGCGGCTCAGCTGAGTCTTTTTCATCATCCCAGCCAAATGTATTTTTAAAGGTTTGAAAGTCCTTTGGGAAATTCTCCAGAAAATCTTTTTCTTTTTTATTTGAAAAAGACTTTTTGAGTTTTATAAGACCATTCTCAGCATATTTTCTATCCTGAGAATGGCAGGTGAGCGTGATTAGTAAAAAAATGAATAGTAATATATTTTTCATTTAATTTCAAACACTTTTTGCTTCTACATCTAGTACTATACTAGATTTTTGAAATAGTACCATTCGCTGATATCTTATATTTCTCCTTTTTTTTCTTTTTTGTATTGTCTGTAAAACTGATTTCGTAGATATCAACAGTCATATCAGGATTCATGATAAATGTTTCGTAGGTTTCTTCTTCAGGCATAGCATAACCAATGGACTGGCGGCTGATCACCTTATTATTACCTATTGTAACAAGTTCTTGCGAATTAGAATCTCCTTCAAAGTTCAAAACAAATATATTGATGGTACTTCCGGAAGCAGGCTGTATTTGAAAAATAGATTCCGGATTGCCTTCTGTAATACCTACAATCTTAATTATACTATCAGATTCTGATTGCCCCAGCACCGGATACATTTTTGAACAGTCCGGCGAGCCTTCCTGAATACAGGTTTTCTTATATTTTTCGTAATCAAAAGGAAGAGAAACATATTGACTGTTGGCTGAACTGCTACTTGTTGGTTCAACAGTTTTACTATCAGGTTTCTGAGGGACTAAGGTATCTTGAGTTTTTAAAGAATCATGGTTTGTATTATTAATTTCAGGGGCATTCTTACATGATATCAATGCAAAAAATATAAATGGCAATACTAATTTATTCATACAACAGTATATTATTTCATAATTTATTTAGTTCGGTCGTAAACTCTTTGAGGAATTTTTGAAATATCTTTTTTCTGACTTTTCATCAACTCAATATATTTAAGATAAGCTTCTTTTGCTTTTTCTTTATTATCAGCGGTCCAATATGAATCTCCTATATTTAACCAGGCTACAACTCTGTTCGGATACTTTTCAATGATTTCTTTTAACAAAAAGAGAGCGGTGGTATTTCCATCTTTTGTGTAAGAATCATAATAGGCAATATCATTATAATCGTTTATATTATTTTCATTAATTGGATTGAAATAAAGCCACTCAGCAACGGTTTCCAACCCAACAGTATTTTGCTTACTTAAGGTATTGGTTTTACTTGCTGATTTCAATAATGCCAAAGATTTGCTGAAATTGGATAATGAGCTTTCTTTTAACTCTTTGATTTCTTTTTGGTAAATATCTTTATTATCAACCGTTTTATTATCAATGCTGCTGGATAAATTATTCATATCTACCTTAATTTTAGGAATAAAATCATCATCAACCGTTGAAATTGAAGTTTTAGAAAGATACCAGTTATCTTTGATGAATTTATAATAGTATGTTTCTGTTGTTTTAAAATTTCCGCAACAAGAAGCCATAACTATTATTTCACCAGGTTTTCCGCTTGAAATAAATAAATGATTAACAGGATCTTCTACCTCAGTGAAGTCATCATTACTGATAATAAAGGATTTTGATTCTGAAAACTTATTATTTTCACCTTGTAAGAAAATTATAATTTGTTTTTCTTCAGGTGATTTATCCAAGATTTGAAGATAATCAATTTTATGATCCTTATTAAAATCTCCTCTCACAGTATCTTTTAGAGGTTGATGATTTTCAACCTCTTTATTAGATAAATTATCATTTTTTATATGATTGTTGTCTGCCTGTTTACAGAAAACAAACTGAGTCATTACTGTTAAAAATAAAATAGGTTTAATCATTTTTATTTTTTTAAATCGTTTAATCTTTTTAAAGCTGCTTTTCTTATGTTTACATATTTGTATGTCTTGTCTTTTATGACTTTTGTGAACACTAAATCTGAAAAGTAACTTAATTTTTGAATTGCATAATAGTTTGTTGTGGTTTCAGCATCGGTGGTTAAATCAACAACTCTTTGGTAACCCTCAATGGCCAGTTGTTTGTCTTTTGTACAGCCTTTTTTCGTAAATATAGGATCATGCCATAGTCCCCAGGCAAAAGCTGCTTTTTTATCATCGTAAGCTTTACTGTCTTTAAATTTATAATCTGTATTTTTCCCTTTACTTGTGGTACATTTAGAATATAATGATTCAAATCCTTTTTTTACACTAGCAAGTCTGTCGTCAATATGGTTGAACCCTCCATTTACACGATAGCAAATGTAAATAAAATCATTATTGTCGGCATGGCTGTTGAGAGCGGCCCGTTTGTCCCAGAACCAACCTGCTGAATAGGTGGCATAAGGAGGTTTAGCAACTTTATCTCTAGCTTCTGCACTTGATGTAACATCTTCTCCGATGGCTGCTTGGAAGGCTTCATAGTTTTCTTTACCTGTTAACTGGATTAAGCCTCTTCCATGCCAGCCTTTGTATGGGGCAAGATAAGCAGCATCTCCCAACTCAACATTATACTTGAAACCTTCGGATTCTTTGTTCACCTGAGCCAGGAAATGTATTTTTTGTAAGCAGGATTTAATATTAAATTTCTTAAATGTTTGATTAAACCCATCAAAATACTTATCAATATTGGCTTGGGTTGCAGAGATGGCAATACCTTTTAATTGCTCTTTGGTTAAATCCTTATTACATGCGCAATTCCCAGCAGTTTGTGGAGCTGCTGCCTGACTTTGATAGCTTGAATAACAGCTGCAGGTATTGGCATAGCCTGCTTCAATAGCTAATTGAACAATACTTTTTCCATTTAAAGCTGTTAAGCTTTTACAGAAAAATTTATCTTCCAGATATTGAGCATCAAATTGTCTTACATCCATGTGAATCCAACTGAAAGTATGGTCATATCTTAATTTACCCTTACTATCGTATAAAAGATCAATGGGTTCTATTGAAAATACATTTGTATTAGGCCATTCTTTTTGAGCACCAAGATATTTAACAAAGATTGTATCTCTCATATTTCTTAATTCTACGAGATTTTTCTTTTGGGGTCCTCTTATTTCCCAGGTCCCTTTGTTGAACTGCATATCAATTGCTTTTCCCTGATGGTTGGTTGTAGTATAATTTTTAAATCTACATCTATACCCTGAAGAAAAGGAATCTATTTTGTAAGTAGTTTGCTTGCTAAAATAAAATTGTAATGCTTTGAATCCGAATAAAAGTGATCTATGAATCCCGGGATATTCATACTTATTGAATGCTTCAGTTTTAACAGTTCCTTTATATGTATTTTTTCCTGTTCCATCTCCAAATCCATTACAACTATTTGTTTCCTGAATACCTCTTAAAACGCTGGTTGCTTTTTTCCCTTTTGTAGAACAGCTACACATTAATTGTCCCCAATGAGCTGGGCTAATATCAAAGTTTTTAGAAAACTCATCAATTGCCCTTAACACATTTCCACATACTTTACCCGTTTCAGGAACTTTCATATAGTCTTTCTGAAACTGCTTAACCATTTTTTCTGTTCTGTCTGTAAATTTATCTGTGGGTACATTTCCTCCAAATCCAGATAAACGAATATTGATTTCTCTTATCAGTTCACTAGGTGGAGCGTTTTTGTCAATACAGAATTTTCCGCCGCAATTCTTAGGATCGGCTTTGGGCTGATTCTGTACTCCACTTGGAGTAGTTCCATTGTTTTGTGGTTTCGGAGCTGCAAGGATATCTACATCAATCGTCTGAGATTTAGACGAAAGATTCAGGAAAATAACTTCTGCGAAGATTTCCTGTTGTCCCCCTTTCCAATATTCACCACTATCAGGATTTCTCGGATTATTTCCTACATCTCCGGTTTTCTGCATCGCAGGAGTAAGCGGCATTGAAAGGTTTATTTTATCAGCCAGAAAAGTGTGTTCATGGCTATACAACAGATCATTATCTCCTACGAGGTCATGTTCCCATATTTTAAGGATATATTTTTTCCCTACAAGGTTTTTAGATTCTATATGAACAATTATAGTTTCTCCATATTTAGGGTTTTTACTAAACTCTTTACCGTTTTTATCAGTTAGTTTTATCTTAGTAATGACTCCTTTTTTATCTGGTTGATTATTAGGTGAAGTAGGTCTTGTTGATCCTCTTGGAGAACCCGGTTGGGGTTGTGGATTGCCTTTTGGCGGAGTATTAGGTGCCTTATACTCCGGATTATCAGCAGTAGCATTATCTGAGGCTTTTAGTTTTCCATTATACTCAGCCGTAACATAATATTCATGTTGCTTTTTATCATCTTCTCTTTGATTGGCAAGAGCGATATAGGTATTAAGGAGTGTGAAATTCCAACGGGCATTTCCTTGGCTGTCTACCAAAATAGGCGGAGATTTTGCAATAGATTGATTTTTGTTATTGTGTCCATCACCATTTTCATCATCTTCCCAAAGTGTGAAAATAATATGTTCTCCTGAAAGTCCCTGACATTTAGCCGTTGCTGTGAGGCGATCCTTATAGCTTAATTTTTTGTTAACAGCCGTACCATCCTGATAAGTAAGTTTTACGCTAAGAATATCTTTTGCTGTAGTGGGTTGCTGTTCATTCTTTTGAGGCTGTACAATAATAGACATAGGTTCTTTCCCTTCCGGACTATTAAGATATCCTTCAACCCGGAATGTTTCCTGCCAGGAATCTTTACCAAAAGTAAATTCACCAACCTTTTTCTTAATGTTCGTTGTGGTAAATTGGCCATCCGGTCTTTTCCTGAACAACTCCCAGGTAATAAGGGATTCATTTCGTTCATTAGGTGGGGTGTCAGGATACCATTCTGTTACTTTATAGAGTGTCTTTACTCCTGTTTTTGGGGAAGTATTACCAGAGATTCTTAAAACGCCTTTTTTTGCCATGATCTTTAGTTTTTAGGATTACCAGGCGTATGCCTCTTGTTCATCAGTTTCTGCCTTGAATTTGTCAAAATTTACAACGGGGTTATACACCTGTTGCTCTTGGCTGTCAGCGTTGTTAACCTGGCTTTTGCCCGTTTCGTTTTGTTGGCCATGTTTTAAGATGGTAATTTTTCCGCCTGTACTACACATCAGTTCGGAGATTTCTGTCAGACAACTTTTTCCCATAATCTTTACTTTTTCGTAAGGTTTTTGCCATTTTCCTGCAGGAGCATAAGCGCAGGGAAGATAACCTCCGGCAGTGGGTTTAAGTTTACATTGCCCAAAGGGTTGGGCAGGCGGATCAAGCTGTACATCGTCTTCTGTAACAGCAAGATAGTCTGCTTCTCCTTCCTTATTATTCCAATAATGCTTTTGCTGGCTGGTTACCTTAAATTTAGGAAACTTGAAGCCCTGGTTACATTGTACGGTTCCTTTCTGTATGATAAAGAACTTTCCATCATGAGGGCTTGAACTACTTTCGCCGTCTTTATCTTTCTTTTCTTCTTTTTGCTCTGCTTTTTCAGCTGATGGACTGTCGGATGATGATGCTTCTGAAGAAGGTTCTTCGCTAGTTCCTTTATCTTCTGCAGCTTCCTGAGACTCTGCAGCAGGTGAGCTTTGTAGAGCTTTCTCTTCAGCCATAAGCTGAGGATCTTCCGGAATCATTATTTTCTTTCCAGGGATTGGTTCCTGCATAACATCTTCCTCTGAACAGTGGAGGTTGTGATAGGTTTTTAAAACACTTTCGTTTTTCAGCTTAAATTGCTGGGCCAGCGAACTGAAGGTATCACCTTGCTGTATGACATAACTTTTCATATTATCCTTGTGTTATCGTGATGGTGTGTTGTTGAACTGATTCTGCTTCACGCCAGAGGTGCACATTTCCTGAAGCCTGAAGAAGGTTTTTATTTTTCTTGTGGGTGGTGTATTCAATGATAAATTCTCCTGAAACAGGATCTTCTGCTTCTTGATTGAATTTATGTCCTGATTTTATTTCCTGCAAACTGTAAAATTCTGTATTGCTTCCTCTCAGACTGGTTTTAATATGATCTTTGTTCTCGTCTTCTTGTACAATATTCATATTACAAGGTATTGAAAATGAATTTTGTAAAAAGTACAGGTTTTCGGTCCAATCTGTTTTCTTGTGGAACCAATCCATCTTAGGAAGTAAAACCTGAAAGACTAGTGTACTTTGAAATTGCTGCAGGAAAAACTCTTCATCTGCAATATTCTTTTCAAAAGTATCCATATATTTTTCAGCGATTTCTCCAATAAAGAAGTCCTGAAGATCCTTGCGTTTTTCAGCAAAGGTTTGAGTGACTTTTTTATGGTCTGCAAGCCCAATAATTTTACCCTGTTCATTAATAATAAAATCAATAGGCATGATGCTTTCCATACAGGTAATTGACAAACTGCTCATTTTAGCATCCGGCGGGTTTCCGTTTGATATAAAATGATCCTGGCTGTAAGATAATAGATAATGATTTCTATTTTTGTCTTTACGAACATTAAGATGTACACTATAATCTACGGTTAGAGAGGGTTCAAATGGGCTTTTAAAAGCTTCAGTGACTTTATATGTTTTTGCAAAAAAAGAATCTGATAATGGTGAAGAAGGAAGTGCGTTTTTTCTTTCCTGATCCTTTTGTTTTTCGGTTTTAACATAGATAGGAACGAAAACACTTTTAACCTCATTAAGGTTATCAAACCAAATCCTGTTCATTCTTTGACAATGGGAATTATGAAATAGCTTCAGTTCCTCGCCGGTTATGCCCAACCGGGAAGCTATGGAATTAAGGGTATCTCCGTTACGAACCTTATATTCTAAAAAATCAATATCCATTGAACGTGAATTATAGTATAAAACTATTAAAAAACTAAATTTGAAATGAATTTTTAAGGTTAAATTTTAAAAATTGTAGTAAAACTACGACAAAGGATTATCTGGAATTTTGATCCCCATCCATGAAAATATTTAATAATTTTGTGAGAAAGAGATGGGATGATGAGAGATAGAAACCATGAACGCTAAACATAATGATATGAAAAATAAATATTTACAGAGCTTTTTCATCCTGTTGATAACATTCCAGTTTGGATACGCAGGAAGTTTTCTTCATCATTTGGGAGATTCTTCTTTAAAAAAAGAGGATACGATAAGAATTAAGGAAAGCCTTAATGAAGAAGATATTGAAGCCAATGAGTATCTTAAAGACCGTTTGAAACCTATTCAGGCTAATTTTAAGAGAATCAACTCTATCACACAATGGACCACCATCAAAAAGAAAAATATTGAAGGCGAGTCTGCGGAAGGCGGAGAAGCAACCTATTACTATAAAAACAAGCGCCTGGAAAAGATTATGGCCAGACATTATGGAGAGATGGGACAAGTTCTTATTGAATATTATCTGCTCAACGGAAAGGTATCTTTTGTTTTTGTAAAAGACTATGAGTACAATCGTCCACTATTTTATGATGCAAAAGTAATGAAAGAAAATAATGATACGGAAGTTTTTGATTTTGGAAAATCGGAGATTACAGAAACCAGGAATTATTTTGAAAAAGGAACCCTGATCCATATTGTAAATAGTCAGGATTGTGGAGCGCCATTCAGTGGAAGTTATATGGCTGAAGAAGAGAAAAGTATAGAGGATGCCTTTGCAAGACTTGTAAAACTGGAGAAGGTAAAATAAAAGTTTTCATTTTGTTATATAAGTGCCAATGGTTCATTTTTTATCTTTAAAATCTTAGATGCTCTTCTTAAGCATGAATTCTTAAACTTAAAAACTTTAAGTGTTTAAAACCTTTTGCAACTTTTTTTGGGGGGTAAAAATGAAGTTTATTTCATCTCTTTAATAAGGGTAAGGCGTTCCTCAACCTCTTTGATCCTACTGATCCAGTAATTAATACCCTCCTGATTGGTCACTGTTTTCTTAAAAGCATCCCGGTTTACTGTCCATAGCTTAGAGCCATTTTGTTGATATTCAATTTCA
This sequence comes from Chryseobacterium sp. StRB126, assembly GCF_000829375.1. Classification (NCBI taxonomy): domain Bacteria; kingdom Pseudomonadati; phylum Bacteroidota; class Flavobacteriia; order Flavobacteriales; family Weeksellaceae; genus Chryseobacterium; species Chryseobacterium sp. StRB126. The sequence goes on from NZ_AP014624.1 coordinate 1,753,798, forward strand.
CGTTCTCTTTTCGTTTCCGGTTCTATGCGGTATCTCCAAAACACCAGCGAATGCATATATTCTGCGCGGATTTTTTCAAGGTAAGCGATAATAGCCTTCCGGTCTTGCGGAATATATCCCGGTCCGGAACATCCACAGGAATGAAAAGTAATTCCTACAGTATATAGATCCCTGATATGTGCCCATTGTTTATGATCATTCTTTGCTGGTGATTCAAAGTCAAGTCCCATATTGGCCATAAGGTTCCCACATTCTGGGCATTTGGCTTCTACAGAGACCTGTGCATCTCTGTCTACATCTTTTAAAACACGACGTTTGAACGTTTTCTGACAGTTGAAACAAGCATAGTGACATTTATAAACCATCATGGCATATCGACACATAGGACAATTTTTGTTTTTATAGTTATTAATTATTTTTACGCTTCATAGCTGATTCCCATAAAACTGCTGGCACTTCGCGGATCATAAACCGACCAGACACTTCCCCAGTGAAAAATGAAAGTACAGCTTGGATAAGGCGTTTTCTTTTTCCGGGTTGGGGACTTTCCCAAAATTAAGGTCAAAAATTCATTATTCCGATGGAATACCTGCATTTCCTTTTCTTCCGTCCATTCATTCCAGTCTTTGGCATCAGTGCTTTCCCATGTATTCATGTGAATGCTGTGGAGCTGATTTCCTAAAAAACAGAGACTCAAAGATATTTGACGGCCTTCAATTTCTATAGCTTTGAAATAATACCAAAAATATCCGGTTTTCACATCCCACATATTGTGATACTTTTCTGTATAAAAATCAGTCTGTTTCAGCTGATCTAATGGCATTCCCTTGTACAATTGAGTGCTGAAATCTTCCAGTTTCAAGCCTCCGTTTTCATTGTTAACCAGCATATTCAAAAAAATGAAGCTATAAATATACCCGTTTTTTCTTTACAGACAACGAATAATATTTACAGCTTCCAGTAGAAATAGAAAATATCGGTGTTACGGATTTGATATAATTAATGTTGAAGGAATATCAGAGAGCCAAAGACTCTTCGTATCGATCAGGTTTTTCCAGCTTTTGCTGCTGATGAGCATCAGATCCTGAGAATTCAGGAATTCTTTTTCAATTTTTTTCTCATTATACAAAGTGATATGATTAGGAGCCACCTGTTCAATGCTTCGGATCAGTTCTTTCACTTCGATATTGTTACGGATTTGTCCTGCAGCATCAAGAATGATGATCTGAGAATTGTTATTGTTAATCAGTCTTTTGGCATACTCAAGAAGGTAAAAGTCACTCAGATTGAAGATCGGAACAAATACCTTATCTGCAGCAGTGAAGTCTTTCTCCACCAATACACCTACAGGAATGTTGGCTTTATCCAGAATCTGTAGTGTAAAGTCGTCAAAAGGAGAGTTATTGAAGATATTACCCTTGCCTTTTACTGTATTCAAAAGCTTTTCAGGGTTAATAATCTTAGTGGTAAAACCTAGTAGCCTTCCTAGTAAACTTCCCTCATACATAGACTTTCCAAGCATAATAAGCAGAAGGTCATAATGGCCTTTATTGGTAATGCTGGTCAGGTCATTTTCTATATCGGTAGAGGCCTTAAAAAGGGTAGTGACTTCCAGATTCAGCTCATGTGATTTTTCAATGACATTCTGAAACTGAGACTCTTCATATTCATCCATATCATAAGCGTGCAGTTCGTTAACAGGAGCAATATTCATAGCCGTAATGCTTTTATTGCCATTCATTTTATGGGTGAAATCATGAGCCAGTTTTAATAAGGTACTTCCGGATTCAGGTTTGTCAAAGGATAGCAGGACTCTGTACTTTGAATCGTTGGCAGCGTCCATAGACTCATTTTCATCTTTTTTTGATTTAAAAATAAAATTAATGAAGTCTAGAGCCGGACCTGTCATAAAAGTGGTAAATAGGGCCATAATAACAAGCATTGCAAAGATTTCAGGGCCTAATACACCGAGATCATATCCAATGTTCAGAACAATAAGCTCCATTAAACCTCTGGTATTCATCAGAGCACCTATGGTTAAGCTTTCTTTCCAGTTTATTCCGACAAATTTAGCGGTGAGGGCACTTCCTGCAAATTTTCCAATAACAGCCGTTAAAATAATAAATCCGGCGGTCATCCAAAGATGACTGTCATTCAGTAACCCGATTTGCGTACGAAGTCCTGTGAAAACAAAGAACAATGGAAGAAGAAGCACCAATGCCACATCCTCTACTTTATCAATAAATAACGTACGGAACTTGGTGTTTTCCGGCATAATCGCTCCTGCCATAAATGCTCCGAATAAAGCGTGAATTCCAATAACTTCAGTCACATAGGATGATAAGATCAAAGTCAGGAAGAAAATAGCTACCATCGGCTTACTGATGGTATTTTTACCAGCCTGAAGATCTCCAATTCTTTTGAGGAACGGTCTTACGATTTTAATCATCAGAAGAACATAGGCAATAGCCATGATAATAACATAAATGGAGCTTGTAAAAGAACCCGCCTTTACAATGGCAATCACAGCCGCAAGAATACACCATGCTGTAATATCATCTGCTGCGGCGCAGGTAATAACAATAGTTCCAAGCTTGGTTTTTTGTAAGTTTCTTTCCTGAACAATCCTTGCCAATACCGGGAAGGCCGTAATACTCATGGAAATGGCAATAAATAAAGCAAAAGAGGTAAACTGTATGCCCCCAGGTGCAAATTCCTGATAGATAAAATAAGATAAACCAATTCCTAGTGCAAAAGGGATAATGATACTGGCATGGCTGATGACTACTGCATCATGGGCTTTTTTTCTTAAAACACTAAGGTCCAGTTCCATTCCCACAATATACATGAATAGAATTAATCCTATCTGACTCAAAAACTGTAAGTTACCTAATGATTCTTTTGGAAAAAGGAATGCTGAAAATTCAGGAAAATACATTCCCAAAAGCGATGGTCCCAAAACAATTCCTGCAATCATTTCTCCGATTACAGAAGGTTGTTTGATCTTCATACAGACCCATCCGAAAAGCCTTGCCGTAAGGATAATGGTAACAATCTGTGCTAATAATAGCGCTAATGGATGATGAAGATTTGTTTTAAATGATTCCTGAAAGTTATCCCAGGTAGATCCGGTGCTTGTTTTAGTGACAATATTCTCCTTAATCTCCAGCGTTTGTCCTTCAATAATGAAGAAGTACATCAGACAGGAAAAGATTGCTATGGTAGTGATGTAGAAAATTAAATTTCTGTATTTCCCCCAATTCATGATTCCTAATATTTTGATGCAAAGTTGGTGAGAATAAATGTAGATTAAAATAGTTTGTTTTTTAAATGTAATGAATACGGTAAAAAATGTAATAAAAATCTTAGTGTTGAAATGTAACCTGAAAATTGTTGTCCTAAGCCGAGATAGGAAACTGGAGCGTTAAAAAAATGAAGTCTGTGAACGTTAAGAAAACTCTATTGTCTGAGTGCGGGGCAAATGTTGATCGTATGGGTTTAGAGTTTTTAGAGAACAGATTTCATTTTTAGCGAGGGTTTCAAGTCTTGAATTTGTTTCAGGACAAAAGGACATATATAAGTTATAACATAGTAGTATACATCGCCTGGGTCATTCTGAATGAAGCATCACACAATGAAGAATTTCAATAGAGAAATAATTCTCGCGGATCACACCGATTTTGCAGATTTGTCTATGCTATTTTGTAAACAACTCCATTAATGAATTCTTGTAAGCATCACCAATCTGAAGCTTAAGAAAGTGATCATCTTCTGAAGAAATAGTAGTGATAATTTCGTTGGCGCCCAATACTTTGATGGAAGATAACGCAATGATCTCTTTTTTATTAACCTGTGCGAAATCCTTAGCAGGAAGCATTTCCAGGAGGTTTTTAAAGTTAAGGTTTTTTAAGACGATGGTGGTTCCGTCATTCAGAATAATATCCTTATCGCGGCTATCGATTTCTGATGTTTTGATGTAAGCAATTTGTTCCGTTAAAATAACGGTTTTACCAATGTTGCTGTTCCATTCGATAAAGGTCTTCTTCTGAATCGTATTGATTTGTTCTTTAGCCTTTTCAAAAGCTTGTATCAGACGTTCTTTTTTAATGGGTTTTCTTACATAATCAACCACGTTCAGGTCGAATGCCTCTGCTGCATATTCTTTGTAAGCGGTGGTGAAAATGATTTTTTTGGAACCTGAAATGATTTCGGCAACCTGAAGCCCTGTCATACCCGGCATTTCAATATCTAAAATACATAGGTTACAGTCTAGGGAATCAATTTCGTTCAGGAAGATTTTAGGATCATTAAATGCTTTTATTACTTCTACGTCCTCAATCTGTTCGCATAGAAGTTTCAAATAGCTGATGGCTAATAATTCATCATCCAGAATAACGCATTTTATCATAAAACTCTCCTAAATTGATTTTTAATTCTGCCGTGAAGATGCCGTTTTTTGAACTTTTTTCCAGATGATAATGGGTATTGTAAATCATTTTTAATCTTTGATCTAAAGACTGGCTTCCAAAACCACTTTTTTCCTTTTCCAGACTATTCTTTAAGGAAGCTTTATTGCTTACTTTCATGGTGAATACTCTGTTTTCCAATTCCATAAAAATGGAGATAAAGGAATCCTGAGCTAAAAAATCGGTGTGTTTGAAAGCATTTTCAATAAGATCAACGGAAATAAGAGGAGCAAAAACCTTTTCTTCATATATAGAATCCGTTTTATTGATCTTAAATTTAATTCTGAAATCGAAGAGAGGATTCACTTTAATTTTATTGATTTCAATAAGGCTTAAAGCGAAGTTTAATTCCTCTTTTGGGCTTACATATTTATTGTTGCTTTCGTATAAAATATAATCCAGAACATTTGCCAGTTTATCCAGAGACATATAGGTCTGGTAAGCATGAGACTGAACAGAATTAAGGATGTTTTTAAACAGATGCGGATTCAGCTTGGTTCCGATATGTTCCAAACGAACTTCATTCAGCCTTTGCTCAATAATTTTATTAGATTCTGACAGCTTTGTATTTCTCTGAGTCAGCTTTTGATTTTTACTGAAGAGATAGATTGTTGCGGCCAGAAAAAGGAAAATGGCAAAAACTCCGATGAATATCAGATAATCATGAATCATGTAGTAATTGCCTTCCATAAAGTAAATTATTGAAACTATTTAAGCTTCTTAAGACTGTTTACAGTCAATGTTTCTTCACACTTTTCGAAAGTGATTTCGTAAGACGGATTTTTTTCAGGATAGGTGATAAGATACTCCGGACATGGTTTCTTTTGAGCATGGCTTTTGTCAAAATCCACTTTTCCATTGGTAATGATGCTGTCTTTTACAAACTTTTCATCAATCTTGTAAGTGCTCATTGCCGTTTTAGCCTCTTCAGAATATTTGAATTCTTTAGAAAGAGATTCGGCGATCACTCGGCTGTTAGGTAAATAACCGCTGCAGCTTGCACCTTTTTTGTTTAATATAAAAAATACGAGAATTAGCCCCGGAACGAAGCCTATTGCATAAAATTTAAGCTTTTTCATTTAGAAAATTAAAAGATTGATATCGTGGTACGTAAGTCCGAAACGGTCACAGATGATCTTTTTGGTATGTCTTCCCTTGTACATATATAAGCTCTGCTTCATTTCATTTTTTCGGATCAGCATGTTTTCAAAGCCGCCCTCTTCGTCATAATTTAAGATATAGGAAAGGAAGAAATTAGAGATAGCCTTTGTAGTGGTTCTCGGCATTCTTGAAGTAAGATTAGGAAGTCCGCAGTGGATAACACCGTGTTTGATGATGTAGGGGTCTTCCATGGTAGTCAGCTCAGACGTTTCAATCACCTTACCATTGTCTATCGTAATATCGATAATAACACTGCCTTTTTTCATGTTCATGACCATATCTTCAGTCACAATAGGCGTCATATTTAATCTTGGAAGTGCTCCAATTACTACATCAGCACGTCTTAAACTTTTGCTGAGTTCTTTAGGATCGATGATGGAAGTCGGTACACGGCTGTCTACCATCGTGTGAAGTCTTCTTAATTTAGATAATGAGTTGTCGAAAACCTTTACACTCGCACCTAAACCAATAGCTGCCTTTGTAGCAAATTCACCTACAATTCCGGCTCCCAGAATAACTACCTCGGCAGGTCTTACCCCTGTAATTCCTCCAAGCATTAAACCATTGGAAAGTGCCAATAATTCCGAAGCATATAAAATAGAAACGGTTCCTGCAATTTCACCGATTAGTCTTACCAGTGCAAGCTGCTTGTATTCATCTACGATAAATTCAAAGGCAATGGCATTTATTTTTTTCTCTGCAAGTTTAAGGAAATACTCCTTGTCTCTAAGGTTGATCTGAAGTGCTGAAACCATATAAGTATTAGGCTTCATATAATCGATTTCATCCAGGGTAGGAGGGTTGATTTTCAGAATCAGATCCTGCCCGAAGGCTTCATTTGGATCAGTGGTAATTTTTGCCCCAGATTCAGAATATTGCAAATCTGTAAAAAATGAACCTTGTCCGGCCCCTGATTCTATGATAATTTCATGGCCGTGCTCTACCAATACCTGTACAGCATCCGGAGTAATGCAGGTTCTCCTTTCGTTAAGACAGGTTTCCTTAGGAATTCCAATACTGAACTGTTTTCCCTTCTTTATAACCTCCAATTTTTCCTCTTTCGGCATCAATTCTTCTTCTGTGAAAGGAGTAAAAATATTTGTACTCATCCTTAAATTAAATTATGTCTTACAGATTGTTATTTTACACTCAATTAATAAGCAAAGATACATAATATTTACTCGAATGAAACTTCTCTGTTTTCACCGGTATTCACAATACTCATTGTGTGATAGTTGAGCCCGTAGAGCTCTTCTTCATATACTTCCGGCCACTCAATGATGCATAAAAAAGAGTTGTCGAGGTATTCTTCGATTCCAATATCATATACTTCTTCAATGTTTTTTAAGCGGTAAAGATCAAAATGGAATACTTTTCCTTTTGAAGTCGTATATTCATTAACAATAGAATAGGTAGGAGAACTTACTTCATCATTACTTCCCAGATTTTTAAGCAAAAACTGAGAGAAAGTAGTCTTTCCTGCACCCAGATTTCCCTTCAGTAAAAGGATATTATGTTTTAATTCAGGAAGAATGCTGTCTACAACTTCCTGCCAGTCTTCGATTTGTTTTATTTTAAATTGCATTTTACCAATTATAATTTAATATGTTATTTTCTTCTTCCTTTGTCAATAAGCCCCTTTTTGTATAATGCTCTATTTGATTAATTATTTGTAGCATTTCCTTAGGCTGTTGTATTTGGAAGAAACAAGATTTTTTTTGGTTATTTAAAAGAGTAATAATTAATTCATTTCTACATCCTTGTGAAAAAGCACCATCAAACTGATTGTATCTAATCAATTTTTTCTTATAATCACATATTGAAATTTGAATTCTTTTAATATCCTCTGTAGATAAAATTTCATTGTTTATGGTAATTTTATCTATTTCAAAAATAAGTTTACCTTCAATTTTACCTTTTAGCTCTTCCGGAAACCAAATATTAATCATATATACTAGAAAGCCAAGTATCATTGGAGTAAAGATACTCCATCCTAGCCATTGCGGAATCTGTTTTTCAGGAATTTTTAAAACGTACAATACAAAAAAAATGGAAACCAAAGAAAAGATCATTAATACCCAAATAATCCTTGATCTTGTCCAAACAAAATTTGTAGAAGGATTATAAATGTTGAATATTTTATGATCGTTAGCCATTGAAATTATAAAATTAAAATATAAACTTCAAAAATAAGGTTTTGACAGAAAACTATGTTCATTTTGAAAATTTAAGTTTAACATTGAAAAACTAATTTCTTAATTTTACACCATGATTTCCAAACAGACCATTGATAAAATATTCTCCACTATCCGCGTTGAAGAGATTGTGGGTGAATATGTGCAGTTGAAAAGGGCAGGGTCTAACTTTAAAGGACTCAGTCCTTTTCATGAAGAAAAGTCTCCAAGTTTTGTTGTTTCACCAAGTAAGCAGATCTGGAAAGATTTCTCTACCGGAAAAGGAGGAACGGCGATCTCTTTCCTGATGGAAATTGAAAACTTTACTTATCCCGAGGCTCTTCGCCATGCAGCCAAGAAGTACGGAATTGAAATTGAAGAAGATCTGCGTGAAATTTCTGAGGAAGCCAAACATGCCCAAACAGAAAAAGATCTGTTGTATAAAATTCATGAAGTTGCCAATACTTATTTCCAGGAAATCCTTTGGGATAACAAAGAGGGAAGAAGTATAGGATTATCTTACTTTAAAGAAAGAGAGCTTAAAGATGATATTATTAATAAGTTCCAGCTTGGATATTCTCCTGAACAAAAGAATGCATTTACAGCATATGCTTTAGAAAAAGGATACACTAAAGAAATTCTTGAAAAATCCGGACTTTCTATTTTCCCTGAAAATACGCCGGCGGGAGTTGACAGATTCCGTGAAAGGGTAATTTTCCCGATCCATAGCTTTTCCGGAAGAGTTTTAGGTTTTGGAGCAAGGATTCTTAAGAATAATGTCAAAACGGCAAAATATCTCAACTCGCCGGAAACAGAAATCTATCATAAATCTAATGTCCTTTATGGATTAAACCAAAGTAAACAGGCTATTTCAAGAAAGAACGGCTGCCTTTTGGTGGAAGGATATATGGATGTGATTTCCCTTCACATGTCCGGAATTGAAAACGTTGTAGCGAGTTCCGGAACGTCTTTGACTACAGAGCAAATCAAGCTGATTAAGAGACTTACGGAAAATGTAACGATTCTTTTCGATGGTGATAATGCCGGTATTAAAGCCAGTTTCCGAAGTATTGATATGCTGCTGACAGAAGGAATGAACATTCGTGTCCTGCTGTTCCCCGATGGTGATGACCCGGATTCTTTTGCCAGAAAACATCCGCAGGAATATGTAGAAAAATACATCGAAAATGAAGCAATGGATTTCATTGACTTTAAAGCGGAAATTCTGTTGAGAGATGTAGGAAATGATCCTATTAAAAAAGCGGAGGCCATCCGTGATATTGTAAAATCGGTTTCCTTTGTACAGAATGCGCTGAAAAGAGAGGTCTATCTGAAAGAGGTTTCCAATAAATTCGGACTTTCTGAGCAGAGTCTTTTCAATGAGCTGGATGTTCAGAAACAAATTACGCAGAATCAGACGCATCATGTTCAGCAGCAACAGAAAGAAAAGGCAGCAGCTCCAAAATTAGAGATTGTTCCTCCGGATAAAGAAAAAGAAGACCCTTTCCTGTTTGAAGTATTGTTTATGGAGAACAAGCTTATTGAACATATGTTGGCGTTTGGAGATATTGTCCTGAAAAGGAGAAATGAAAATAATGAAGAATATCAGATCACAGTCATTGAGGAAATTCTGCATCATTTTGAAGAAGAGCAGTATGCATTTTTAGTCAAAGGAAATGAGATCATTATCAATCAAGTGAAAGAGGGAATTCAGAAAGATGAATTGAGAAGTGGAAACTTTTTTGTATCTTTTATGGACGAAGAAATTACCACAAAGGTTGTTGACGCACTGATTCCTTTGGATGATCTTGAAAACTGGGCTTCCAGAAATATTTATCCGCCTAATTACGGTGATAAGGTTGCAGATCAGATTCAAGGTGATGTTTTGTTGCATAAATATAGGTATATTGATTATCTGATCACAGAAACAGCTAGAGAGTTGGATCAATACAGCAGTACTGATGAAGTAAAATATTATGAGCTGATTAAAAAAATCACCTTATTGAAACAGGCTTCTATCAGATTAAGTAATATCATTGAGTATTCTCCGATCAAGGGAATTTATATAGATAGGAAAAGATAGTTTAAAGACAAAAGGATTTCGGATTCTGTGACAAAAAGTCCTATAAAATTTTAGGAATAAATATTGTAATTTAAACGTTGAAAATATTTTAAAATAATACATAATATAAATATGGACATTAAAAAAGAATTCAGAGATTTCTCTGTAAAACATTTAGGAAACAACGGTTTGGTTACCGATCAGTATATGGGAATGTATGGCCCAACGAACTTAACTCCGTACATCATGGAAGAAAGAAGATTAAACGTTGCTCAGATGGACGTTTTCTCCCGTTTAATGATGGACAGAATTATCTTTTTGGGAACAGGAATCGATGATCAGGTAGCAAACATCGTTACAGCTCAGCTTTTATTCTTAGAAAGTGCAGATCCGTCTAAAGATATTCAAATCTATATCAACTCTCCTGGTGGAAGTGTATACGCAGGATTAGGTATTTATGACACCATGCAGATCATTAAACCGGATGTAGCTACAATCTGTACTGGTATGGCTGCTTCAATGGGAGCTGTATTATTAGTTGCAGGAGAAAAAGGAAAGCGTTCTGCGCTTAAACATTCAAGAGTAATGATTCACCAGCCTTCTGGAGGTGCTCAGGGAGTAGCTTCTGATATGGAGATCAACTTAAGAGAGATGTTGAAATTGAAGCAGGAACTTTATGACATTATCGCTCACCATTCAGGACAGACTTACGAGTGGGTAGAGAAATCTTCCGACAGAGATTACTGGATGACTTCTGAAGAAGCTAAAAGCTTCGGAATGGTAGATGAGGTTCTTCAGAGAGCAGAGAAAAAATAATTGATTTGTATAATCATACTGAGAAACGCATCCAATTGGGATGCGTTTTTTGTTTTAGCCACGAATGCCGAATTTTATTTAGAAGATTCATGCCGAAATAAATATAATGAAGAATATCACAATTGAAGACGCGATATTCCCCTCCTCTGGACGAGTGTCAAAAATTCAAAGAATTTTTTGACTGGGTGGTTATTTCTACTTCTTCACAACCTTATGAACAGTAGCCCCATTCTTCGTCTTAATCTCTACCCAATACACCCCAGTATTTAAAGGTTTAACATTAATCTTAGCTGTCTGGGAAGTCAGTACTTTTTGTCCTAAAGATGAGTAAATATTAATTTCTTTGATATTTTCAGATGTTTTAACCTGAATAAAATCACTCGTTGGATTAGGATAAATATTGAATGATGCTTTCTTATTTATTGAGGCAACAGACAATGTAGCATTACTTGCTTCAGTAGGTGTGAAAGGTCTTCTGTCTCCAAAGCTTAATCCAAACCATGTATTGTTACTCAATTGGACTTGGCTCAGATCAGCCTTGTTCTGCCAGCTGGAAAGATCTTTTCCGGTGTATAATTTCCAGCTTTCTGTTCCGGAGTTGTTTCCAGTAAAGGTATTTAATGACAAATTGGAAATCTGATTATTGCTGGAAATAAAATTGAAATAAGGAGCCTGAGCTTGGATAAGCTCTAGGGCCTGCACTGCTGTCAGAGTACCATTGTACTGAATTCCAAAAACAAAAGAGTTGGCATTGCCATTAGAATTATGGGTTCCAAAATCAAGAACAACAAGACTTTTATTGGTTCCTGTTCCAATCCAATGGGTAATTTGAGATGAGGTATACCATTGAGAGCTGTAGGCTGGCACTGGAGTTGATGGTGGAATATCAATGAAGTCAAGACCATAAGTAATACCAAACCATAGCCCGTCTGTTAAAGCCGTATATCCTACACCATTATTTTGATTGGACATATTTCCGGAATTTGACCCGGTCCAGGTAATCCAGTAATCATCTGTACTTGGAGTATGGTGATTGTACTTGAAACTGTACAGAAATCCTGAAGGAATGTCAGCCTCTATTTTAGGTTCTGCAGCCGCAATAGCGTTAATCATGTCTTCGGCCATTAAATTATCACCATCAAAACGATAGCCCCAAACATAAGATGTAGGCGTATTGTTGTCATTGAAATCGGCAATGAAATAAGCCTTTTTAGAACCGGTTCCTACCCAAAACTTGATGTCGTTTTCTGTGAATTGGGCAAAGAAAAACTGCGTACAAAGCAGTAAGAAAAAAAAATAGATTTTTCTCATGATATAATTAAATTAAAGTTTTATTCCCGAAACTTATGTATTAACAGAATTATCTTTAATTCTGAAATCTAAATTGTGTTCAAGGCAGGTCTCCTGGCTCGCATCCTATAGCCAACCTTCCCGGATGTTGATCCAGTGGTACATTTTAATAGCTATAGGTAAAAACAGCTTACAGTTGCGGGTACAGCTCAAGATTTGAATGATATTCTCACTTGATTCCCTATTGTGAACAGTGTTCAACCTTAAAAACGGTGCAAATATATCATATAAATTTTGATATCTGTTTTGTGAATTATAGATCTGTTTCCAGTGTTTTTAATGATGGATTTTATTGATTGATAATGAATTGGTGTTTTGTTTTTGATTTTTCCGGGTAATTAAGGTGTTTTGTTGTTTATATTGAATTCATCTCAAGGTTCTATTGTTAAAATAGAATTATTATTGCATTCAAGATCAGTTTACAATCAATTTATACTTTCGCGCCATAAAAGTTAATATGAAAAAGTTATTATTATCTGCTTTGGTGATGTCTACACTATGGTCATGCAGCAAAGACGATGACAACAATATAAATAATCAGGATATTAATTACTCTAAACTTCCTCAGGAGTTTCCTTTTACAACACTGGCAACAGTGAACGGAGTAGATGTAATTAATGGTGGATTCGGCTCCGGAGCGGCAGCTCATCCTACAAGAAAAGGAGAATTTTATGTTATTACAGACCGTGGCCCAAATACTGATTTTAAAAGCGGAAAGAAATTTTTAACACCTAATTTTACTCCAACCATTATGCATTTTAAAATTAATGCTGAAGGAAAAGTGGAAGTTATTAAATATATTAAGCTTAAAAATCCATCCGGACAGCCTATTACAGGGCTTCCAAACCCAGCAGGAATGGGAAGTACAGGCGAAATAGCCTATGATGCAGCAGGAAATGAGCTGGGTACGGATAAATATGGGTTAGACAGTGAAAGTATTGTAGCAGCACCAGATGGTACATTCTGGGTTTCTGATGAATATGGTCCACACATCGTTCACTACAATGCCGATGGAGTAGAGATGGAAAGAATAAGCCCAATGGGTGTGAACACAGGAACAAGAAAATTACCAGCTGTTTTAGCGAAAAGAAGAGCCAACAGAGGAATGGAAGGACTTTGTATGACTCCAGATGGAAAAACATTGGTAGGAACAATGCAGTCAATGATGTTTGTTCCATCAAAAGCTTTGGCAACCAATGCAACTTTAACGAGAATTGTAACTTTTGATATTAATACCGGACAAACGAAACAATATCTGTATAAACAAGATGGTGGCGCTTCTGATTCAGTTTGTGACATTACAGCATTAGGGAGTAATGAATTCCTTGTGATTGAAAGAGACGGTAATTTCGGAACGCAGGGTGGAATTAAAAAAGTATACAGAATCAACCTAAGCGAAGCAACAGACGTAAATGGAACCGACCTTGCAGCCGTAGATGGAATGAAAATAAACGGCAAAGCTCTGGAACAGTGTACCTGGGACGAGCTTACCACAGCAGGAATTAAACCTGTTTCTAAAAAATTAGCCGTAGATCTGGTTGCAAAGCTGGGCTATGAACATGATAAGTTTGAGGGAATTGTTTATTTAGGAAATAATAAACTGGCTGTTTTTAATGATGATGATTTTGGAGTGGTAGATGACGGAGCCGGAAATGCTAAAGCTAAAATCCTTCCTAAAACAGGGAAGGTTGACAAAGGAACTATGTATATAGTCGATATTCAATAATTAGATTTTTTTAACGGAAAACGGCGGGATTTATTCCGCCGTTTTTTATTGTATCTAGATTGAATAATTCAATAGAAACGGGCTTCAGCCCGTTTAAAAGATAAAAATAAATTTCCATTGGCTTTAGCCAAAACGTATAATAAAAGCCCTTGAAGATTACTCCAAGGGCTCTATTTTCTATATATTGTTCTTATCAATTAATTGAAACCCTCAATAATCTTAGAGAAATCCTCTAATTTCAAAGCGGCACCTCCAATCAGACCACCGTCAATATCCGGCTGAGAGAAAATTTCTTTCGCATTATCCGGCTTCACAGAACCTCCGTAAAGGATAGAAACCTCATCAGCTACTTCCTGACCGTACTTAGCAGCAATGATGCTTCTGATGTGTGCATGAATTTCCTGAGCCTGCTCAGGGGTTGCTGTTTCTCCCGTTCCAATAGCCCAAACCGGTTCGTAAGCAATTACTACTTTTTTAATCTCTTCAGCAGAAAGTGTGAAAAGAGCTACTTCAGTTTGATTTTTAACCACTTCAAAGTGCTGTCCTGCTTTTCTCTGCTCAAGAGTTTCTCCGTTGCAATAGACAGGAATAAGACCTTTTTCAAGAGCCAATTTGATTTTTCTGTTACAGTGAGAATCTGTTTCACCATGGTATTGTCTTCTTTCAGAGTGCCCGATTAATGAACCTGTTGCATCGATGGATTCTAACATATCAGCGGAGATTTCTCCTGTGTATGCACCGCTTTCGTGTTCGCTCATATCCTGAGAGAATACTCCGATTTCATCCTTTTCAAAGATGTCTTTAGCCATCATTAAATATAAAGATGGTGGAGCGATCCAAACTTCACAGTTGGTTGCATTATTGTTTTTATAGCTTAGTAACTGAATCATCAATTGTTGTGCATCAATTACATTTTTGTTCATTTTCCAGTTGCCTGCAACTATTTTTCTTCTCATAAGATTTATATTGATTTATTTTACTTTTTAATTAAACTCACTTTTTGAATCTGTGAGATCTTTGATTTGAAGAGGATTATAATCCCCATAAGTTTTTCAACAGAACATAGAATGTGTGCTCTTCTTCAGTTACCTTGTTGTCTGCTTTAATCAGAGACTTGGCAAACTGAGCAAACTTTACACGCTCATCTGCTGTAGAATCCTCATGAAAGCATCTTGCATGGAATTCAAAGTGATCTTTCCATTCCTCAGGCTGTAAAAGAGCCAATGTTTCAAGTTCATTATCAAGGTTCATTCTGAATGGAAACTCATCTGCCAGATATTGTTGTACCAGCATTCCCTCTTCAGGAGCAAATTCTCCGTCCACAGAAGAAAGGATCATTAATAAGTGGTAGCCGGCGATAGATTTATTTGATTTTTGCATATTCAATATTTCTTTACTAAATGTTCTAAATTGTTTTTTTCTAAAATGCTGTCGAGGTATTTCCCTCTGCTGCTTGTTTTTCTTTGATAGGGAGCAAATCTCTCTGCCACTTCATTGAATTCTTCATTCAATTTCATAAGCTCTTTTATTTCACTTGCTGCAAGGGTTTTTTGAGAAAATATTTCATTGAATTGGATTAATTTTTTTACTGCAATTTCTTTTTTTACAATGTCTTCTTCAGTAGAATGGAGTGTACAGATTCCATAAATTCCGTTACAATAAGCAGTCCATTCACTTTCAAAGATTTCATTAAGCTTTTCCTGATTAGAAAAGTCATCTTTGAAAATATCATTATAAGCAAAACGTTTATCAGAATGAGCCATTAAGTTTTGAATAAATTTTTCTTTAAATTCGGCTTTATACTTTTGTGGATCATTCAGATTCTTATTTTTTTGAATCAGTGAAATACAGCTTTTGCTGAAATATTTTTCAGTGATTTCACTTTGAAACTCATCGTTAAGGGGTGATGTAATTTTTATATTTCGTGAAATAATATAAGAAGCTTCCGGAACTAAATGATTCTGGATAAGTACAACCAGTTCATCTTTAGTGATCCCTGCTATATTACATAAATGATCTTCTGTAATATAATTTTCATTAATGTAATTGAAATTATCTTCCATACTTTTTATTTAATATAGTCTTTTGCAGGCTGTTTGTCAACTATTTTCCCGTTTTGAAGGATCAGTACAAAAGGATTACTTCTTGCAATGGTTTTAATGGCAGTACCGTCCATCATTGTATTTTTAATGGTTTTAAAAGTATTCTGATCCGTTGAAACCCCATAGATAAGCGCTCCTTTCTGAGCATTTACTTTAGCTTCCACCTTTTGAATAAGATCAGCAGAAACTTCTTTTGGATGGTAAGAAAACACAAGAATTGCTTTTGGAGCTTTGATGATTTCATCTGTCAGTTCCATTCCTGTAGGATCTTCAATCTTGAATTTTACAATTTCAGATTTATACCCTTCTTTAACCAGTACAGATTCATTTTTCCCTTCTTCAATTTTCCATGGAGAACCTTCTGCCCAGTATTTTGTTTCCTTGATGTAATCATCCTGATTCACCTTTAAAACTTCACCTGTTTTTTGATTTTTAAGGGAATAAAAAGTCTTGTATTCTGATGGGTTTTTATTGATTTTTTCTTTCTCTCCTTTAATATCTGTCCCTACTTTGTAATCACGGAAATCGATGATCGGTTCATGCATAATTCCCTGAGCCATAATGTAGATCATTCCCAAAGAAAATACAGCAAAAAGAGCATATTTGAACTTACCCGTAGATTCTTTTTTGCTGCTGCCATATTCATCCGTTTTACGGAAGTCTTTTTTGTACAGTACAAACAGAATGATAAGTCCTACAAGAAGAGCCACATCTTTAAAGAAACTCTGCCAAGGCGTAAATTTAATAGCATCACCGAAACATCCACAATCTGTTACCACATTGAAATAGGCAGAATAGAATGTTAGGAAGCCAAAGAACACACAGAGTGCAATTAAAGCTGATAAGGTAAATTTAAGCTTCATTTTCAACAGCAGCATAAATCCAAGGAAAAGCTCCAGTACAACAACGATAATTGAAAACAGCAGGGCAAATTTTTCAAAAAACGGCATATTGAAGACGGCAGGTGAAAAATATTCCTCCATTTTAAAGGAGAATCCTACTAAATCCACAGCTTTTACAAAGCCTGAAAGGATAAAAATGACAGCAATAATAAAGCGTAATAAACCTTTGATCATGTTAAATAGTTTTGGGTTCGAATTGGTTTTTTTGTTCTGAGAATTTAATCAGGCAGAAAACAGCATAATTCAGCATATCGAAATAATTGGCGTCAAGGCCTTCAGAGACGATGGTTTTTCCTTGGTTGTCTTCAATCTGCTTGGTTCTTAATACTTTCTGATAAATTAAATCTGTAATCGAAGAAATTCTCATATCTCTCCATGCTTCCCCATAATCATGGTTTTTTCTTTCCATTAAAGCCTGAGCTTCGTGGGAATATTTGTCATACAGACTTAAAATTTCTTCCTTATTTTCATTAAAGTCATTGGAAAGCCCTTTTTCAAGCTGAATAAGCCCAATGATAGAGTAGTTGACAATTGCGATAAACTCATCCTCTTCACTTTCATCCACCATTTTTACATCAGTCATTTGCAGCGTACGGATTCTATTAACTTTAATATAAATCTGATCCGTAATGGAACTTGGTCTTAAAACCCTCCACGCCGGTCCGTAATCCTGTAATTTTTTACTGAAAAGATCACGACACTGACTGATAATTTTCTCGAACTGTACTGATGTTTTTGACATATAATTTCTTAATCTTCCAAATATACGAATTCGGTTTTGTTTATGAAATGAGTTTGATTTGAATCATGTTGGTATGTTATTGTAGAGTGGGAGCGTATTAGGGTTAGAGAGTTTTAGAGTATTAGAATTCGAATGTACTTGAGAATATAATACATTGTAGAAACCATCTGTTATTTTTCTTGTTTTCTTACTTTTATTCCCTGCACAAATTGCTAATTTTGCAGTATATAAAATCATTCATCACTTATCATTCATCATTCATCATTTATAAATCTTATGCTCTCAAACTCTCAAACGTACTCCATCAACTGCAATGGCAGACTGGTAGAACTGGATACTCCAAAGATCATGGGAATCCTTAATCTTACCCCGGATTCTTTTTCAGATGGTGGGAAATTTAACGATGGAAAACTGGCAGTGGAACATGCCGAAAAACTCCTGAAAGAAGGAGCTGAAATTATTGATATTGGCCCGCAATCTACGCGCCCCAATGCAGAATTTTTGACCAGTGAAGAGGAGGTCAAAAGAATTGGAAATGTGATTTCTAAGATCAAAAAAGAATTTCCGGAAGCATTGATTTCTTTGGATACATTTTATGCAGAAACCGTAAAATTCGGATTCAATGAAGGGATAGATATGATTAATGATATTTCCGGAGGACAATATGCTGAAAAAATGTTTGATACAGCAGCAGAAACTAAGCTTCCTTACATTTTAATGCATGTTAATCCGTCTTATGAAACCATGCATGATAAAATTAAGTTTGAAGATATAACACTGGAAGTAAACCGATATTTTTCTGAAAAGACCAATGAACTGTTACAAAAAGGAGTAAAAGATATCATTTTAGACCCCGGTTTTGGCTTTGGAAAAACAATAGAAGATCAGATGAAAATGATTAATGAGGTTGGATATCTTGAATTTGGGAAATTTCCTTTACTGATCGGTATTTCAAGAAAATCATTTATCTACAAACCCCTTGGAAAATCTCCGCTTGATATCAATGAGGAAACACAGAAATTGCACATGAAAGTGCTGGAGCAGGGAGCGAAAATTTTAAGAGTTCACGATGTGGCTGAAGCCAAAGAAACCGTTAATCATTTTTTACGGAAAAAA
The DNA here is from genome assembly GCF_000829375.1 of Chryseobacterium sp. StRB126. Lineage (NCBI taxonomy): Bacteria > Pseudomonadati > Bacteroidota > Flavobacteriia > Flavobacteriales > Weeksellaceae > Chryseobacterium > Chryseobacterium sp. StRB126. The sequence goes on from NZ_AP014624.1 coordinate 1,772,415, forward strand.
TAAAAAGTTTTAAAAAAACTTGTGGGTTTTTAAAAAGTTTATACATTTGCAATATGAATTTTACGAATCAAAAAAATATTATTGTCATTTCTATTGCAGCTGTTGTCATTTACAACAGTCAGGAAACGGCATTTTAAAATAGATTTTTATTTAAATTATATATAGCCGTTTCATTTTGAAGCGGCTTTTTTTATTTTAATTTTTTAGAGTACAACTATGTATCAGTTATTCGCAGTAATTATTATCGTCATTATTATTCCCTTACGCTTGTGAGACGGAAGATGTATGACTGTACATATATTGAGCCCTCTCACAGCGTGAGAGGGCTTTTTTTATTCCCATTTCTTAAATTTTAACCCACTATAACATGTATTACAACGACGACACGGTCATCTATTTTGATGGAAATTTCATGAAAGCCAAAGACGCAGGAACCAATCTTTATGGGCAATCTCTTCACTATGGATATTCAGTTTTTGAAGGAATTAAATCTTACAGCACAGCCCATGGAACAAGGATTTTTAAAGCAAAAGAACACTATGAAAGGCTGAAAAGATCTGCAGAACTAATGCACATTCCCTTCAATTATTCAGTAGATCAGCTTACAGAACTTACTTATGAACTGTTGGAACTGAACGGCTTTACAGATGCTTATATCCGTCCTCTGGTAACCTGTTCTCCCAATATGTCCCTTTCAAAAGGCAAAGAATCTTACTTATCCCTTTTGGCTTGGGAATGGAGCAACGGTTATCTCGCAGATAAAATGAAGATTATGACCTCTGGTTTTCAGCGTCCTAATCCGAAAGCCTTCAAAGTGGAAGCCAAAGTAGGTGGCCATTATGTGAACTCTATTCTGGCTTGTCAGGATGCAAAAGATAAAGGATATGACGAAGCTTTGGTGCTGGATGAAAACGGATATGTCGCAGAAAGCTCAGGAGCCAATGTTTTTTATGAAAAAGACGGAACATTATTTACTCCCGCAAAAGGAAGCATTCTTCCTGGTATCACAAGACAGACAGTTTTTGAAATATGTGATGAACTGAATATTCCCGTAAAAGAAACCTTCTTTAAACCGGAAGAAATGAGAGGTGCGGATGCCGCATTTTTCTGCGGAACAGCAGCCGAAATTGTTGCGTTGGATTCCTTGGATGATGTTCCTTTCACCAAACAATGGGAAGATACAGCAAGTGAAAAGGTACAACAGGCTTATTTAAAATTAGTGAGAGTTCTGTCATTGTAAATTTTTAAAATTTAAATTATTGATTATTAATTAGTTGTGATTGATTTTTAAATGATTGGATATTGTAGTTTCAGAAAAACTGAGAATTAAAAAAATATTACAAGCTGTAGTTTTGACCCGAAATTAAATACAAAAGAATCATTTAAAGAGACTGGATGAACAGCAAATGCAGGAAAATATGTTAAATAAATATTCAAAAACATTCACACAAAACAGTGAACAGCCAGCCGCAAAAGCAATGTTATACGGGATTGGTTTTACAGAAGAAGATATGCAAAAAGCGCAGATCGGGATTGCAAGCATGGGGTACGATGGAAATACCTGCAACATGCACCTCAACGATCTGGCCAGAGTGGTGAAAAAAGGAACATGGAATCACGGATTGGCAGGGTTGATCTTTAATACCATTGGGGTAAGTGACGGAATGAGCAACGGAACTGATGGGATGCGCTATTCACTGGTAAGCCGGGATGTGATTGCAGACAGTATTGAAGCTATTTGTGGTGCTCAGTATTATGACGGACTTATTGCTTTACCAGGATGTGACAAAAATATGCCGGGAACAATCATTGCGATGGGTAGACTGAACAGACCTTCACTGATGGTATATGGTGGAACTATTGCCCCGGGGTGCTACAAAGGTGAAACATTGAATATCGTTTCTGCTTTTGAAGCTTTAGGAAAAAAAATTGCAGGAGAAATTTCAGAGGAAGATTTTGATGGAGTGGTTAAAAATTCCTGTCCCGGAGCAGGCGCTTGTGGCGGAATGTATACAGCCAATACGATGGCTTCTGCAATAGAAGCATTAGGAATGAGTCTTCCCTATTCTTCTTCCAATCCGGCATTAAGTAAAGAAAAACAGGATGAATGTCTGGAAGCAGGGAAATACCTGAAGATTCTCCTGGAAAAAGATATCAAACCTTCAGATATCATGACCCGTAAAGCTTTTGAAAATGCACTTCGCCTGATTGTAGTTTTAGGAGGCAGTACCAATGCCGTTCTTCATTTTATAGCAATGGCTAAAAGTGTCGGAGTATCTGTTACTCAGGATGATTTTCAAACAATGAGCGATTGTACTCCTGTGTTGGCCGACCTTAAGCCAAGTGGAAAGTACCTGATGCAGGATTTACATGAACATGGCGGAATACCGGCAGTCATGAAATATCTATTGGAGGAAGGGTTGTTACACGGGGATTGCTTAACCGTTACCGGAAAAACATTAGCCGAAAATTTAGAAGATGTTCCGTCACTGAACTTTAGTACTCAAAAGATTATAAAACCATTATCAAATCCGGTAAAACCTACCGGCCATTTGAGAATTCTATATGGAAACCTTGCAGAAAAAGGAAGTGTTGCCAAGATCACAGGAAAAGAAGGAGAACGATTTGTTGGAAAAGCCCGTGTATTTGATGGTGAGAAGAACCTCATCAAAGGAATTGAAGATGGGACCGTTCAACAAGGTGATGTGATTGTGATCCGCAATGAAGGGCCAAAAGGAGCTCCAGGAATGCCGGAAATGCTGAAACCTACAAGTGCTTTGATTGGTGCAGGACTGGGAAGTAGTGTTGCTTTGATTACGGATGGCCGATTTAGTGGTGGAACTCATGGATTTGTTGTAGGACATATCACTCCTGAAGCTCATGAAGGCGGATTAATTGCTTTTGTGGAAGATGATGACCTTATAGAAATAGATGCTGTAAACAATACCATACAGCTAAAAGTTTCAGAAGAAGAGATTGAAAAAAGAAAGCAAGGCTGGCAAAAACCTGCTCTAAAAGTGAAGAAAGGATTGCTCTATAAATATGCATTAACCGTATCATCCGCCGCTGAAGGCTGTGTAACGGATGAAATTTAAAATCAGATAGTATGAAGAATTTAAATCAATCAACTGCTATAGAACTGAGCGGAAGCCGGATTATCCTTGAAGCATTTCTTCATGAGGGTGTAAAAACCGTTTTCGGTTATCCCGGTGGAGCCATCATTCCCATTTATGATGCGCTTTATGATTACAAAGATCAGTTGGAGCATATTCTTGTCCGCCATGAGCAGGCAGCCGTACATGCCGCACAAGGATTGGCTAGAGTTTCCGGAAAAGTAGGAGTAGTTATGGCTACAAGTGGTCCTGGAGCTACCAACCTGGTGACAGGATTAGCAGATGCTTTATTGGATAATACACCATTGGTATGCATTACAGGACAGGTGTTTGATCATCTTTTAGGAACGGATGCTTTTCAGGAAATTGATGTTATGAATATCACCAGCCCCGTTACCAAATGGAATTATCAGGTAACCGATGCCAATGAACTTCCTGAAGTGTTAGCTAAAGCATTTTATATCGCAAAATCGGGACGTCCGGGGCCGGTACTTATTGATGTAACTAAAAATGCCCAGTTGCAGAAAGTTTCATACAAAGGATATTCTCCATGTAATTCCTTAAGAAGCTATAAACCGGATCCTGCTCCATCGTTGAGAAATATTGAGCAGGCAGCAGAACTCATTAACCAGGCAGAGCGTCCGTTCATTATTGCGGGGCAGGGAATTATGCTGGGAAAAGCAGAAAAAGAATTCCTGGAGTTTGCCGAAAAATCTGGAATTCCGGTAGCATGGACGGTTTTGGGAATGGGTGCTATTCCTACAGATCATTCACAGGCAGTAGGAATGGTAGGAATGCATGGAAATTACGGACCCAATATTCTTACCAATCAATGTGATGTTCTGATTGCTGTAGGAATGCGTTTCGATGATCGTGTGACAGGAAGACTAGACCAGTATGCGAAGCAGGCAAAGGTTATTCATTTTGATATTGATTCATCAGAAATCAATAAAAATGTAAAAGCAGATGTTCCCGTTCTTGGAAACTGCAAAGAAACTTTACCGATTCTTACCGCATTAATTAAGAAAGGAGAGCATCCGGAATGGCATCAAAGGTTTAAAGATTGCCTGGAAGTGGAAAGCATCAATCTCATTAATGAGGAATTATATCCTAATGAAGAAGAGATTACTATGGGCGAAGTTATAAGATGCCTTAATGAAATGACGAGGGGAGATGCTGTGATTGTAACGGATGTAGGGCAACATCAGATGGTAACCTGCAGATATTCCAACTTTCAGCATACAAGAACTAATGTTACAAGTGGAGGATTGGGAACAATGGGGTTCTGCCTTCCCGCAGCAATAGGCGCAGCTTATGGAGAACGTAATCTTCCGGTTATTGCAGTAATGGGAGACGGAGGTGCCCAGATGAATATCCAGGAGCTGGGAACAGTGATGCAATATCATCCGGAAGTTAAAATTTTAATACTGAACAACAGCTATCTGGGAATGGTAAGACAATGGCAGGAGCTTTTTCATGAAGAGAGATATTCTTCTGTGGACATCCAGAGTCCGGAGTTTGTACAGGTGGCGAGCGGATACCATATTCCCGGAAGAAAGGTGAGTCAGAGAGAATATTTGAAAGAAGCACTTGAGGAAATGCTCACTCATCAAGGGGCTTTTCTACTGGAGGTGATGACAGGAAAGAAACATAATGTATTTCCTATGATTCCTCAGGGAAAAAGTGTTTCAGAAATTGTATTGAATCATAAATCATAAAATCAACAAAAAATGAGAACAGAAAATAAAGAATATACTATAACAGCCTATACAGAGGATTGTTTGGGATTGATGAGCAGAATCAATGCTATTTTTTCAAGACGGAGGATTTCCATAACCCATTTCAATATGGGGCCGTCTGAAACAGAGAATATAAAAAAGTTTGTCATTACCATCAGAGAAACAGAGGAATCGGTTCAGAAGATCACCAGACAAATGGAAAAACAGGTAGATGTGTTGGAGGTTCATTATCATAAAAATCCATATCTCACAGCAATAGAATACGCTAGCTAAATATAAAACTAGCTATGAGCAGCTAAAATAACACTTAAGATATTTTTAAGTCAACAAGCTTTATGCATATCAAGTACACTTAAGTTTTTTTGAAAATCTCTGATTTTCATCTTATGTGAACTTCTTAATCAGCATTATTTAAACTTACTAAAGTGAACTTAAGTGTTAGAATAAAATCTTTTTTCACTTACTATTTCTTAGAAAGGTAAGGGGTATCAATCAATAGTATAAAACAACAAAATAAAATTATAGAAAATGGCAAAATTAAATTTCGGAGGGGTAGAAGAAAACGTAGTAACAAGAGAAGAATTTCCATTAAAAAAAGCTCAGGAAGTATTAAAAGATGAAGTAGTAGCAGTAATCGGTTATGGAGTACAGGGGCCGGGGCAGGCATTAAATCAGAAAGATAACGGAATCAATGTGATTGTAGGCCAGAGAAAAAATTCTAAATCATGGGATAAAGCAGTAGCAGACGGATTTGTGCCGGGAGAAACTTTATTCGAAATAGAAGAAGCTTTGGAAAAAGGAACCATCGTCTGTTATTTACTGAGTGATGCTGCACAGATCGAATATTGGCCAAAAGTAAAGCAGTACCTTACTCCCGGGAAAGCGTTGTATTTCTCTCATGGTTTTGGAATTACTTTCAGCGAACGTACCGGAATTGTTCCTCCTGCAGATGTAGATGTATTTCTTGTTGCTCCAAAAGGTTCAGGAACTTCATTAAGAAGAATGTTCCTTCAGGACAGGGGATTAAACAGCAGCTTTGCTGTTTATCAGGATGCCACAGGAAAAGCAAGAGAAAGAGTAACTGCTCTGGGAATTGCCATAGGAAGCGGATATTTATTTGAAACAGACTTTAAAAAAGAGGTGTACAGCGATCTTGCCGGAGAACGAGGAACATTGATGGGGGCTGTACAGGGAATATTCGCTGCACAATATGATGTATTAAGAAAGAATGGTCATAGCCCTTCGGAAGCTTTTAACGAAACCGTAGAAGAACTTACCCAATCATTAATGCCATTGGTAGCAGAAAACGGGATGGACTGGATGTATGCCAACTGTAGTACAACAGCACAAAGAGGAGCTTTAGACTGGTGGAAACGTTTCAGAGATGCAACATCTCCTTTATTTGAAGAATTGTATGACAATGTTGCTAAAGGAAATGAAGCTCAAAGATCAATCGACAGTAACAGTAAACCTGATTACAGAGAAAAGCTGGAAGTTGAATTAACCGAATTAAGAGAAAGTGAAATGTGGAAGGCCGGAAAAACCGTACGCAGCCTGAGACCGGAGAATCATTAATAAAAAAGAAGAATGAGGACGGGAGAAACCTATTTATCCATGTTGGATAATGTGTACAAAGCAGCAGAAAGACTTAAAAATGTGTGCGTCAGAACGCCATTGGCTGTTAACAATAATTTGTCAGGAATTTATAATGCTCAAGTACATTTTAAAAGAGAAGACCTTCAAAGAGTAAGATCCTATAAAATTCGTGGGGCTTATAACAAAATGTCAACCATGCCAGAGAACGAACTTTCCAGAGGAATTGTTTGTGCCAGTGCCGGTAATCACGCTCAAGGAGTTGCTTTTGCATGCAATACCATGGAAGTAAAAGGAACTATTTTTATGCCTTTACCCACTCCGGGGCAAAAGCTGGAGCAGGTTAGGATGTTCGGTGGAAACTATGTTGATATTGTTTTATATGGAGATACTTTTGATGAAGCAAAAGATGCTGCGATGAAGTTTTGTAATGAAAATAACGGAACATTCATTCACCCTTTTGATGATCTTGCAATCGTTGAGGGGCAGGCAACAACGGCATTGGAAATTTTAGAACAGTCAGATGACCCCATTGATTATCTTTTTGTACCGATAGGTGGCGGAGGATTGGCTGCTGGTATTTGTTCTGTCTTTAAAGAATTATCTCCGCAAACAAAAATCATAGGGGTAGAACCTTCAGCAGCTGCAAGCATGAAAAAAGCGCTGGAAAATGGGAAACCTGTACATCTTGAAAAGATCAGTCGTTTTATAGATGGTGCTGCCGTACAGCAGGTAGGAAATCTCACGTTTGAATTATGTAAGAATATATTGTATGATGTGGTTACCTTAGAGGAGGGACTTGTGTGTGAAACTATTCTTTCCTTATACAATAAAGATGCTATTGTGGTGGAACCGGCTGGCGCTCTTTCCGTGGCGGCTTTAGAAAAGTATAAAGATCAGATCGAAGGAAAGAATGTGGTGTGTATCATCAGTGGAAGCAATAATGATATCACCAGAATGGAAGAGATCAAAGAAAAAGCTTTACTCTATGCAAACTTAAAACACTATTTCTTGGTAAGGTTTCCACAAAGGCCGGGAGCATTGAAAACTTTTGTAATGGATGTGCTTGGACCTAATGACGATATTACTTTTTTTGAATACACTCAGAAAAATTCAAAGGAAAAAGGGATAGCCGTAGTGGGAATTGCCCTGAAACAAAAAGAAGATTTTACCCCTTTGATGGACAACATGAAAAAGCAGGATTTTTTTGTCAACTATCTTAACAATGATCCGTCTTTGATGAATCTGCTGATTTAGTTTGTGAAAATACATCCACATTTTATTAGCCACTAATGCACGAATAAAATAATGGTTATAATGAATTTATGTATTTTAAAAAATAACCATATAAATACATAGAATTTTGTAGCTAAAGTATCTTAAAACTATTTTGTTTGCTGGGAATTATTAGCTTTTTAACTTGCTGTTTGTTATTTCGGAGGAATCTATACTATGGTTTTCTGAAAGCGGAGTTGAGATTCTTCCTTCGTCGGAATGACAAACTATATGTTGATGTTTATATAAGAAGAAAATGATCCTATTCAACTAAAAATCAACGGTGCATTCATGGCATTGTCACAAAAAACTCCGGCTCACATTCGTGAGCCGGAGTTGGTCATTTATCTTTCAAGCGTGAAATTCGAAATCACTTTCGGACGTTCAGCTTCATTAGCTACTTTCCATGATGTTCTGTACATCCATTCTGTCATTTTATACAGCTTCTTATAGTTGATGTTTTCAGATTCATCTTGCGGAGTGTGGTACTGGTCATGCAGTACGCTGGTAAAAAACACTGCCGGAATACCCACTTTAGCATAGGGAAGATGGTCGCTTCTGAAATAAAAATACTCAGCATGATTTGGAGAATCCCAATCTTTTAAATATTTGAATTTTGTACTCTCGTTATTGGCCTCTTCAGCCATTTTTACAAGCTCTTCAGAATTTTTGTGCGGAGCGTTTCCTCCTAATAAAGCGGCTTCATTATTATCGTTTCTTCCGATCATGTCGCCATTCAGTACCGCTACAATATTCTCTTTCGGAACTACAGGGTGGGCAGCATGCCATCTTGAACCAAGTAATCCTCTTTCTTCAGCACCGTGAAACACAAACAAGATGCTTCTTTTTCCCGGCTGTTTTTTGTAAGCTCTTGCCATGGCCAGCATAGCAACACAGGTACTGGCATTGTCATCAGCACCGTTATAGATAGTGTCATTCTTTACAGGATGTCTGATGCCGTCGTGATCCTGGTGTCCGCTTAGTAAAACGTATTCTTTTTTAAGAACAGGATCTGTTCCTTCAATTTTTCCGATGATGTTTACGGAAGGATATTTGTAGGTTTCTGTCAACAGGTTAAGAGAAATTTTAGGATTGTTTTTTACCCAATTGGCATTCTCTCTTTTGATCCAGAGAACAGGAATATTATTGGTGATTTTTTCTCTTAATCCTTCCACACCATAAGTTCCTCTGGTCATTTGGGGAAGTACTTCCACCCAGCTTTTGTCTGAAATATCATCAGTGATGAAAATAATGGCTTTTGCTCCCAGTTCAGTAGTTTTGTTGTAATATTTTGTTCTTACAAAACCAGGATATCTCCTTACAAAGAGAGTCATTTCTTTATCAATGTTCTTGTCAGAAGCATTTACTGCCAGCACTTTTCCTTTAAGATTAAGTTTGGCAAGATCCTCAGGCTCTGTATTTCCTGCGTATACAATATCTGTATCAATAGAAGCATTTACGGGCTCAGCAACAAGAAAATCTTTCCATAATTTCAATTGGGTATCTCCAACTTTCAGGCTGCTTTGTGGAGTAGTCTGATGTCTGTACATATCAAAAAACTGGAAAAAAGTACCATTATCGCCTGCAGGTTTCATTCCTGCTTCTTTGGCTTTATCTGCCAGCCACATAGATACTTTTAACTCATCTAAAGTTCCTGCTTCACGTCCCCAGAACTGATCTGCTGCCAATTCATACATGTCTTTTCTGAGATCAGTTTCTTTAATGGCTGATACCAAAGGCTTTTTATAGGTTTGAGCATTTCCGATACTGAATAACAGAAGACCCAGTAAAGAAAAAATATAATTCTTATTCATTGGCTTTTAATTTAAACTGCCGAGCTTATCAGCAAACTGCTTGGAGAACTCTTTTCTGTCTTCTTCCAGTTTCTCTGTATTAGATGGCAAAATATAGTTGAAAAGGATTTTATCTTCGTTATCTAAAAATATGATTTCTTTTTCATTCCCGTCAATCATTTGTGAGAAAATAGTCCACATGGAAGTATCTTTTAATTTCAATAATTCAAAAAAGCCTTCCGCTTTTATTTCTATTCTTTGCATATTCTTATAGGTATAATGTACGTTTTGAGTATTGGTAAGCTATTAAAACTCCAGGAATTTTAGCTTAAATTGGATGGCGAAATTTTCCTTGAAATGTGGAGTAGCATAATAGCCCACTCTGTAGAATAATCCAAGGTTGAAATAGCTGGAAAGGAAGTTATTCCATTCCAATCCTACTTCCTGGTACAGATGATCCAGTTTTTTAAACTTGAACTGATGGTATTCCGGATGTTTCATATCTCCAATCGTTCCGCGAAGTACAAAATCAAAGCTGGAAACATTGTGTCCGAAACTTTTAAAGTATAACGGCAATTTATGGGTGAAATAGTAAGCCACAAATTTATCGTTGTAATATTTTCCACCTTCCAGAGTAGCAAAACCAAGGAATGACGTAAGGTTAAAATTGAAATCTTTACCTGGAGAGGCAAGTCCGTTCATGGTGAAATTCTTCCATATCGGAGCTTCTCCTAAAACAACCCCACCATACAATCTAAAACCTGTTGTTCCGATAGGTGTCTTAAAATTATGAACAAAAAGAGCATCAAAGCGGGAATAATTGAAACTTCCACCTGCCATTTTGTAACTCTGTTCATAGTTGAAGTACAGTTCCGGATATTTTTGATCGATCAGAGATTTTCCCTGTGGAGTCATAATATTGGTAGAGTTTGGCGAGTATTTTAACGTAAATAAGGTATTAAAATTCTTGAAGGAAGAACCACCATCTCTAAACTGATAATCAAACTGAGCTTCCTCTATATTTCTTCTTACGGCAAGGGCAAGAGTAAGCCCGTTGGTTACATCATTAAGGTATGATAATGAAGCCCCTTTGAAGTGGAAATATTTATCATTGTTCAGGTTATTTCCAAAGTTCATCATTCTCATTTTGAAGTTCCAAAGCCTTCTGTAGAACTCTCCTGAAGCCGTTACATCGTCATAAAAATCAAACCTGAAGAATGAGTTTTTTTCCAAAGATGTTTTGATATCTATTCCCATTCCGTATTTCCATCTTCTGTCTTTTACTCCATAAGCAAAATAGTAATCCGGAGAGAAATAAGGATTGAAATTCTCATTGATTTTAGCCTTTAATCCAAGTCTGAATCCTTCGTAGGAGTTATAGTTGGCAATTTCATCTACAGCAAAATCTAGAACACCCACTCTGATCTGTCCGTTAAGTAGCCCCGAAATAATCTGTGCTTTGTTGTCAATTTTATATTTTTTACCAAGGCTGTCAATAATCTTGTATGTATTGTGCTCCCTTTCAGTAAGCTGTTCTGTTCTGTATTGATCCAGAGAATGTCCGTCAATACTTTTCACAGAGAAGGTATAACCTTTGAAATCTTTAGGCTTTTCTTCAATAGGAGAGGCGAAGTCAAAATATTTCGAGGTAAGGAAGGCGTAAGTTCCAAAGCTTCTTTTATCCTTTTTGTCGGTATGTTCCTTATCATCCATAGCCATTTTACCCATTTTAAGCTTGGTGGTTTCATGGGAAAGGAACCACTTGTTGTTGTAGAAAATCCAGGTACTGGTAATGATCCCGTCATTCTTACTTTTACTGAAGTTCTCAATTTTTTTAATTCCGTAAGTCTCAGTATCCACATAGATAGCTCCTGTGTATTTTCTTTTTTTATCAAGATTTTTATAATTGACTTCACGGAAGCGGATGACAAAGTTTTTTCTCCCGTCAAGTTCTATGGTATCGGAAAGGTAATATCGGTAAAGGCCCCTGTTTTCAGGTTTTACCTGTTCCGGAACAATATCTCTGTTACTTTGCTGAAGAGCAATCATTTCGTAGACCGGCTGTTTTAGGCCTGAAATTCTGTTGTCAAGTATGTTGATCTTTTCACCATATTTTTTGGAGTACAAAAACTCTTGTGCTCTTTCCCAAAGGAAGAGTTTGCTTTTTGCGAATATTTTTCTTGCACTGATGTTATTCAGCGAGTCTTTTTCTCTCTTTTTCTTGAAGAAATTTAAATCGTTAAAATACTGATTGAATTGAGTTAGGCTATCCTCATCAATATCCAAAGAGATTTTTTCGTAAGATTTATAAGCGTAAGAACTTAAACTTTTAGGAGAGTTTTCATGGAACAGTTTGTTTACTTTTTTCAGGATTTCCAAAGCTCTTGGATCACTTTTGTCTTCAATCACTACCGTTTCAATATTGGTTGTTTTTGAAGATTTTTTACTTAGCGAAACCTCCATACTGCTTTCTATAGGTGTTGTCCCATTTTGATACAACTCGGCTTCTACCTCAATGTTTTTGCATGCTGTTTTAAACTCCAGAACTCCCTGAGTATTGGTATAGCCAAGAATAGTATTGCCACAGAAAACCTTGGCATTAGAGATAGGCTTTTGATTGGAGTCATCAACAACTTTAATTCTAAGTTGTGAATGCCCCCAAAAGCAAATCAGAAAAAATAATAACTGTAAACCCCTTTTCATGTAAAAAAACTATGTCAAAATTAATAATATTTATTGTGGTAGAAAAGTTTTTAACACAGTATAACATTGATTTAATCTAAGATAGGTATGGAATTTCCCTAAAAGCTCAGCTTTATAATTAGAACGAAGATTGTCTTTCTGAAGTTTATGAGAATTTCCAATAAAAAACTCCCGAACAGATAGAGTTCGGAAGTTTTTTTACCGTTGCTTAAATTCAGGATTATTTATTGATCATCTAAAGACTTCATAAATTCAATAATATGATCTATTTCAGGTTCAGTTAGCTGCAAAGGAGTATCAGAAAGTGTTTGGTTTTCTACTTTGAATCCGAAACCTTTTCCACCTCCTTTATTATAAAAATTCATGACATCTTTCAATGTCTTATAACCTCCGTTGTGCATATAAGGTGCTGTTTTATGAATGTTTCTGAGAGTGGGAGTTTTGAAGGAATGCTGTAATGCAGCTACTGTTTCATGAAACTTTCCTCTTCCCAGGTCATTGTCAAATGTTTTATTGTCTTCATTCGTTGCTATCCCTAATACTTCCTGTTCTGTTTTTTTGAAAGTAGGGGGAACAGTACCATTGAACAAAGGAATAAAATGGCATATTGCACATTGGGCTTTTCCAACAAAGAGGTTAAACCCTCGTTTTTGGTTTTCGGTCATTGCCGATTTATTTCCCTGCATATATTCATCAAAATTGGAATTGAACTTTGCCAAGGAACGGATGTAGCTGGCTAATACATTCTGAAGCTGCCATACTTCTGTTTTTTGTGAATGATAAATCCTTTTAAATGCAGCCTGATAGTTTTTATCTTGGTTAATTTTGTCAAGAATGACATTTAAATCACCATGCATTTCTTCTTTATTAGAGATAACATCTGAGCTTTGCCCTTCCAGATCATCCTTCCTCATATCCCAAAACTGACCATGCTGAAATCCAGCATAGTTGAGGGAAGGAGCATTTCTTGCAAGTTTTGAATTTTCAAGCGACATAGATCTCGCAAGTCCATCAGTAAAAGCTTTTTCAGGAATGTGGCACGTTGCACAGCTTCGGTTGTTATTATTTGATAACATATTATCATTAAAAAGCTGTTGCCCAAGAGCTGCCTTTTGTTCTGAAAAAGCATATTCTTTTCCTGGTGTGAAAGCATTTGGATTGAAGGCATTTTTAGAAAAAAATGTATCAGCGTTTTTGTTTAAGGCAGTCGTTACCTCTACATCAGGGATTTTTTCCTGATTTTTAAAATCAAGCATCAGAGCAGTGATCTTATTGAGATGATCCGGTATAAAGCTTATATAATCAAATGTATTCTTATCCGTATTTTTTTTCAGGACTTCTGTGGCAGCATTGATCTCCATTATAATACTTTTTAGAGCTTTATCTTTTGATCTGACGGTTGATATTTGCTCCAATGTTTCCTTAATACCTTCAAAGGAAAAAGGAATTTCCTTTAAAAAGACTCCGGAAATAGGGGTGTCAAAACCTGAAATACCTAAACTGGAAATTCTGAAAGCTTCCTGCCTCAAAGCATCAAAAACCTGATCTTTGCTGATGGTAATGACCTGAAAATTGGTTTTTATGGTATTGCTCTTATTGATAAGCTTGTTAAGCATTCTGATCACCTCATCTTTGTTTTCCTGGTGATAGGGGTACAATATTTCTTCTAAAACCTGTAATCCTTCAGGTTCTATTTCTGTATGTTCATCCATTTCTATTTCAGGAATTGCCGGTCCGTTAATGAATCGGGCAGAGTGGGGAAGGAAGTATTCTATAGCCCATTCCATTTTTTTGTAGGTCTTTCTGATATTTTCAAACTTCTCCCGAAGAAGCTTTTCATCAGAGTCCTTAGAAACAAGGGTTTTCAGTTCATTGATCTGCTTTTCAAAATCGGTGTTAATGGTGATGATTCTGCTTTTTACAGAACCCAGATCTTCATAAACTGGTTGCTGCTTTTCTCCTTTACAATATGAAAGGACAAGAAGTGCTGTTGCGGAGTATAAAAGGAGAAGTATCGGATATTTTGAAAGTTTCTTCATAAGTAAGAAAAAGTATCAACAGAGATTTACTGTTGATACTTTGATTAGTGTGGAGTATTAAAACTATTTTTCTACGTTGCGGATAATTACAATTTGTCCGCCTTCTTTGTTGGTGTTGACTCCGGAACCGTCCGGGTTTTTAAATTTATCCAACTGCCATGTGTGAGAGTGGATATTAACGGCAAATGTATTAGGAACCCCGATGATATCAGAAATGTCAACCATTGCTCCATATTCCCATGAACCGAATTTCTGAAGGTCTCCGGATTGGTTGTATGCTGTATTCCATGCAGAATTACCTCTGTTATGTTTCATATTCAGCCATGGCTTATATTGCTTTGTAGCAATATTCAATTGCCAGATATGAGAATCATGGTTGGCTGCTTTGTAATATGAGTCTCCATCTTCCTGGATGTAAACATAATTTTCAGTTACACATAAATTATCAGGATTAATCAGGTTATTGCCTGGATTAGAATCTCCTTCCGCAACTACTTCTAATTTTCCTGTCAGCATATTGCTGGAGTTAAGAACAAGTTTGTACACTCTTCCCCACATTGTTAATCCCGGTTTTGGATTTACCCCATCAGAAGATTCTCCGGTAGCCGTAAAGTAGATCTCTCTCCCTTTTCCTGCCCCTTTTCTGTAATCTACATCTTCTACCCTTGAAAAACGGATCGCATTATTATCAATGTTTTTCTGGTTGATCTGAGCTCCGGTAAGATTTTTGGCGTTAGGAATCTCCACAAACTCCACATCGTAGGTGCTTCCTTTCGTCATATCTGTTTCAGTGTAGTTATTATTTGTTCTTTTAAGAGCATATAATTTACCGTTGTTCAGGTCTCCCTGGGCGTCTGCTACATACATGATCAGCTGTCCTGCAGACTGATGAGATGAAGAATAAGACTGGTCTTCACCGATCAGGATATAAGACTTTCCATTGGAAACATCCTTAGGAAGGGGAACTGCATTTTCCATAGACGCTTTTCCTAAAGCTGGTTTTACTCTGGTTTTGTCTGATGCCTGAGATGCAGGTGCCAATGGGTCTAAAGCGTGAACCATGCTTTCTTCACCAGATTCACCAGCAGTAAGGAATGCACTGAAACCATGAACTTCAGGAGTTGCCAAGGTAGCAGAACATAACCTTGTCATTCCTCCGGTTCCATTTAAAATATATTCTCCTTTTATGGGTCTGAAAGTTTTATCCAGATATACTCTTGATACAGATTGTTTGATTTCATGGTTGGTAATCATCAGATAACCGTCAGATTTAGGATCTTTCATGATTCCCATTCCGTCCGGCTGTCCTCCGAAAACAAAATCAGGAGAGCCTGGAAGAACATCAGAACTGGAAATAAGGGTGGTAATATTTAAGTTTTCAAAACCAGTCATCCCATACACAAAAGCGGACTCTTTAGAGAAATTTTCAATCTTGACTTTGTCGTTGATAGGAGAATTTTCACCTCCGTTATTGTCATCTTTACAGCCTTGAAAGACAAGGGAAGTAAGGAGTAGAGCTCCAATAGTTTTGTTAATTTTCATAATTAATTTTTTTAATTTCGATTATGACAAAACTAAAGGCTTAGTGTTAATTAGACTTTACGGGGAGAAAACAAATAGTTTAAGATTAGGTAAGGATTTGTTAAGGAATAGTCAATAATTAGAACGAATATAAATAAAAAACTCCTGAATTGAACAATTCAGGAGTTTTCAATATGTTTCAATATTTTTTAAATATTCAGCGCTTTTTGATAAGCATTTTCCAATCCGTCAAGGTTTTTACCACCAGCAGTAGCAAAACCAGGATTTCCACCACCACCACCTTGAATTTCTTTAGCAAGATCTTTTACAATCGCTCCTGCCTGATATTCTGCTGCCAGATCATCAGAAACTCCTACAGTAATCATTGGTTTACCATCCGCATCAGAAAGAATGATCGTTACCGAAGTTGGGATCTCTCTCTTCAATTGGAATACAATATCTTTAACAGAACCAGCATCCAGAGAAGTCTTTTTCACTAACAACTGCTTGTTGCCTTTCTGCTCGTAAGCATTCTTCCAGTCACCGATTTCTCCTTTTGCTTTTTCCTTTTTAAAAGCGTCTACTTCAGCTTTTAATGATGCATTTTCCTCGATTAATTTCTCGATAGATCTTACCACATCTTTAGACTTCAGCAATTGAGAAAGTTCAATGATCTGTTGTTCAAGATTCTTGAAATATTCTTCAGATTTGTCTCCTGAAATCGCTTCAATTCTTCTGATCCCTGCAGCGGCAGACCCTTCAGAAGTGATCTTGAAAAGACCGATCTCGCTGGTGTTTTTTACGTGAGTCCCTCCACAAAGTTCCTTAGAACTTCCGAACTGAATCATTCTCACATTGTCACCATATTTTTCTCCAAATAAAGCCATTGCTCCTTTCTCCAAAGCTTCCTTAATCGGAATATTTCTGAATTCCTGTAATGTAATGCTTTCTTTGATTTTGTGATTCACTTTTTCTTCAATTAAAGCAATTTCTTCTTCAGTCATTTTATTAAAGTGAGAGAAGTCGAAACGCAGATAATCAGGCCCTACGTAAGATCCTTTTTGTTCTACGTGAGTTCCCAGAACATCTCTTAACGCTTCATGTAAAAGGTGAGTTACAGAGTGGTTAGCCTGAGAGTTCTTTCTGTCAGTTGCATTTACTTTAGCATAGAAAACAGCTCCAGCATCTTTTGGAAGACCGTTAATTAAAGAAATGATAAGACCATTTTCTTTTTTAGTTTCCAACACTTCGAAGCTTTCAGTGGCATTTTCAAGAACACCTTTATCTCCAACCTGTCCACCACCTTCAGGGTAGAATGGAGAGCTGCTTAATACCACCTGATAGAATTCTCCATCTTTGTTTTCTACTTTTCTGTATCTTGTAATATAGGTTTCAGATTCAATCTGGTCGTATCCAACAAAATTTTCATCTCTTTCGTCTAAAGTCACCCAGTCATATACTTTCTGAGCAGAATCCGCTTTGGAACGAAGCTTTTGCTTTTCCATTTCAGCCTCGAATCCTTTTTCATCAATGGTTAACCCTTTTTCCTCCGCAATAATTCTTGTTAAGTCATCAGGGAAACCATACGTATCATACAATACAAAAACCTCTTCGCTTGGTAATACTTTCAGATTATCAGCAATCGTCTGTTGAACTAATTTATCAACTCTGATCAGACCGTTTTCAATGGTTTTTAAGAATGAATCTTCTTCACTTTTAATAACTTCAGTAACCAATTTTCCTTGCTTTTCAAGTTCAGGGAAGAAAGGGCCCATTTGTGATTGCAATACAGCAACCAATTGATAAAGGAAAGGTTCTTTCATTCCTAAGAATCTGTAAGAATAAGAAATTCCTCTTCTTAAAATTCTTCTGATCACATATCCTGCACCTCCGTTAGAAGGAAGCTGCCCGTCTGCAATGGCAAAAGAAACCGCTCTGATGTGGTCTACTACCACACGGATGGCAATATCTTTTTCGTCTTCTAAAATTCCTGTGTATTTCTTTCCTGAAAGTTCCTCAACTTTAGAAATAAGCGGAGTGAAAACATCTGTATCATAGTTGGAAGATTTTCCCTGAAGTGCCATACAAAGACGTTCAAAGCCCATTCCCGTATCAACGTGCTGAGCAGGAAGTTTCTCCAAAGACTTGTCAGCCTTTCTGTTGAATTCCATGAAAACCAGGTTCCATACTTCTACAACCTGAGGGTGGTCATTATTCACTAATTCAAGCCCTGAAACTTTGGCTTTTTCTTCCGGAGTTCTCAAGTCAACATGAATTTCTGAGCAAGGTCCGCAAGGTCCACTTTCACCCATTTCCCAGAAGTTATCCTTCTTATTTCCGTTGATGATTCTGTCTTCTGCAATATGAGATTTCCAGAAATCATAAGCATCCTGATCTCTGTCAAGGTTTTCAGATGCATCTCCCTCGAAAATTGTTACATATAAATTCTCTTTTGGAATTCCGTATACTTCAGTTAATAATTCCCAGGCAAAAGCAATAGCCTCCTTTTTGAAGTAATCCCCGAAAGACCAGTTTCCCAACATTTCAAACATAGTGTGGTGGTAAGTATCTCTACCTACATCATCCAAATCATTGTGTTTTCCTGAAACTCTTAAACACTTTTGTGTATCGGCAATTCTTGGGGCCGTAGGTGTTTTGTAGCCAAGAAAAAAATCCTTGAACTGCGTCATTCCTGAGTTGGAAAACATAAGAGTAGGGTCGTCTTTCAGCACAATAGGAGCTGAAGGAACGATAAGGTGCTCCTTACTTTTAAAATAGTCTAAAAATTTTTGACGTATCTCTTGTGATGTCATAGTATTGCTTTTGCTTTTTTTAGTATCAAATTTTGATAAGATGCAAATTTAAGATTTTTAGGTGATTTAATATCTAATATTTGATATTTTCAGGAGTGATTTGTCAAATGCCTGATATAATAGTTTCTCATAGTAATGAATATCCTGACTATATTTTTTAGAAAATGCTTAGACGCCAAGTTTTTTGAATTTCTTCCTGCTTATTTTAAGGCGCAAGGAAGCCAAAGATTAACCACTTGTTATTTTTTTGCTAGGAATGCACGAATTCTTTTATTATTTGTGCATTCCTGGCCAACAAAACAGTGTACAATTTTATCAGCGAAATCCTTGCGCCTTAAAAATATCCTCATTATCTAAAATCTTTTGCGCCTTTGTGTTTCCAACAAGAAACTATTCGCTTCCAAAATGTTTTTTTGTTCATCTCCATTTAACTTATTACCTTCGCTAAGATCTGAATAAGATAAAAAACATACATACAATGATGAAAAACGAGATCCTGAAAAGCTGGATAGAACAGTATTCCGGACCACTTCTGAAGAAGGCTTTATATCTGCTTTCCAATAAAGAAGATGCTCAGGATGTTGTTCAGGATGTTTTTATAGCAGCCTTTTCCAGTTATGACTCCTTTGAAGGGAAAAGCCAGCCGCTGACTTGGCTGATGGCTATTCTGAATAGAAAAATTGCAGATTTTTACCGGAAAAAATATAAATCGGAACCCAGAGTAAAACTGGATCATTTTTTCGATGAGACTGGATCATGGAAAAATAATGATGTATTAAATGATTGGAATGTTTCAACGGAATCTGAACTTCTGGATAATCCTGATTTTAATAAAACCCTCGAAGAATGTATTGAAGAATTACCCGCCAGATGGAAAATTTTACTTAAAATGTACTACATCGAAGAAAAAAAAGCATCTGATGTGAGTCAGGAATTAAATGTTTCTACGACTAACCTTTGGAAGATTCTTCAAAGAAGCCGGATGCAGCTTAGAGAATGTCTGGAGTTTAACTGGTTTTCAAGATTATAAAAAATGATAAGAAAAATTCTACATATATTATTTTTACCATGCAGTGAAGCCACTTTGCTGATGGAAAAGCGAAATGCTCAAACAATTTCTGCTGGAGAAAATAGAAGGTTGAGCATCCACATATTTGTTTGCAAATGGTGTAAGGTTTACAATGAAAAACTAAAGCTGCTGGATAATATTTTTAAAAAGACCATTACAGAAAAGACCAGTGAAATTAATGAATCTGAAATTCAGGATTTTAAGAATAAAATGATAGATAAACTAAATTTCTAAGAAAAATTTTGTCAGGATTTTGAACCCGTTCCGACTATACTTTTGAAAACAAATAAAAGTATTCATTCAAAATCTTAAAAAATGATAGGAACAGAACAAACATCAGGCAAAAGTCAATCAACGTATACTCTAGGGTATTATATCTCTCTTTTCGGAGCAGCACTCATCTTACTTTGGATTGGGATTTTCAAATTTACTCCAACGGAAGCCTCAGCAATAAAACCTTTAGTGGAAAACCATTTCTTAACTTTTTTCGTATATAAAGTAATGAGTGTCCAAACAGTGTCAAATCTGATCGGAACGATAGAAATTATCATTGCTTTACTACTGATATTTAGTGCGAAATTTGCTGTATTAAAAAGATATGCAGGAATAGGAATGATTGTCACTTTTCTGGTAACATTAAGTTATCTGTTTACGACTCCCGGAATGTGAAAAGTAGTGGATGGTGTTCCTGTAACTGACTTTTTTATTTTAAAAGATCTGATGCTTTTAGGATTTGGATTTATGATTTTACAAAATAAACAATAATGAATAAAAAGCTAAATATGAAAAATATATTAATTGTACTCGGCATTATTCTGGGTATCGCAGTTTTTGCTGCAGAGAGCGGGCTTTTTAAAAAGAATAAGCCCGTTGAGACAGACGTGAAAAAAGAAAAACAGGAAATTATGGATAATAAAAACGTAAGGGAAATTTATTTTGCAGGCGGATGTTTTTGGGGAACAGAGCATTTTTTTCAACAGATTCGTGGAGTGGTAGGAACGGAAGTAGGCTATGCTAACGGGAAAACGCAGAATCCAACCTATGAAGAAGTAGTAAGCCATACAACAGGTTTTGCAGAAACAGTGAAAGTAAAATATGATCCTGAACAAGTGGATTTGAAGTTATTGATTGATCTGTATTTTAAAACCATTGATCCTACAAGCCTTAATCAACAGGGAAATGACAGAGGTGACCAATACAGAACAGGAATTTATTATACGGATAAAGCCGATGAAGCTCTTATAAAAAGTGAAGTTCAGAAGCTTGCTAAAGGATATAGCAAACCGGTTGTGGTAGAAACAATTCCTTTGAAAAATTTCTACAAGGCAGAAGATTATCATCAGGATTATTTAGATAAAAATCCGGGCGGATATTGCCACATTGAACCGGGTCTTTTTGAAATGGCGAAAAAAGCCAACCCACTTCCTAAAGCAACTACCTATCAAAAGCAGGATAAAAAAGTTTTAAAGCAAAAACTAACTGCAGAACAATATAATGTAACGCAGGAAAATGGTACAGAAAGAGCTTTTCAAAATGAATACTGGAATGAAACCCGTGAAGGAATTTATGTAGACATCACCACAGGAGAACCCTTATTTATTTCAACAGATAAATTTGAATCAGGCTGTGGATGGCCAAGTTTTTCAAAACCAATTACAAAAAGTTTGATTGATGAAAAGCTCGACCGTACCCACGGAATGACAAGGGTAGAGGTAAGAAGTAAAATCGGGGATGCTCACTTGGGTCACGTTTTTACGGATGGTCCAGAAGATAAAGGCGGACTTCGTTACTGCATCAACAGTGCTTCTCTGAAGTTTATTCCAAAAGCAGAAATGGAAACAAAAGGATACGGAAAATATCTTCCGTTGTTAGATAAAAAGTAAATTGAAAAGGAGGAGGCTGTCTCAAAAGTGAGGCAGTCTTTTTTATTTGGAATTAATGGTGTAATTGAAATCGTTCTTTGATGCTGAGCATAGAGATATTCAGAAATATGAGAAATCCAAAAATAATGTAGGAGGTTTCTTTAGATGCGGTTCTAAACAGATTAAAGATTTTCCCATATTGAGTAGATTCAAAAGTATTCACAGTTTCTGCTGAATCCCAACCTATAATATCGTTACAAAGCAAACATTCATATTCAGGATATTGCATCTTAGGATCAATATAGCTGTAAACAGCAAAAATATGCCCTGTTTTCTCAAGATCAACTGCATATTGTTCTTGTTTAGCTATTGCCAAATCATTCAAAACAGAGACAAAATCACCATAGTTATTATTTTGATCTAAAATAAATTCAACACCAGACTCTTTTTCATTTCTTTTCTGAAGATTTTTCAGTTCAGAAACATATAATTTTGAATTTTGCTGAGCTTCTCCAGGAACAACTTTTATTTTCCTGTAATTCCAGTTTCTTGCAGGTTCAAAACTAGCAAAATTATTGTTAATTCCTTCTCTTTCTTTCGCAGGAAGTCCAATGTCCATCACCGAGATATTGATTTCTTCAAACTTTTGATTTCCATAATACCAGAATAAAATAGGAATCAGCACAGCACTAATCAATCCGGGAACGTAGTATATTTTTTTCATGCTTAGTTTTTTGACAAAGCAGAATGAAAATATTAAGCCAAAAAAAGTGATCCGAAAACGAACCACTTTAAAAAAAATCTTTAAATATTTTAATTGTCAATCTTTAAATTCCGAACATTGATATCTACCAATCTCTTTTTCTCAAAATCCAGTATGATCCGAATATAAAAATAGAACACCATACCAAACAGGCGATAAGGCTTTCCGTAGGATAGTGGAATTCATATTTTACTCCTATCATTTTAGCCATATTCAATCTCATCATCGGATTAGGAATAAGACTGGACATACTTTCCAGCGGTAAAAGATGGGTGATGAAGAAGTCATTCTGAAGAACTTCATTTCTTTGTGGGCCCTGCATTCCTTTAACTCTTGAGAAAACTTCAATAGTTGTTAAAATTCCCTCGCCAATCCAGAAAACAAAAAGGGCAAGAAATACAAATACTGATTTTCTCAATAAAATAGAAAGGAACATTAAGAAACAGAAGAATGTAAATAATTTTACCAGATAATTTCCAATGAAAAAAATCTCTGCAAAAACCTTTGTAGATTCTGTTGTATTTGAGAATTTATAGCCCAGAAATAAAGTAAGACCAAATACAAGTATGGTAGAAACAATGGTGAAAATACTTATCGTCAATAGTTTTGAAGTAATAAATTCTTTTCTGCTCAATCCATCAATCGTATTCTGTTTGAACATTCGGTTGCTGAATTCCTGCGAAATGGAGAAAACAATAATCAGTCCCAGGAAAATTTTCAATAAAGCAACAATCCATGTGGTAAAATTCCAGATTTCAGGGAAATTATAAATCCCCTGTTCCTTTAAGTTGACGGTTCCTCCAAAAACATCAAAATCAACCAATCCTATGAAAAGCAAAGCAATAAGAATGGCAAAATAAAGTATTGTGAAAACCTTAAACGGTTTGTAGTTCAGGTTTTTGTAGTATTCCAGTTTTAATAATTTTATCATGACTAATTGGTGTTTTTTACAAGTTCAAGGAATTGAGATTCAAGAGACAGTTTTTTCTTGGTCAAATGGGAAAGGTAAATCCCTTTCTCAGCCAGTTTCTGATTCATTGCCGAAGCTGAAATTGAAGCATCATCACGGATCTGAGCCTTGATAAGGTCTCCTTCCTGATTGATGGAGGAGAACCATTGAAGCTCATTCAACGCATTCAAAAGTAATGTGTTATCGTCGGCTTTCAGTTCAAAGTATCTGTTGTTGGAAGTCATTTCATCCACTCGTCCGCAATAAATAGAATTTCCTTCTTTCAACACAATAACATGGCTGCATATTTTTTCAATTTCATCGAGAAGATGGCTTGCAATGATAATTGTGATTCCCTGTTTGGCAATATCGCTAATGATTTCTCTGATCTGAATAATTCCTTCAGGATCCAATCCGTTGGTCGGTTCATCTAATATCATGACTTCAGGATTATTCAACATCGCTGAAGCAATGGCTAGACGCTGTTTCATTCCCAGAGAAAAGGTATTGAAAGTATCTTTTCTCCTTTCATACAGATTAACGGTTTTCAGAACTTCGTCAATTCTGGAATAAGGGGCTCTTTTAATTTCGGCTACAATCTTAAGGTTGGTTTCCGCACTTAAATAAGGATAAAAGTTGGGCTGCTCAATAATCGCTCCAATCTTTTTCAAAGTTTCCGGATCAGTTCCTTTTTTACCAAACCAAAACCAATCTCCGCTGGTAGGGTTGATTGTTGAAAGCAGCATCCCAAACGTTGTAGATTTTCCGCTTCCATTGGGTCCCAATAGCCCATAAACATTTCCTCTTTCGACATCAAAAGAAATATTGTTGACCACAACTCTTTTGAATTTTTTCGTCAAATTTTTTACTGATAAAATCTTTTCCATGTAATTTGTTTTACATAGTAGTAGTCTATATAAATTAGATGATGTTACAGAATTATCATAAATCAATATCAATTTATTGGTAAATACATTAAATTTGATAGAATTAATCAACACTTATGAAGCTAATTGAACTTGCAGAAAAACTGAACGTTTCTGCAGAAGCGATAAAACAGTTTATACAGGATTTTGATCTGGAATTGGTAGACTGCATCAGTACCAACTTTGAAGTAAAAGATGATTTTGAAAAATTTGCCCGCGAAAATATAGATTTCTTAAGGCTGTATGAAAAAGATCTGGACAAGAATAAAACATTGGAACAGATTGCTGAAGTCATCAACCAGCCAAAGGATAAAGTAGAAAAAGCAATCAAAGACAATAATCTTAATATTTTTGATAATGGTTTTTTCAAATCTTCCATTTCCAGTTATGGAATCGATAACAAGCTGGGGGGGAATTATCAATTTGTATACGACTATTTCGGGCACAAAACCAGCCTCCAGCAAAGAGATTTTATAGGCTACAGAGATCTGTTTTTTTATACATCAGCGGTTCTTGAACCATTTTTAAATCCTCAACAGATTAAAGACTGGGGAATCAATAAACCAGCCGGAATTATTTTATATGGACCTCCGGGAAGCGGTAAGATTTTCTGGGCCAATAAAATTGCTGAAATCATAGGCTATCAGTTCAAAGAAGTGAAAAAACATTATCTGGGAACATCATTGATTGACGGAAATCAGATCAATTTCAGTGATTTTCTTTTAACCATGATGAAAGAAAATAAAATGCTGCTTTTCCTTGATGATTTTGATGAAATTATGATGCAAAGGAAAGCTGATAATGATATTGCATCCTGTAATCTGGAAGCTCAGGAACTTATTCTCCACTATATCGGGAAATTTGAAAAAGAAGGAGTGCTGATGGTTGGTTCTGCGAACTCTGTAGCAGAAATTAATGAAGAAATTTTGGCTCCCGGAAGGTTTGATGTGATGATTCCCATATTTCCGCCTAATGCGTCAGAGCGTTCAGAGATTATTTTATACGCTATGACGAGAGGGCTTGAAGAAGATTCCTTGTTATATAGGATCCTTAAAAATAATAAAGCAGATAAAGTTCCTTTCTGGCATGATGCTGCTTCAAGAATGAAAGCCTTTAGCAATACCATGCTGATTGATTTTACTCAAAGTTTAAAGAAACGAATTAAAGACCTTTATCAGAGAACCAGAAACGAAAAGCTTAAAATCGATCAGAAACTTATCAATGGGGCGTTAAGAGATGCTGCTGCAAAGCTCACTGAAGAATACCTTGATCAGGTAGCCCAATTTTTGGCAGATGTCATCATTAATAATTTTGACGAATTCCGTTTCAGAATTCAGGCCTTAAAAAATGAACTTGAAACCTATAAAGTAGTGGAAGAACCCAGACGTGCAATCGGGTTTCACCACAATGGAGAGAAGGAAGAATAGGCGGGATATGAGATTCGGGGTACGAGTTATGAAATGTTGGAATATCAGGAGTTAAAACTGTAATCATCCAATAATTTCCTTTTTCAACCCCTTTGTCTATCATCTATCTGTCTATTAGCTTTTCGTTTTATGTCTTCCATTATCATAATTATTCATCATTAATTACTCATTACTCATGGTCAGCGTCTGGGAACAGGAAACCTTTTACCGTAAAAGAGATATCATCATCATTGGAGCCGGATTCTCCGGGCTTTGGACGGCTATTTCCATTAAGGAGAAGTTTCCTGAGAAATCCGTATTGATTATTGAAAGAAATGCTGTTCCATTAGGGGCTTCCACCCGAAATGCCGGCTTTGCCTGCTTTGGAAGCCTTACAGAGGTCATTGCTGATTCCCGGAAAATGGGTTGGGAAAAAACATTGGATCTTGTTAAAATGAGATTCGAAGGGCTTCAAAAGATCAAACAGTATTTTAAAAACGATGAAATAGATTTTGAACTCATCGGCGGTTACGAAATTCTGAATAATAATGAACCCTTGCTGCACATAAAGGAAGTGAATGAAAAGCTGAAATCCATTACCGGACTTGAAGAAACCTATTCTCTGCAACAGAATAAAATAAAAGAATTTGGGCTGGGTAAATCTCAGTTTCTAATTGAGAATCCATGTGAAGGAAGCCTGCATTCCGGAAAACTGTTGCAAAAGCTTATGGAGAAATGCTACGAGTTGAAGGTTGAGTTTTTGTTGGGAACTGAAGTGAAAAATATAGAAGAAACCTCTGATAAGGTGAATATCTACTTTTCAGAGGGAACTTCTGTAAAAACCGATCAGTTAATCTATTGCACCAATGCATTCAGTTCAAAATTCATGGAGAATGAAAATATAATTCCTGCCAGAGGTCAGATTCTCCTTACGGAACCTATAGAAAATTTAAAATTGAAAGGAACTTTCCATTATGATGAGGGTTTTTATTATTTTAGAAACCTAGGAAACCGTGTATTGCTAGGCGGTGGAAGAAATCAGGATTTTAAAACTGAAGAAACTACAGCTTTTGAAACCACAGAGTTTCTGCAACATCACTTAGAAAATTTCCTACAGGAAGTTATTCTGCCCAATCAGGAATTTAAGATTGCGCTACGCTGGTCGGGAATTATGGCGATGGGAAATGAAAAAACACCAATTGTAAAAAGACTTTCAGAAAGACAGCTTTGTGCTGTACGACTTTCCGGAATGGGAGTGGCATTGGCCCCTAAAGTTGGTGAGATGATTACCATTATGATTTAAATACAATGAAATATTTACCTTTTGAACGTATTACTTACAGGACAGATTTATCCCAACAGGAAATAATAAAAAGTCTTTCAGATGTTGTTGAACCGAAAAAATTCAGCTTTGGAAGAAACCCTATCAAAGATTATGAAGGTTCTGTGGATACTGACGGTTTTGATATCAGCAGAGTCATCAATTACAGAAATTCATTTTTGCCTCAGATATACGGAACCATTCAAAACAATAATTATGGAACAGAAATTCAGGTGACTATGAGCTTGAATGGATTTGTATTTCTCTTTACAATAGCATGGTGTTTAATGGCGACCTTTTCATTTGTTATTGTATTGATGAAAGGAATAAGAGACAAAGAAATAACCGTTGAATTTTTTATTCCCCTAATAATGCTGTTATTTGTGTATGGGCTAACTATGATATGCTTCAAAATAGAAAGCAAAAAATCAAAAGAATATCTGAAAAAAATTTTTGAAGCAGAAATAACTAAAGAATAAAATAGAAGAAACAAAGAGATAATAGATGAGGAGAGGATAGAAAAATAAGTTAACAATTAATATCTCCTAATTCAAATTTTGTACTTGTATCTATAATTTCAATCCTGCTAAGCCGTATTTCGTATACCGAAACCTTGCATCCTGAAACCTTGTATCCCATTTCTATCCTAGAAAAAGAGCTTTCCACTCTAAAAGAAATCCCTTATTTTTGCAAAAAGAAAAAATCGTGATAAACAACGACCAGATAAAAGAAGCTCAATCCAGAATTGAAGACTTACACAGATATTTACAGATTGAAAAAAAGAAGATCGAAATTGCCAATGATGATGAAAAGACAGCGGCTCCTGAGTTTTGGGATAACCCTAAGACTGCAGAAGCTTTCCTGAAACAGCTTCGTTCCAAGAAAAAATGGGTGGAAAGCTATGATGAAATTCACACCCAATTTGAAGACCTGCAGGTATTGGTTGACTTTGCTAAAGAAGATCCCGATTCCGAAAAAGAACTGGATGAAACATTCCCGCAGCTGGTAGAAAAAATAGAAGACCTTGAATTCAAGAATATGCTTTCCAATGAAGGGGATGAGTTGTCTGCAGTTCTTCAGATCACTGCCGGAGCCGGAGGAACAGAAAGTTGTGACTGGGCATCCATGTTGATGAGAATGTACACCATGTGGGCAGAAAAACAGGGCTATAAGATTCGTGAACTGAACTTTCAGGAAGGAGATGTAGCCGGCGTTAAAACTGTTACCCTTGAGATAGAAGGTGAATTTGCCTTTGGATATTTAAGAGGTGAAAACGGAGTTCACAGATTGGTAAGAATTTCACCTTTTGATTCGAATGCAAAACGTCATACCAGCTTTGTTTCCGTGTATGTTTATCCTTTAGTAGATGATACGATCGAAATTAATATTAACCCTGCTGATATATCCTTTGAAACGATGAGGTCTTCCGGAGCCGGAGGGCAGAATGTAAACAAGGTAGAAACAGCAGTACGTCTTCGTCACGCACCTACCGGAATTATCATAGAAAATTCAGAATCCCGTTCTCAGCTTCAGAACAAAGAAAAAGCAATGCAGCTCTTACGTTCCAGATTATATGAAATGGAATTGGAAGAACGTATGAAGGCCAGAAATGAGATTGAAGCCAACAAAATGAAAATCGAGTGGGGAAGCCAGATCAGAAACTACGTGATGCACCCTTACAAATTGGTAAAAGATGTACGCTCAGGCCATGAGACCTCGGATGTGGATGCTGTAATGAACGGAAATCTGACTCCTTTCCTTAAAGCATTCCTGATGGCCGATGGTACCGCAGTTTCCGATGATGATCTCGACCTATAAATATTATTTGAAATTTTAGTTAAAATCTTATAATTAATTTTTGTTTCAGACATTTTAGACTTACTTTTGTTGTTCATCGATATATATGGAAGATTTCAATAGCTGGAAGGATTTATTAAACCCGGAGTTTTATATTAAAATGGGAGGGTTTTGGCTTATTTTATTTATTGTGTTTGCTGAAACAGGTCTTTTTGTAGGGTTTTTCCTACCCGGAGATTCACTATTATTCGTTTCGGGAATTTATGCCGTTGAAATCATCAAAGAGACGTTTGGATCCACAGGAAGTGATTTCTTAGATACAACGATCCTTGCCTCCGGAGTAGCACTGGCTGCCATTATAGGAAATGAAGTAGGATATTATTTTGGAAGAAAAACAGGTCCTGCTTTGTACAAAAGACCGGATTCAATGCTTTTCAAGAAGAAATATCTTTATCAGGCACATGATTTCTTTGAAAAACACGGTGCGCTGGCAATCATTATGGCAAGATTCTTACCTGTTGTGAGAACCTTTACTCCAATTGTTGCAGGGATTGTGAAGATGGATAAAAAAGAATTCCTAAGAGATAACGTTATTGGAGCAGTTCTATGGTCATTTATTTTGATCTTTGCGGGACATTACCTTGATAAACTTTTCATGGAGCAGTTTAATATTAATCTGAAAGAAAAGTTAGAATACATTATCATTGTCATTGTATTGGTAACAACACTGCCAGTGATTATTAAGTTTATGTTCGGAAAAAAAGAAGACTTTTCTAAATACGAAAACAAAGATTTTGAATAGAATTCAAATCCGCTAAAATATATAAAGGCTGTCTCCTCTTGAGATAGCCTTTTTTATTAGCCATGAATACACGAATCTTTTTATTGGTGTATTCGCGGCTAGAAACTTTTATATAAATTTAGTTTTATAGGAATAAATAGATTATTTGCTAATCCAATCCAGAATATTCGGATAGATAATACTGTCTCTTTTTCTTTTGCTGAAGAATCTTGGTGCATGACCTGTTTTCTCCATAAAGACAAATTTGTGGGGAATATTCATAAGGGTAAGCGCTGAATCCATGGCTATCCCTTGATGCTGGTTGACCAGAAAATCATGATTTCCCTGAAATAATAGAGTAGGCACATGGGTAATATTGGCAATTGGGCTGGCTTCCTTAAAGGCTTCTGAAAGATTTTTGCGGTCAAATTTAGTTCCTACAACCTTTTGAATAGTAGGAGAGGTATATTTAGAATAAAAAGAATTCAGATACTCGGGGCTGTAAAAATCGGTAGGACCACTTAAAGAAATGATCTTTTTAATCTGCTCCGGATGCTGGTAGCCATATAGTAAAGCCAGATGTCCGCCGGCACTTTCTCCAAGAATAACATAATTGTTGGGCTGAAGTTCTGCTTTTTCTGATAAAGAATTAAACTTTTCAAGCACAGCACCTATATCCTCAAGCTGTTGTTTATACGTGATTTTTTTCTTTTGAGAAACCAATCGGTAATTCATGTTGATGCTTGGGATCTTATTTTGAAAAAGCATTTTCTGGATCTGAATCATGTGTTCCTTTTTCCCCAGTGTCCAGGCCCCACCATGCACAATAAGAACCACAGGTGAGTTTTCGGCGTAATCTTTGGGCAGGAAAACATCCATTTTTTGTCTTTTATGATCCCCGTATTTTAAGTTATAGATTTTCTGCTGACCATCAGGACCTACCCAAACTCTGAATTTCGTATTACAGGACTGCAAAAGGAAACTGATACCTCCCATAACGAAAAAATGATACCTGAGAATGAGCTTTTTCATGTATCAAATGTAAGAAAAAGATAGTGATTTATATACAGTTGCAAACGTTTTCCGTTCAGCTTTTTTCAGCTAATTCTTTTAATTTCTGATTCATGAGATTGAAGCCGATTGTTGTATTGTCAAAATTAAAAAACGGAACAAGGAGACCAGAAAATTGTTCTGATTGGATAAATTGAGTTGTCCCATTTTTATTGTCAATCAATTCAAAGTGATGTTCACCATCAAATATCCCTTTAAATAATAATTTTCCTAACCATTTCAGTTCTTTATTCTCTTTTTTCGATAAGACTACAGGCTTGAAGACCATGCCTTTTCCTTCTTTTGGTTTGATCGTAACCTGTATTTGGCTGCCTTCTTCTACCGATCCCCGAATCTCAGTAATAAAAGGATTCCAGGTTGGATAATTTTGAAAGTTTGATAATATTTTCCATATTTTTTCAGGGGTGGCATGAATGGCTATTTCTGTTTCGATTTTCTTTGACATGATAAATGATTTTATATGAGCAAAGTTCAGGGAGAAGAATAGAAATCCACTTGACAAAAATCAAGAATTTCCTGTGGCTATTTTATTTCTAATTCTACTGAAAGTCTCAGAAGTCATGCCAAGCATGGATGCAATATACTGCAAAGGAATCTGGTTGAATAATTGAGGGTTTTCTTTAAAAAAGTATATGTATCTTTCTTCGGCCGTCATTGATAAATGATTATGAATCCTCGTTTCCATTGTAGCGAAACAATGAATAATAAATGCTTTTTCTAAGACATACCATCGGGGAATCCTGTTTTGTAGTTTTTCATAATCATCCCTATGGATGGTATATAGTTCGGTGTCTGTAAGAGCTTGGATATCCCATCTGGCAGGAATATCAGACATAAAACTAGAGAGATCTGTTATAAAATACCCCTGGGTTGAAACCCATTGTGTAATTTCTTTCTTTTCAGTTTCACAAAAGATCCTTAAAAGCCCTGATTTGATAAAACTTAGTTTTGTACTTTTCTTTCCTGATTTCAGGAAAAAATCATTCTTTTTAATAATTTCCGGTTTAAAAAAAGAGGCGATTATTTTTAGATCATCCGGATCGATATTTGTAAAATGAGAAGTGAGACTTTGCTCAAAATCAGTATTTATTTTGATCATGCTTTAAGAGGTTATAGGTTTTCAGCATATCGATTCAGAGAATTATTGTATCTGGGTAAATGTTTGGAGATAGCTTTTAAGGCTAATGATAGAGCTTCTCTGTATTCTCCTGCTGAAGACAGGGACAGTGCTAAAAAAGAGTCTACCGCATCATTCAGTTCATCGGAATAATTAGCTTTTTCTTCCCTTAAAATATAAATACTTTCTTCTATCTTTCCATTATTTCTTAAGGTACTTGCCAGCTGAATTCTTGCTCTTCTCCTTCTTAAACCGGTTAGTCCCTGATCTAATGCAGATCTGTACAAAGGTTCCGCTTCCTTTTCATGTCCCGTTGAATCAAAAGCACAGGCTTTTTCAAAATCAGCAATAGCTTGGGAATTCGTTAGTAATTCTACATGATTTCTAATTTGGTGAATAAACTCTTCATTGCTTATTGTTCCCAGTTTTCATCCATTCTATAGGTTTTAAGCAAAGATATAAAATATTGAAAGCTGAGCATTGCCTAATCATTCTTATAATTTTCAAAATTATTGTTAGATTATGAATCTAAAAACGGAATTAAATATTTATTTTTGCTGAACTTAACAAAGATTAAAAAATTATTAAAATATGGCATCAGGCTTTTTTGCAATTTTGGATGATATTGCAGCATTGATGGATGATGTAGCAGTTACCAGTAAGATTGCTACCCAAAAGACAGCAGGGATTTTAGGAGATGACCTTGCTGTAAATGCAGAAAAAGCCACTGGCTTTCTTTCTTCAAGGGAAATTCCGGTTCTGTGGGCCATTACCAAAGGATCATTTATCAATAAACTGATTATTCTTCCTATCGTTTTTTTACTTAATTGGTTATATGCTCCGGCTATTAATTATGTATTGATCCTTGGAGGATTCTATCTGGCCTTTGAAGGCGTTGAAAAAATAATAGAATTTCTTTTTCACCGTGACAAAAAGGGCCATGAAGTTATAGAGGAAATTGAAGAAGACGAAAAAAGTTCTGAAGAAATTGAAAAAGAGAAAGTGAAATCGGCAATTACAACTGATTTTATTTTATCAATCGAGATCGTTATTATTGCTTTAGGAACCGTATTGGAAGAAAGCCATCCTTTCATTACTCAGATTTTAGTAACGAGCTTGGTTGCATTTATCGCTACTGTTGGAGTTTATGGAATTGTAGCTTTGATCGTAAGAATGGATGATGCAGGGTTTAAATTAATAAAGAAAAGTAACGATAAAGGGGTTTTCGGGAGGCTTGGACATCTATTAGTGAAGGCTTTACCTATTGTTATTAAAATATTAGGAGTTGTAGGAACAATTGCTTTGATAATGGTTGCTGGTGGAATTTTTCTGCATAGGGTTGAATTTTTCCATGGGATATTTCCAACTTGGCCAGATGTTTTGAAAGAGCTTACGCTTGGTGTTGTTGGTGGATTGATAGCGGTTGCCGTATTTACTTTAGGAAAAGGAATCTATTCTTTAGCGACAAAAAAATAAAACAGAATTATAATTAAATAACCAAAAAAATCCTGTATTCGTGAGAGTACAGGATTTTTTGTAATGTGTACTGCAGGAGATTCTTATTCTTTATTAAGTTATGTATTGGTGAACATGTTTTTCAGAATAGGAGTTGCTGTTTTTCTTATCATTTTCAAAATATTATTTTTTATCATACAGATGATTGAAAAATAGTTGATAAGAATATTTTTATTGACTTGGGTTAATTTATTGTAAGCTTATTTTATTTTCAACCCATTTACAAAGGCTAATTTAATTGTATTAGCTCCGTGAAATTCAGAAGAATTGAGATCAATTTCATTTTCTGTTTTTAGTTTCTCGTAAAGTTTAAGAATATTCCCTTTATAAGGGCAATTGTTTACAAAATTATTTAGAAAAACTTCAGCAGTATCTTTTTCAGAAAAACATAAAAGGAAGTCTAAAGGAGAAATAGAATTCTCTGACCATTGATTAAACTTTGTTCCATTGTTTTTTAGAAATTCGACAGCAATTTCCTTAGAATTAAAAATTTTGAAAATTGGGAGGATGTATTTTTCTATATTTTCTGTGATTTCAATAATTGATTTTTCATAAGATAACCCTGCTAAATTCCATTGTTTCCAATTATTATACGGAGTTAAATAACCCATCTGATTTCCAAAAATTAATCCCTGAGAATATTCATTTTTAGTTTGTTCTGTCTGCCATTTCTTTAAAATTTTAGAATAGATAGCAATATGTGGAAGGAACTGAACGGATGAAGAATCATTCCTAAAACTGGACTGAAAATAAATCTCAAAATAGATGTCTTTATCAAGGGAAACTTTTTTAAGCCTTTGCCCTTTTTCAAGTGTTTTGAAACCATTGAGTTGAGTGGCAATTTCATTGCAGGCATTTAAGAATATTGTTCTTGTATCCATTTGTTTCTGATAGTATTTTGAATAAATCCAATTGAGGATCAAAAATAAAAAAATAAAAGAGCAAAAAAGAAGAGGCTGTCTCAAAAGTGAGGCAGTCTTTTTTGTGTGGATAAAAAAAGGAAAGCTTTTGCTTTCCTAATATTTGCAAATTGATTAATTTGCTGTGTGTTAAGTAATTCAAAGGTAGTCTTTAAAGATTACAATCCCAAGCAAAATTTTCTATTTCCTCCGAATTTATCGGAGTTAATAGAAGCTAATCATCCTGTACGAATTGTTTCAGAAGTTATAGACGGTCTGGATATCAGTAATTTAATCCGTAATTATAAACCAGGGGGCACATCGGTGTATCACCCGAAAATGCTTTTGAAAGTATTGGTGTATGGCTATTTGTGTAATATTTATTCTAGCAGAAAGCTGGAACAGGCTCTCAAAGAAAATGTTCATTTTATGTGGCTCAGTGCCATGAATCGTCCTGATCATAATACTTTGAACCGTTTTAGAAGTGAAAGATTAAAAGGAGAACTCAAAGAGATCTTCGCACAAATTGTAGTGTATTTAGAGAAAGAAGGGCTGGTAAGCCTTCAGACTATTTTTACCGATGGTACCAAAATAGAAGCCAATGCCAATCGTTATACATTTGTATGGGGAAAGGCGATCAAAAAGAATAAAGAACGTATAGAGTCCCAGCTTGAAGATTTGTGGAATTACACTCAGGAAATAGCTGGGGAAGAAATGAAAGATACTTCTGAGGTAACCTTTAAGTCTATGGATAAAGAAAAAATAAAATCTGCTATAGAAACGATAGACTCTACTTTGAGAAAGAAGAAAATCTGTCCTAAAGTCCGTCAGAAGATTAATTATGCAAAAAAAAACTGGCCGGATAACCTTGAAAAATATGAGAAACAGCAGGAAATTCTCCGGGGCAGGAACAGCTATTCAAAAACAGATTCTGATGCTTCTTTCATGCGTATGAAAGAGGATCATATGGGTAACGGACAGCTTAAAGCCGCTTACAATCTTCAGCTCAGTACCGAGAATCAGTTTATCCTTAACTATACGCTGCATCCTAATCCTGGGGACACTAAAACACTGCTCCCTCATATTGATAATTTTGAACATCTTTATCGTAAAACTCCCAAGGAGATAGTGACTGATGCAGGATATGGATCAGAAGAGAATTATATTTTTCTTCAAAAGAGAAAAGTCAAAGCCTATATCAAGTATAATTACTTTGATAAAGACCAGAAAACTAAAACCATAACTTCTTCACCTTCTAATCCAAAACTTTCAAAGCTCCGGCATAAGGCTCATAAGCTTCTTAATACCAAACGTGGAGTAAAGCTTAGAAAACAAAGATGCCACGATGTAGAACCTGTTTTTGCTCAGATCAAACATAACAAAGGATTTAAAAGATTTATGCTTAGAGGACAAAATAAAGTCGAAATAGAAATCGGCCTGGTTGCTATTGCTCACAATCTAAGAAAATTAGCGCTTGCAGGGTAAAATCTGCTCTTTTTTAAAAAAAATACATCCACAACTCATCAAAAAACTAAATCCTAAATAATTAAAATACAAAACTAAGTCCCTCACAAAAAATTGCAATAAAAAAGAGACTGTCTTTTGAGACAGCCTCTTTTTTTATATTAATTGAATAAATCTTTTACTTTATCAAAAAAAGTTTTTTCCTTTCCGGATGGTTCTGCAACCATTTCTCCGCTGGACATCTGCTTTTCAAAGAAGTCTTTTTGCTCCTTAGTAAGCTTTTGTGGTGTCCAAACATTGATATGAATAAACATATCTCCTTTACCATAAGTGTCGATGCTTGGAAGACCTTTTCCTGCTAATCTTAAGATTTTCCCGGATTGAGTTCCAGGATCAACAGTGATTTTCACTTTTCCACCTACAGTAGGAATTTCTTTTTTCGTTCCTAAAGCAGCTTCAGCAAATGAAACATACAATTCCTGATGAAGGTTGTCACCTTCTCTTTTAATCGTTTGATCTACTTCCTCTTCGATAATTACTAATAAATCACCCGGAGTTCCACCAAATGGAGCATCATTTCCTTTTCCTCTTACATTAAGCTGAATTCCGTCTCTTGCTCCTGCAGGAATATTAATCGTGATTTCCTCTTCATCTTTTACAAGACCCTGGGCATTAGCTCCGGCAGGAATTTTATCAGCAACTTTTCCGATTCCTTGACAAGTGCTACAGGTAGTCTGAGTCTGCATTTGACCAAACATTGTGTTCATCACTTTAAGCTGAACACCGGAACCGTTACAGGTAGGACAGGTTTTTGAAGTGGCACCTTCTGCCATCTTCATTTTTTTTACTTTAATGGTTTTGTGAGTTCCGTTTACCATTTCCTCAAGGTTCAGCTTGATTCTGATTCTTAAATTAGAACCTTTCACCTGCTGACGACCACCGCCGCCACCGCCAAATCCTCCGAAACCACCACCGAAAATATCTCCAAACTGGCTGAAAATATCTTCCATGTTCATTCCGCCTCCGAAGCCTCCACCACCGAAACCTCCATTTCCGCCCATTCCGGCGTGACCGAATTGGTCATATCTGGCACGTTTCTGATCGTCGCTTAGAACTTCGTAAGCCTCAGCAGCTTCTTTAAATTTATCTTCAGCCTCCTTATCTCCTGGATTTTTATCCGGGTGGAATTTAATGGCCATTTTACGGTATGCTTTCTTTATTTCGTCGGCAGATGCAGATTTGCTGATCTCAAGAACCTCGTAATAATCTCTTTTTGACATGACAATTTAATAATTGATTGTTGATAAATGATAAAAGATATTGTAAAGCTAATAAGTGAAACATTCATCAATTATCACTCATCATTTATCATTTATGAATTTTAGTTTCCTGTTACTACTTTTGCAAAACGGATTACCTTGTCACTCAAAGTATATCCTGTTTCAATAACATCTACGATTTTCCCCTTCAGGTCCTCAGATGGAGCAGGAATTTGGGTAATAGCCTCATGGAAATCTACATTGAAGCTGTCACCAGCATTCACTTCCATCGCTTTTAATCCTTTTTCAGTAAGTTTATTTTTGAATTTCTGATAGATAAGCTCAACCCCTTGAAGATCAGATGTATTTCCGTTTTTAGCGATTTCTTTTAACGCTCTTTCAAAATCATCTAAAACGCCCAACATAGAAACCATCATATCCTGATTGGCATATTGGAAGAATTCCATTTTCTCCTTAGAAGTTCTTTTTTTATAGTTTTCGAATTCAGCATATAATCTGATGTAACGGTCTTTCTCTTCTGCCAAAAGTTCCTCAGCAGAAGGGGTAGTTGTCACATTGTCCTGAGACGCAGCCTCATTCTGAATCGTGTTATCTTCCTGATTATTGATGCTTTCTTCGTTAATATCCTGATTTTCCATAATTCAATATTTATTTACTCAATTGTTTGACAAAGACTCTGCCAAAGGAAAAAACAGGACATTAAGGCAGAAAAATGATAGTGATTATATTGAACGGATACAAAACTACAGACGTAATAACATCATTATTTATTATTCATGATGAGTATTCCGGAGAATACTCAAAACATGCCTATAGCTCATTAAACTCTACCTCCTTTGAACTCTCACATCCCTGAGCTGGAATCTCGTATCCCGCACTCAATTACTGCTCTCCCATAAACGTCTGATACAACAGATATACATTTAAAACAATGATAATAATGGAAATAATCCATACACAAATCTTTAAGAAGGGCTTGTTTACAAATTCACCCATTTTAGCCTTATCATTGGTAAACATTACGAGCGGAACTACAGCAAAACTTAGCTGCATAGATAAAATAACCTGACTTAAAACCAATAATTCTGTGGTTCCCTGTTCTCCGTAAAGGATCGCAACAATTAACGCAGGAATAACGGCAATAAGCCTCGTGATAAGTCTTCGTAGCCACGGTTTTAATTTAATATTTAAAAACCCTTCCATCACGATTTGACCTGCTAAAGTTCCTGTAAGGGTTGAGTTTTGTCCGGAAGCCAATAATGCGATCGCAAATGCAACACTTGCCATTGATGCTCCTAAAATAGGAGTTAGCATCTGATAAGCATCGTGAATGTCAGCTACATGCTGATTTCCTGTAGTATGAAAGGTAGCCGCAGCCAGAATTAAAATAGCCGCATTGATAAAAAATGCCAGCATCAAAGATACTGTACTATCTAAAGTTGCAAATTTGATGGCCTCTTTCTTACCTTCTGTATCACGGGTATAATCTCTTGTCTGTACAATACTGCTGTGAAGATACAAATTGTGTGGCATCACGGTAGCCCCCAAAATACCAATGGCGATATAAAGCATGGCCGGATTCTGAATAATTTCTTTTTGTGGAACCAACCCACCAAGAATTTCATTAAAAGCAGGTTTGGAAATAACAATTTCATACGCAAAGCAGGCAAGAATTATAAAAATAAGTCCACCTACAATACTTTCAATCCATCGGAATCCCTTTGCCTGAAGGAGAAGAATCACCAATACATCTACGGTCGTAATCACAATACCCCAAGTGAGAGGAATATGAAACAACAGGTTTAAAGCAATTGCGGAACCGATGACTTCGGCAAGATCACAGGCGGCAATGGCTATTTCGCAGAATACCCAGAGAATGAAATTAGTGGTAGGGCTGAAGTGGTCTCTACAGGCTTGTGCCAAGTCTCTTTCAGCTACGACTCCCAACTTAACAGATAAATGCTGTAAAACTACCGCAAAAATATTGGAAATAAGGATTACGGAAAGGAGGGTATACCCAAATTGAGCCCCTCCGGCAATATCAGTAGCCCAGTTTCCAGGATCCATATAGCCTACAGCAATCATTAGCCCGGGTCCTGCAAAGGCTAGATATTTTCTCCAAAAACTGGCATTTTTTGGTACTTTAATAGAAGAATAAACTTCTGATAAAGAGTGTGATGTTTTATCTTTTCGCCAGGCGCTTTTTAAATTGAAATTCATGAATGTTAGAAATGACTAACAAATTTAATTAAATAAATGTAAACACAAAAAAAACAGAGCATAAAAAATCCCGGAAATCATTTTCCGGGATTCAATTTTTATTGATTCTAAAGATTATTTAGCAAATCTTACAGACATTTTTCTGTCAGCAGCTCTTTCTGCATCAGAAGCTTTTGCGTCTACTTTAGCAAATTTACTTCCGTAACCTTCAGCTCCAAGTACCTGAGCACCAACTCCTGCTTTTGCTAAAGCAGCCTTGATGAAATCAGCTCTTGCCTGAGATAGTTTTACGTTAGAAGCTTCATTTCCTGTTTTATCAGTGTATCCACCGATTTTGATTTTTGAATCAGGGAAAGCTTTAAGAATAGCTACTAAGTTTTCCAACTGTCCTTGTGATCCAGTTTCTAATTCAGTAGAGCTACCCATTTTAAAGTTAACATGGTCGAAATCGTACCATTTGTCTTTCAATACAGCATCATCTGCTGCATTTTTGTACCCTCCGGATTTCAGGAATGAAATCATCTGATCTTCCATACCTCCTTTGTATCCTTTCAGCATTACTCCGTTAAGGTCGATGTTTTCATCGGTTTTAGCTGCAGGAGTAGCTGTAGAGGCTGGAGTGGATGTCGTTGCAGAAGCAGTATCTGTATGTGTTCCTGTTGAGTCTGAGGTAGAAGTCATTGTAGTAGTTGTCTGCTTCTTCTCACACTGTTTCCAAAGGAAATATCCAGCTGCGATTAATAATAAAAGCGGAAGCAACCATTTCCAGATTGAGCCTCCGCCTTGATTATTATTGTTATTTTCAAACTGTTCTCTTATTTCTCTTGCTCCTTCACTCACATTTTCTCTGGCTGTAGCAACACCTTCAGCGATGTTATCTTTAGCAGTAGAAGTTACTGAAGAAACTGTTTCTTTAGCTTGACCGAACCAATTTTCAGCTCCTAATCCAAAAGAAGCCAAAGAAAGACCTGCCGGCAGTAAAGAAGAAATAATGCCTTTCTGATCATTCAGTAAACCGGAAATACCTGAAGCACCCAAATTATTGTCTGCTGCATATTTTCCTACTGTGCCTACTGTAGCCCCGGTAACCAGGTTTAACAAAGAACCTGCAGAATTGTTGCTGATTCCCGAGAAACTGGCAATGGAATTCACTAATCCGCCTACTTTATCTCCAAAAAGAGAAGATAATAAAGTGGTAATAATAGGATTATTAGATGATCCACCTAATAAATTTCCTAAAATTCCGCTTGAAGAGGCTTTCGTAATAGCATCCACAACGCCAGGGTTGTCTGCGTTATTGGCTAATCCACCTACTACAGCAGGTAACAAGCCACCAATTGCTTTAGAAATTCCTGATTCACTTTCTCCAAACTGCGAAGCAGCCTGCGAAACCAAAGCGGGACCTAATTGTCCTTTAATTAAATCAATGACATTTAAAGACATAATAAATTTTTTTAGATTAATGTTGAGATAAATTTAAACAAAAATCCGTCTAAATGTCATTTTTTTTTCAATAATTGTTGAAAAATTAACGAAATTTTCTAAAATCGTTAAAATTATTAATACGCTTTTGCGAATAGTACACGTCTCTTAGATGGTTTTCCGGAAATCAATGAAATACCTTCTTGGATATCATCATCTAAAGGAATACATCTGATAGTAGCCTTAGTTTCGTCCTTAATTTGCTCTTCTTCTTCAGCAGTACCATCCCAGTGTGCATAGATAAATCCTCCTTTTTCTTCAAGAACTTTCTTGAATTCTTCGT
Organism: Chryseobacterium sp. StRB126; assembly: GCF_000829375.1. Taxonomy (NCBI): domain Bacteria; kingdom Pseudomonadati; phylum Bacteroidota; class Flavobacteriia; order Flavobacteriales; family Weeksellaceae; genus Chryseobacterium; species Chryseobacterium sp. StRB126. Next base: position 1,813,209 of record NZ_AP014624.1, read on the forward strand.
AAGTATCTACTTTGGTGATGTTATTTTCTCTGAATTCAAATGCTTTGTTATAAATATCCTGTTGAATGGTTTTCAATAACTCTTCAATATAAGTATCTAAACCTTCAATAGAACGAACTTCTTTAGTAAGGTTGTCTCTCCTTGCAATTTCCACCGATTTGTTTTCAAGATCTCTTGGTCCCATTGCAATTCTTACCGGAACTCCTTTCAATTCATATTCCGCAAATTTCCATCCTGGTTTGTTCTGAGTATCGTTATCAAACTTCACAGAAATCCCTTTAGCTTTTAATTTAGCCTGAATATCTAAAGCCACTTCACTGATTTGTGCCAATTGTTCTTCTCCTTTAAAGATTGGAACAATCACTACCTGAATAGGAGCCAGTGTTGGAGGCAATACCAATCCGAAATCATCAGAGTGAGTCATAATTAAAGCTCCCATCAAACGGGTAGATGTTCCCCAGGATGTAGCCCATGCATGTTCTATTTTTCCTTCTTTGTTAGTGAATTTTACATCAAATGCTTTTGCAAAATTTTGTCCTAAGAAGTGAGACGTTCCTGCCTGAAGCGCTTTACCATCCTGCATTAATGCTTCAATACAATAGGTTTCATCTGCTCCTGCAAATCTTTCAGAAGGTGTTTTCAATCCCTGAATTACAGGCATTGCCATAAAGTTTTCTGCAAAATCTGCATATACTTTATTCATTTTTTCTGCCTCTTCTACTGCTTCATCTTTGGTAGCGTGAGCTGTATGCCCTTCCTGCCATAAGAATTCTGCCGTTCTAAGGAAAAGACGGGTTCTCATTTCCCAACGTACAACGTTTGCCCATTGGTTGATAAGGATAGGAAGGTCTCTATAAGATTGGATCCAGTTTTTATATGTATTCCAGATAATTGCTTCAGAGGTAGGACGAACGATTAGTTCTTCTTCCAATTTGGCATCCGGGTCTACAATTAGTTTTGAAGGATTGTCAGGATCGGTTTTTAATCTGTAGTGGGTAACTACTGCACATTCTTTTGCAAAACCTTCTGCATTTTTTTCTTCAGCCTCAAATAAGCTCTTGGGCACAAAAAGCGGGAAGTATGCGTTAACGTGACCTGTTTCTTTGAACTTCTTATCCATTTCATCACGCATTTTTTCCCAGATTGCATAGCCATACGGTTTGATTACCATACATCCACGTACTCCTGAGTTTTCAGCTAAATCAGCTTTTACAACCAGCTCGTTATACCATTTGCTGTAATCTTCGCTTCTTGAGGTTAATTTTGCCATTATCTTTTAAAATTTTTTTAACTTTTGCACATTATTGTTATCTAAAAATAAAAATCTATTTTTGATAGATTTTTTAATCAGTATTGGTACATTTTTGGTACAGATTGCAAATATAATTTAAATTAAAAATTTTTACGTTATCATGAAAAGAAATATACATAAAAATTTGCTTGGTTTGCTAAAATCCAAAGGGATATTAGCAATATCAGGTGGATTGTTGCTTATGTCTTGTGGTGCTCAGATGGGAGGGTATAGCGAGACGGATGGGGTATATTATGACCCTAATAAGGATACGCTGCCGGAAGGAGTAATCATTAATGGTGGCGGAAACAGAGTAGGAGACTACTACGACTACTATCAGGATTCTAATGTGATTCAAAATGCACAGACGAATTCCAGAGAACAACAAAATAAATATAACGATTGGAGTGATGTAAATGCCAATTGGGGAAATGCTACAAACTCTGATTGGGGAATGTATGCAGGTTCTCAAACCAATTACTATGACAATTCCTGGGGATCTCCTTGGGGTTGGTATGGAGGATATAATCCATATTGGGGCTGGAACCGTGGCTGGGGCTGGGGTGCAGGTCTTTCATGGGGTTGGGGCGGATCCTTCGGTTGGGGCTGGGGTGGCTCTATCGGCTGGGGAAGCCCATGGGGATATTCTCCTTATTGGGGCGGATATTATGATCCGTTCTGGGGCGGGTATTATGGTAATCCATACTGGGGCTACGGAGGTGGCTACTGGGGTGGTTATAACAGACCTTACAGAAGAAGCGGTACAGATAATGGATTCCGTAATTCAGGTATAAATAATGCCGTATATAGAACCAATACAGCCAGAACCAATAACGGATTTAGAAATAGTTCTGGTGGAGGATTTAGAACTGACAACTCTGGTGGGTTTAGAAATGGAAATTCCGGTGGATTTAGAAATGATAACTCTGGTGGCTTCAGAAATGGAAACTCCGGCGGATTTAGAAACGGAAATTCAAATGGTGGTTTCAGAAATGAAAGTTCAGGTGGATTCCGTAATTCTACTCCTCCACAACAGCCAAGATACAACAATGGCGGTTTTAGATCCGGTGATTCCGGAGGTTTTAGAAACAGTGGCGGATTTAATAATAATTCCGGTGGTGGTTTCAGATCTGGTGGTTCATCAGGCGGTGGCGGCTTTAGAGGCGGTTCATCCGGTGGTGGCGGTGGATTTAGGTCCGGTGGCTTCAGATAATATTCAACTTCATATAAAACTATTAAAAAAATAATGTTAAAAAAATCTTTAGTATTAATGAGCATCTCTGCTGCTTTTTTTGCGCAGGCTCAGGATATATCAGTGATTAAAAACTCTGCTGAGATTTACTCAAACTCCCCTAATGTTGGTTCTTCCAAGTTTAATGCAATGGCAGGAGCAAATGGAGCATTAGGTGGGGATGCAAGTTCATTATTAACAAACCCTGCAGGTTTAGGGGTTGCTATTTCAGGAGATGCTTCAGGGACGTTGTCTATTAACAGTAACAAAAATACAAGTTCATTAGCAGGCTCTTCAGTAAAGTATACAGTTAATAAAACCGATATAGGAAATGCAGGAGGAGTAATTGCTATTCCATTGATGTCGAAGACTGGTTGGAAATTCATCAATATTGGGGTGAATTATTCCAATCAATCTATTGAAAATTATGTGGAATCTCCGGGAAACCCTAATGTAATAATTCCTAAAAATCTTGTAGATTCCAATGGAAATAATGTTATTGGGAAAATGTCTTATTTAGGTCATAATTATGATAGATTGGGTGATCAGTCTAAAATGAATATTGGTGTTGGAGCCAACTATGAAAATCGTTTTTATATAGGTGCAGGATTAAATTTCCACTATGCCAGTATTGATCAAAGTGAGCATGCTGCATTTGGTTTGGATTTAGATAATTCTGTAGACAGTTATAAAAAGCAGTTTACTCCTTATTCTGAACGTTCAAACGGTTTCTCTGCAAGTGTTGGGGTCATTGGGAAGGTTAGCAATCAAGTGAGATTAGGGGTGTCTTTAGAAACTCCGACTTGGTGGAATATTGACAGAGCCTTTACTGAATATTATGCGAATAAAGATGATAATAATAACATTTATTATCAAAACTATGGTGAAGACAGATCATTTAGATCTCCTATGAAAGCTACGGTGAGTGCTGCTTTTGTTCCTAATAAAAACTTTGCATTGAATGTAGACTATACTTTAGGACTTACTAAACCCAAATATACAGTAAAGGGTGGAGCAGAAACAGATTTGAACTCATTTTTCAATGACCTTTACAAAAATGTATCGGAAGTAAAAGTAGGTGCAGAATATAGAATTCAAAACTTCAGACTAAGAGGAGGTTATTCTTATGCTTCAAGTCCTTTCGATGCCTTTTCAATTAATGCATACAACAATGCTGGAACTATTGGAAATACCAACTATAGTGATATGATCTTAGGTTCAAGAAATACAATAGGAGCAGGTATTGGGTATGATTTCGGGCAGTTTTATGTAGATGCTGCATATCAAAATATTACCTCTAACTATAAGAATCCGTTTTTATATGGTGATGCTGGTGCAGGAACAGGATATTATTCCGGAGACTTCGATGTTGCATCTTCTGCTTCAGTAGTTTCAGAAGTTAAAAACATTAGAAATAATTTCTTTGTTACAGTAGGTTGGAAATTCTAAACATTCTGTAATAAATGGCCATAAAATAAAAGCTCTGAATTTTAAAATTCAGAGCTTTTTTATGTTTAAAAATAAGTTTTAATGATGATGGAAGAGATGCATAATCAGAGCAAGGGAAACGCCTAATACTACGAGTCCTATTTTAACCCAGTCAATATTGTGGTTCTTATTGCTTTCGAAAATAATCACTGATGAAATGTGAAGGAAAATTCCACCTACAATAGCCAGAAAATAAGGCTGAAGGTTTGGATTGAAATAATTTCCCAATAACATTCCCATAGGGGAAGCCAGTGCAAAAAGAGCTACGATTAATAGAGAAGGGTAGGACGATGAACCTTTTGATTCCCTTTTTCTGTTGAATAAAAACGCTCCCAAAATAAATGAAATAGGAAGATTATGAAATACAATTCCTAAAAGATAAGGAGACAGTTCATGTTTTTCATTAGCCAATGGAATTCCTTCAATAAATGCATGAATAAAAAGTCCGACCATTAAAGCCATTGGGAGAATATTGTGCTCGCCATGATGATGGAAATGTCCGTGCTCAAAGCCTTTGGTAAGCGCTTCCAGAATCATTTGCAGAAGAACTCCCGCAATAACGAATATTCCCAGATTGCTGCCTACTGAAGATGTATAAACCTCCGGAAAAACTTCGTTCAAGCAGATCGTGATCAGGAAACCTGCACTTAATACCAATAGATTTTTAGCCAGCTTTTCCTTTTTACCAAAGTGTTTTCCCAGAAAAACTCCGGCTATTACACTTAAGATCAGTAAAAGTACTGTTATCATTATTTTTTCTTAAATAAATTGATGCAACGTGGGGAATTTTCTTTATTGAATTGATTCAGCTGGTAATCTCCCCAGATTTTTACTCTTTCAAAACCACATTCTGAAGCATAGGTATGAATAGCATCCAAAGTGTGAAGTTTTACTTTTTCAAAGAAATGAAAAGATTGACCTTCTGTTTCAAAACGGATATCTTTGATGATATGCCTTCCCTCTATCTTTTTCAGAATTTTAAAATCAATATCACCACGGGTAATCACCGTTTCAGGAACCATTGTATTTCTTACATATTCCTCATTGAGATAATCCAGAACGAAGTATCCTCCGGGCTTCAACGCATTATATACAGATTGAAATACCTTTTTGTCATCATTTTCATTATCGAAATACCCAAAACTTGTAAATAAATTGAAAACAGCATCCATTGGGTCTGCATCAATTGGATTTCTCATATCATGAACTTCAAAAATCAAGGTTTGATTTTCATACTGTTTATCAGATTCAATACTTTGTCTTGAAAGATCCAGTCCCAAAACATCATATCCTAATTTGTTGAGGAAAACAGAATGTCTTCCCTTTCCACAGGCAAGATCTATGATTTTCGACTGAGGCGGCAACTGAAGGTCCGCAGTGAGCTTTGTAATGAAGTTTTCTGCTTCAGTATAGTCTCTGTTGCTATAAAGCAAATGATAATAAGGGGTATCAAACCAAGATTCAAACCATTCCATAATGCAAAAATAACTAAATTTGTGGTCTTAAAAGCAAAGTATTTTACAACATTAAGAGATTGAAAAATTCAATTGGACAAGAAGTTGGATAGCTAATCTTTTAATTTTTAAAACTTTAAATCTTTTAATTCATACTTATGGATACAGAAAATATTAAAATACAGATAAAGACATTCTTCGGATTGGAGCAAATTCTGGCAGAAGAAGTCAAAAAACTGGGCGGAAGAAATGTCGAAATTAAAAACAGAGCAGTAAATTGTGAAGGAGATCTTGGTTTTCTTTACAAAATCAATTACTCTGCGAGAACAGCATTGAAAATTTTAGTGCCAATTCATGAGTTTAAGGCTTTTAACCAGCATCAGTTTTATGACAGACTATTCAAATTTGAATGGGAAAACTTCATGGATGTTGATCAGTCTTTCTCTATTGATGCGACGGTAAACTCCGAAACGTTCAAACATTCTCAGTTTGTGACTTTAAAAATGAAGGATGCCATCGTGGATTATTTCCAGGAAAAATTCAAAAGACGTCCGAATGTAGAAACGAGAAATCCGGATATCAAATTCCATCTTCATATTGACAGAGAATTGGTGATGATTTCAATGGATTCTTCAGGAGATCCTTTGTTTAAAAGAGGATACAGAAGAGAACAGGGAGAAGCACCTATCAATGAGGTTCTGGCTAGCGGAATGCTTCAGCTGGCAGGTTGGGACGGAAAAGGAAATTTCCTTGATCCAATGTGTGGTTCAGGAACATTACTGATTGAAGCGGCGATGATTGCTATGGATCTTCCGGCTCAGATTTTCAGAAAGAGATTCGGATTCCAGAACTGGAATAATTATGATGCAGAATTGTTTTCGAAAATTAAGGAATTCAGAATTAACAGAGTCAGACAGTTTGACGGAAAAATTGTTGGCTATGATATTGATGCAAGAATGCTGAATGCTGCAAGAATGAACGTAGAAGCAGCAGAAATGGAAGATGTTATCGAAATTAAAAAACAGAACTTCTTTGATTCCAAAAAAGAATTGTTCCCGTTATTAATGGTATTCAATCCTCCATATGATGAGAGAATTTCCATTAATGATGATGATTTCTATAAAAAAATAGGAGACACATTTAAAACGAATTATCCCAACACCCTTGCATGGTTAATTTCATCTGATCTGGAAGCGGTGAAAAAGATTGGGTTACGTCCTTCAAGAAAAATCAAGCTTTTCAACGGAAAACTGGAAACAAGATTTTTACAGTACGAAATGTATGAAGGAACGAAGAAAATACATAAATTGGAAGATAAATAACGATCAGAGATGTCCTGGAATTTTCTTGATATATTTGATATAGTTTTGGATGCATTCGGCCTGTTTAGTTCCGGATCAAAATCATCAGATTCAAAACCTAAAAGAAAGGCTCTAAATCATAATGTAATATCTCAAAAGAAAGAAACAAAAGATTCAGATGTTTCACAGAAAAAATAAGTGTAACAGATTATTAGTTTAATCGAAATAAACAAAATAGGTTGTATACATTTGTACAACCTATTTTGTTTATCGTGCCAGTGACGGAGCAAAGCCATACTGTTTTTTAAAAGCATGTGAAAAATGGGACAGGTCTTCAAAGCCTACTTCCAGGAAAACATCTGAAGGCTTTTTATTTCTTTCGGATAAATGATAATAGGCCAGTTCAAGACGCTTTTGAGTAAGCCATCGCTGTGGAGTGGTTTGAAAAATCTTTCTGAAATCACGGTTAAATGTTGATAAACTTCTCCCCGTCAGATATCCAAATCGTTCCAAAGGCATGTTGAACATATAGTTTTTTTCCATAAAACTAATCATATCCACTTTTCCCGGCTCGTCAAAATCTGCAAGTACAGAATCTATATCAGGATCAATTTCCCTTAAAATACTAATGGCTTCAGTGATCTTTAAATGAGCTATATTTTCAGGAAATGAACCTTGTATTTCAAAATAAGGAATGAGAGAGGCCAGGCAGCTGTTCAGAAGCGGATGACTGCTAAAGCTATAAATACTGGATTCCCGATATCCTGTTTTCTTTTGATTATCAACAGAGCTGTAAAACGCTTTCAGGCGTTCTGTTGTAAGATGCATAACCACCGCTTTATGAGGAAGCCCGTCTTTTGGATAGTTGATAATCGTGGCAAGATGATTTCTCGGGATCAGAAAAATATCTCCAGCTTTGAACAAATAAGTTTTATCGGCCTGAATAATTTTCGTTTCTCCTGATATAAACCAGACCAGCATATGATATTCAAAAACCGTTTCCGTTTTGAATAGCTTATCATCATAACTGGAAAGCTTGATATCCGGTGTGAGGTATTGTATCTGGAAATCCATTGTCAAAAGTTTTTCATTACAAATGTATTTAAAAAACAATTATTTGGCATCAAAGCGGAATCCCAACATCTCTTCACTCAGTTTCCATAACTCTTCTGCATTCTTTTTGTCAATAGAATAAGGCTGTACTCCGCGGATGGTAGCCGGTTCATCAAACCTGTGCTCAATCTGTCCTCTGTCGATCTCTGCAATATCACAATTTTCACAATACACTCCACCAATTTCGTTGAGCTGGGGACTTACAGAGCACCAGACTGTTGTTGCTGCTCCTTGTGCTAAGGTTTTCAATCGTGCTTCAACTTCCGGTTTGATATTTCCGTTCTCATCATGTGTTCCAAGCTGTTTAAAAAGTTCAAGAGGTTCTTCTCTACCCAGATCAGTTCCGTATACAGAACCCGGGTGAAGAGAATAAGCTCTGATATTGAATTTTTTTCCCCTCTCGTCAAGTTCTACCACAAATAAATTACAGGCTGTTTTGGATTGCCCATATCCGGAAAGTGTGTCATAATCTCTTTTCTCAAAATTGGGGTCTTCGAAATTAAAAGAAGACATCTGATGTCCATAAGACGAAACACTTATAACTCTTGCGCCATTTGCTTTTTTCAGAGCCGGCCATAGTTTTGCGGTAAGATGAAACTGTCCGAGATAGTTTGTTGCCAGTTGAGATTCAAAACCTCTGGCGTCTCTGCGGAGAGGAACCCACATAATTCCTGCATTATTAATGAGGAGATCCAGGCTTCTGCCCGAGGCGACAAATCTTTCTGCAAAAGAATCTACGGATGCCGGATCCATCAGGTCCATTTTCTCAAGTTCAAAATTTTCAACTCCCGTAAGGTTTTTCTCTGCTTTTTCAATATCTCTGGCGGGAATAATAACATGCGCTCCGGCTGAAGTAAGGGCTTTTGTGGTTTCAAGACCAATGCCTGCATAACCGCCGGTAATGATAATATTTTTTCCGGTAAGATCAATTCCTTGAATAACTTCCTGAGCTGTTGAAAATGCATTAAAGCCAGATTGAATAGGTTGCTGCAATGAGCTGATAGTTGGTTCCATTTTTTTGTTGTTTTAAATTTCTATAGCAAAATTAGGAGGGATTCCTCATGTTTATTTTGTTTAAAATGTCAAATAACTTGGCTTAGAATTTCATTTGTAATCTCCATGTATTAAAGAAAATAGAATTATATACCATTAATTTCTCTGAATAAGCTGTTAAACTGTTTGTAGGTTGTTCTGTGAATAAGTAATTTTGAAAAATTTTCAATTTGAAACCTACTATTTCCATTGTCGTTGCCATTTACAACCGAAAAGATGAACTTTTTGAGCTGCTGACCTCCCTTACCCAGCAGACAGATAAAGAGTTTGAGATCATTATCGTTGATGATGGATCAATCATCGATCTGAAACCTACAATTAAGAATTTTGAAGAGATTTTAGATATCAAATATTTTAGAAAAGATAATTCTGGCCCGGGGCTTACGAGAAACTATGGCGCAAAAAGAGCAGCCAACGAATGGCTGGTATTTGTTGACAGTGATGTGATTGTTGAAAAAGATTATATCGAACATATTAAAAAAGATCTCCTGACGATTCCTTGTGATGCATTTGGCGGAGCAGATAAAGCCCACAAAGGTTTCAACCTGATGCAGAAAGCGATTTCATATTCCATGACTTCTGTTTTTACCACTGGAGGAATCAGGGGAAGTAAGAAAGCGGTTTCAAAGTTTCAGCCCAGAAGTTTTAATATGGGTGTGAAAAAGGCTGTTTTTGAAAAAGTAGGTGGCTTTTCCGAAATGAGAATAGGAGAGGATCCGGATCTATCGATGACCCTTTGGGAAAACGGATTTACAACTGCATTTTTTGATGATATTGCAGTATATCATAAACGTAGGGTAGACTTTGGAAAATTTTCGAAACAGGTGTATCAGTTTGGCTGTGCGAGACCCATTCTTAATCAGAGGCATCCTAATTATGTGAAAATATCCTTTGCGTTTCCTACCTTATTTATGTTAGGTTACATCATGGGATTTATTGAATATTTTATCATGGGAAAAGGATTTATTCTTTCTTTCTACGGATTATATACTTTTCTGGTGTTCTTTCATGCATTGTTACTGACTAAAAATATCAGTATTGCCGGAATGGCGGTGATTTCTACTTATATTCAGATGTTTTCTTACGGATATGGATTCCTGAAATCCTGGATTTTGCTGAATGTTTTGAGAATGAAGCCTGAGGATGCATTTCCAAATCACTATCATAAGAAGTAATGCTAATTTTTGTTATAATCTATAGGGTTTAATGCTTTTTTTTTTACCCAGATTGCGCAAATTTTGCAGATGCTTTTTCCGGCTATTGGAATGGCCTCTATATGTTTTATTTTCTTGTTTTAAACGAAATATACCAAAATATATTCAATAGAAACTGGCTTTAGCCCGTTTACAGTAAAAATAAATATTGGCTTTAACCAAAACCTAATAAAAAATAAAGCAGGCTGTTTCAAGTGAAACAGCCTGCTTTTGTACAATAAAATTTAGGATATAGAGATGTTTTCATGGTTAAGAACTTCTACTTTCAGCATGCATTCTTTCATTTTATGATAAGTTCTTTTAATGTCGTGGTCCAAACCGATAGAGAATCTGATCAATCCATCAGAAATACCAATTGAAGCACGCTCTTCTTCCGGAATTTCGGATGAAGTTGATTTTCCTGAGCAGGAGAACAGAGTTTTGTAGAACCCTAAACTCACGGCCAGATAACCAAGGTTTTCTGTCTGCATCATTTCCATTAGTTCATTGGCTTTTTCTGTAGTTCCGGCATCCAGTGTTAATAGCCCTCCGAATCCGTACTCTTCATCAATCATACTTTTCATGAGTTCATGATTCTTATGAGAAGGCAATCCCGGATAGGACACTTTTAAACCATCCTGCTCAAATCTTTCAGCAAGATACAGGGCATTGTGGCTGTGTTGTTTTATTCTGATATGAAGGGTTCTCAGGTTTTTCAGAATGCTTGAGGCTCTTAAGCTGTCCATAGTAGGTCCCAGCAGCATACATGCCCCGGAGTTTACATTTTTAGTATCATCAATAAATGGCTGAGTGCTGCAATATACACCACCAACAGTGTCGCTGCTTCCGTTGATGAATTTCGTTAAGCTGTGGATTACAACATCTGCTCCGTATAACTGAGGAGAGATAGAAAGCGGTGAAAATGTATTATCTACAATCAGTTTTAAATTATGTTTTTTACAGATTTCAGAAAGTTTTCTAAGATCTGCCACTTCAAGTAAAGGATTGCTTACGCTCTCACAGTAGATTACTTTTGTATCAGGAGTGATTGCGTTTTCGATAGACTCAAAATTATTGATGTCCACGAAAGTTGTTGCTACATTGAACTGGGGTAAAAAGTTTTTAAGGAAGGCATAGGTTCCCCCATAAATGGTTCTGCTGGAAATGATATGGTCTCCACTTTTGCATATCTGCATCAAAACGGAAGTAATAGCTCCCATTCCGGATGCCGTAACGTTGGCTGATTCTGTATTTTCCATTTTTGCCAAAGCCTGAGCCAGATAAAGATTCATGGGTGATGAATGTCTGGAATATAGGTAGCATCCTTCCGCATTTCCTTCAAAGGTATCAAACATAGTCTTTGCAGAAAGGAAAGTATAGGTGGAACTATCAGAAATAGAAGGGTTTACACCCCCGAATTCGCCAAAATACTGAAGATCCTGGATCTCATTGGCTGCGTTAAAGTTTTCCATAAGCATTGTTTTTATTTTACCAGCCTAATTTGCGCTATTTTCCTAATTATTACAACATAAAATTGAATTTATAGAATATAAAACTGTGAAATATTGTTTATTTAGAAAATATAATTGCTATCTTCGGAAATATTAAATTTCCACCAAAAATTTATCTATGGAACTTGACGATATTGATAAAAAACTGCTACTGTTTTTGCAGGAAGATTGTAAGCAAACCACCAAAGAGCTCTCCGGCAAGCTTGGATTATCAGTTACTGCTGTTTATGAGCGGGTAAAAAAGTTGGAAAATGCAGGTGTGATTTCTAAATATGTTGCTTTGTTGGACAGAAAAAAGGTGAAACGAGAGTTTATCGTTTTATGCCATGTGAAATTAACACAACATAAGAAAGAATTTGTTCTGCAGTTTGAAAAAGAAGTGATGAATCTTCAGGAAGTAACCGAATGCTTCCATGTAAGTGGAGACTACGATTATATTCTTAAAATAGGAGTAAGAGATATGGGAGACTATCGGAATTTTATGCTGACGAAGCTTACGACACTTCAACACATCGCAAGCACGCACAGCTCATTTATGATTTCTGAAGTAAAAAATACAACAGCAATTGTTTTGTAAGAGATTTTATTCCTTAAGCTTTCTGTTATTATTCATTACTCATCATTAGACAAGGACTCCGTTTTTAGATGCAATTGGATCAGGAAGATCTCTTTCTCCCATCATTTGAAGAAGATCAATTTCAATAGTTCGGCAGATGGAAAGCATGGGAACGTCAAACATTAGTCCTGCAAAAGGATTTTCTGAATAGTCTCCTACTAATTCCATAATAATATAGATCCATCCGATAATAATACAGAAAGGAATAGAGGTCCAGATTCCCCAATCTCCGAGCTTAGCAAACTCATTCACAAGTCCTAAGGGAAGGAGGGTAATGAAAAGGATATTAAAGACAAATGCTGTACTGGCAAACTGTCTTGGCGAAGGAAATTTTTTAATTCTTTCTGCCTGTCCCTGAAAACCATAAAACTCATTCAGACTGTTTTGTAGCTGGGTCTGATTGAAATCTGTGATGGCATTCATGTTTTTTAACTCATTAATATCTTTAGCCTGTTGTGAGATCAGGTAGGTCGCAAAATTTTTATATTCACTTTTCAACTCATATTCTTCTTCTGAAAGATATTTATGTAAGAAAATAGGAGCTCTTCCGTAATCTGGAAAACCTGCTTTAATCAATCTGTTTCTTCTGAGATTGATATTCCCGAATTTATTATTTTCACTACTGATATGCTCCCATTCTGCTGGTACCAAAAGTTGTTCACGAAATGTATAGAGCCATGCAATATGACGGTTAATGATCTTTTTCTTACGATCTTCAAGATCAAAAATACCTATTTCTTCATTTTTAGTATCAAAAGCCTGTACCATGGAAGCAAATGAACGGCTAGAGTTTACAATTCCGCCCCATATTTTCCTGGCTTCCCAAAGCCGGTCATAAGCTTGGTTATTTTTAAAACCTACTAAGAAGGCTTCTGCAGTACCAATCAATGCTACGGGAACCCATGGGATGGTCATCCAGTGCCAGTTAAAGAAATAGAAAAAGACAGCAATCAGAGTGCACCAGATAGAGATTAAGATAAGATGTATACCGGATAGATTGAGAACCTGTTTATAATTGACGTATTTTGTAGTGATCATAAAGAAAATTGTGTTTTTGTGTGCAGGCAAAATAAATACCAAACTTTAGGATGGGTTATCAGATAATGTCTGTTATAAATTCATGTTTTGGTTTTATTTAAGGGATAATGTTCTAAAATTGAGTTTGATAATATTAAATAAAAGTAATGAAAAAAAAGCATAAAAAAACCTCTAAATAATTGTAGAGGTCTCATTTTATATTGATTTAATATTGTAATATTTCTTTGATCTTCTTGGAAAGCTTTTCCGCATTTGGAAGCATCTCTTTTTCCAGTATCAGATTGATAGGAACTGCCGGAACATCCAAGGCTCCCATGGTTTCTACCGGAGCATCCAGATATTTAAAGCAATTCTTAGAAATTCTGTGTGCGAATGCTTCTGCAAAGGAGTTGTTAAGTTGCTCTTCTGTCAAAACAATACATTTTCCATGAACTTTGACTCTTTCAAACACCAATTCTTCATCCAAAGGTATGATGGTTCTTAAGTCTATCACTTCAACTTTTCCGTTAAAGCTCTTAGCCGCTTCTTTTGCCCAGTAAACCCCCATTCCATAAGTTACAACTAATAAGGTTCTTCCTTTTTCTGTTTCATCTTTATTAGCTTCTATGATGATTTTTCCCTTTCCGAATGGCAAAATATAATCTTCAGCAGGTTCAATGGTCTTCGCATCTTCAGTTCCCGGAACTTTGCTCCAGTATAATCCTTTATGTTCAAGCATAACCACTGGGTTTGGATCATAGTAAGCAGCTTTTAAAAGACCTTTAAAGTCTGCAGCATTACTTGGGTATGCTATTTTGATACCTTTAATATTAGCCAGAATACTTTCAACACTTCCACTATGGTAAGGTCCACCGCCACCATAAGCTCCGATAGGAACACGGATGATGTTGCTTACAGGGAATTTTCCACCGCTTAAATAGTTTGATTTTGAAATTTCTGTAATTAATTGGTTGATTCCAGGATAAATATAATCCGCAAACTGAACTTCAACGATCGGTTTCAGGCCTACAGCACTCATTCCGGCTGTAGAACCAATAATATAGGCTTCCTGAATGGCTGTGTTGAAAACCCTCTTGCTTCCAAACTTTTTTCCAAGAGTTACTGTTTCACGGAAAACTCCGCCAATTCTTTCACCCACATCCTGTCCATAAAGAAGAGCTTCAGGATGTTTCCACATCAATTCCTGTATCGCATGAATGGCAGCATCTACCATCACAATCTTTTCTCCGTTAGCAGGTTCACGGGTTCCAATCTCCTCAGTAATTGGAGTAGGAGCAAATACGTGCTGCATTACGGTTTCAGGTTTTGGGTCTTCTGCATTTTTAGCTTTTTCAAAAGCTTCTTCAGCTTCAAGGCGCGTCTTTTTTGTAATTTGTTTTAAAAGATCCTCGTCTGCGCCTGTTTCCAGTAATTGTTTTCTAAGGATTTCTCCCGGATCTTTAGCTCTATGTTTTGTTAAATCTTCTTCATCTCTATAGAATTCTCTTCTTACTCCTGAAGTATGGTGTCCGATCAGTACTGTTTTTGCGCACACAACCAAAGGTTTTCTTTCAGTTCGTACAAAGTCAACAGCCTTTTTCATGGCTTCGAAACTTTCCACGAAATCAGTTCCGTCAACTCTCATTCTGCTTAATCCAGTAAATCCAGCTACAAAATCGTAAGCATCACATGTTCTGGCTTCTTCTTTCGTTACTGAGATTCCCCATTCATTATCCTGAACAAGAAAAATGATTGGAAGTTGATGCAATGCTGCAAATTGCAATGCTTCACTTACCTCACCTTCTGTTACAGAATTGTCACCAAGACTACATACCACTACAGGATTGTTTTCAAACTGTTGAAGATCAAAATCCTGGATATATTTTATTCCTTGGGCAACACCGGTTGTAGGAATAGTCTGCATTCCTGTTGCAGAACTTTGGTGAATAATCTTAGGTTTGTCTTCATCTCTGCTTGAGGGGTGGGAGTAATAGGATCTACCTCCTGAAAAAGGATCATCAGCTTTAGCCAGTAATTGAAGCATCAATTGATAAGGTTCAAAACCAATACCCAGAAGAATGCTTTCATCTCTGTAATAAGGAGAAACCCAGTCTTCTTTTTTTAATTGATAGGCGGTTGCTAATTGGATGGCTTCGTGGCCTCTTGAAGTACTATGAACGTATTTACAGATGTTTCTGTTTTCCTCATAAATGTCGGCCATTGCCTTAGCAAGCATCATATGATTGTACGCTTTAAGTAAAATATCCTGAGAAACTTTTTCGTGAAGTGTATTTTCCATAGGAAGCAAATATATATAAAAAAAACAAAATACTAACAGTTGTTAGTATTTTGCAAAAAAAATATGAATTTGTTGATTATTCCTTAATGATTTTTTTAGAAATAACATCATTGTCGGTTTTTACTTCAATGATGTAAATTCCTTTTGTATGAGCCGATAAATCAACTACTTCCTTGTCACTGTTGATGGTGCCGTTTTGTAATTTTTTACCGGACAAATCATAAATTGTGAAGGTAGATTTTTTAGGTGCTTTCAGGATGTTTATTACATCTTTTGTAACGGAAGGAGCAACAGCTAGATTGCTTAAAACTCCCGCTTTAGACTCTTTGGTTCCTAGTACTTCACTATGCCCTGTTACAATGATAGAATAATTTTGAGGAGCATTAGCACCTGTATTGTTTTTCAGGGTTCCTTTATTATTAATGACGATCTTATAATTTCTTCCGGCTACCGGAGCGTCTACAATTACCTGTTCAACATTGTCCACTGTATTATCTCCTTTTAACGCAGTCATAGGATTGTTGTAATCAAGTCTCCATGGAAGATAGGTGGTGTTGTCTGTGGTGTCAACAATTCTTAAATCCAAATCATTAACTAACTTAGATGTTCTATTGTTGTGAACATTCACCCACTGGCTTGTAAAGTTTGTGAATTCAGGGTCTGTCCATGAAATAGTTACTTTTAATGGTTCACTCCCGGATGCTTTAACTGTCTTAGTATTAGGGATTTCGTTGTTTAATGTTTCATCGTTGAAAATAACAGTATTGTTAGATTTTCCTACAAGCAATTCTGCACCTTTTTTAGCATTAATAAATCCCCACCCAAAATGTGGATCAGGGCCTGGGTTTCCTGCTTCTAAAGCAGAATGGATCATGAGTGTTTTTGCAGAAGCTGCATTTAAAAGATTTCCAGAAAATAATTGTTTGTTAATCTGTGTCCATAATCCAATAATCCCTGTAACAACAGGTGCTGAATAAGAAGTGCCATTACCTACCGTAAGGCTCTGGCTTCCCGTTGTGTTATTCTCTGAACTGGCACTTGCTACAGATGTTCCTACAGCACTAATATCAGGTTTTATACCACCATCATCTCTTGGTCCGGCACTACTATAAGAAGAATGAATAACGTCTGTTGAGGATGTATATCTTCCTTCATTAGTTGTAATTCTGTTAGTGGCTCCTACTACAATAATGTTTTTTGCCAAAGAGCCAATACCAATACAGTCATATCCTTGGGAGCAGTTGTTGGGAGGTAATGTATCTGTTGATGCAAATTCTACCAGATTTCCATTATCATCTTCATAATATTTTTTATAAGTACTGGTAGCTGTGCTTGGGCCATCTCCGTAAGAGTTTCCTGAAGATTTTACGATGATATATGAGGGATTATTGTAAACAATTTGATCATAATCCCTGTCATTATTATGATAAGTACCTTGTGCATCATAAGAAGTATTTGGGCTGGTAAAAGCGCTATTCCATATCCAAGCAGCTGCTCCATTGACTGCTCCTTCACTCCAACCGTAATTAGCTCCATACGAATGATTGGAAATATTAGGCTGTGCTTTAATTATTTTTTGAAAAACAGTGCTTGGGCTTGTCTCACCAGGTAATGTTGTTTGTAAGAAAGCATAAGCGTCTATAGTTGAATTAGGAGCAATGCCTTTGAAATTTACAGCTCTGGTGGTACCATTATTAAGGGTGACAGTATAAGGGTAATTTCTGGCTCCAATAAAGCCGGCAACAGATGTTGCGTGATCTCCATATATAAGAGTGGTAGCTTCTTTATTACTTATTCTGCCTGTAGCATTGTTGAAAAATACGTGACCATCAAATACTCTTCCTGGAGTACCAGAAATAGAGCTTCCGTCAAAAATAGTAAACTTAATACCTTCACCATTAAATGAACCTGTTAAGCCGCTAATCGTACCTCCTTGTAAATAGTCGGAATTAGAATTCATAATCTGGTCCTGATCATAGGCCTTATAGAAATAAGGTTTGTTTTCAATAAATCCGGCTAAACTAATTCTTTGCTTTTCAATTTCTTTTAAATCTTCCGGATTTCTGTCTTGTCCATAGCGCTTGGTTATGTAAGCATCAAACTTTTTACTGTTTTCAATTCTCTGGTTTTCAAATTTTCTTTCCAGTATTTCATTATTTTTTTGTGCATTTGTTAACGAAATAATCAAAGTGCTGATCGAAATAAAGATTTTCTTCATAATATTTGATAAATGTTTAAAGGTTGTTGTGCTTTTTCAAATATATGAATGTTGTATTTTATTTCCTTTTTTAGTGTTTGTAATTTTATTTTTTACATTGTTTATTAGATTTTATTTTGTTTTTGATTTAAAAATTTAAATTATTTTTAATTTTTCTAGTTTTATTTTCGTTCAGGTTGAGACAGGGTATAGGTGTAAGGTAACTAATTGAATATGAATTCTAATGAAAAAGAATATGAGGTCTAGTAAAAAATAAAAAAGGATACCGACATCTGTCAGTATCCTCTATAAATTTATATTGTGTAAGATATTACTCTTTAATCACTTTTTTGGTCACTACATCTTTTTCAGTTTTTACTTCAACAATGTAAATTCCTTTTGGATGAGCAGATAAATTAATAGCTTCTTTATCACTGTTGATATTTCCGCTTTGTAATTTCTTACCAGACATATCATAGATAGTGAATGTTGATTTCTTAGGAGCGTTTAAGATATTAGTTACATCTTTGGTAATAGAAGGAGCTACAGTAAGTCCGCTTAAAGCTTTAGCACCTTCTTTGGTTCCTAAAGATCCTGCGGTATGTCCTGTAACAATAATTGAATATTTTTGAGGAGCTGTAACACCTGGTGTAGCGTTGTTCACCAGTGTTCCTTTGTGAAGGACTTCAATCTTGTAACTTCTTCCTGCTACAGGAGATTCAATAACTACTTGCTCTACATTATCTACAGTATTATCACCCTTAGTTGCAGGAGTTGTTGGATTAACAGCATTAAGCTTCCATGGCATATATACTGTATTATTAGTGGTGTCAGTAATTCTTAAATCTAAATCATTTATAAGTCTAGAGTTTCGGTTATTGTACGCAGCTTCCCAACTGATATTTCCAGGAAGCTTAAATTCTGGGTCAATCCAGGAAATAGTTACTTTAAGAGGTTCGCTTCCTGAAGCATTTACTATTTGGGTGTTTGTACTTCCGTTGTTTAGGGTTTCCTCATTGAATATTATAGTATTATTAGATTTTCCAACTAAAAGTTCAGCTCCTTTTTTTGCGTTGATGTATCCCCAACCGTACCACGCATCAGGGCCTACAGTTCCTGCTTCAGATGCTGAATGTACCATCAATGTTTTAGCTGTGGCAGCGCTCATATCTGCATTGTTAAACATTGATTTATATATTTGCATCCAAAGTCCGATAATCCCTGTTACCTGTGGTGCAGCCATTGAAGTTCCACTGTTGATTTGCCAAGCAACGCTTCCAACAGTGTTTTCCGCAGTTGATGCCATCCATATATCTGATCCCGGAGCTGCAATATCTGGTTTAATACCTCCGTCATCTCTTGGTCCGGCACTACTATAATCAGCTTTTACAACATCTGTTGAAGTGGTATATCTATGGTCATTAGTCGTGATAATTTCTGTAGCAGCTACGACAATAATGTTTTTAGCTAGAGAACCAGGTCCTATACAGTCTCCACCATTACCACAGTTTGTTGCTGGAAGGGTATCTGTTGCTGTAAACAAAACAGGATTATTATTATCGTCTTTGTAATACTTAGGAGCTGTTGATCCACCCGGTAAGGCTGGTCCCATACCAAAATAATTACCTGCAGATTTTACAATAACATTTGTAGGGTTAGTGTATACAATGTTATCATAGTTTTGATCATTAGTAAAATAGGTACCTTGTAGATCAAAAGTAGCATAAGGCTCAGTAGCGGTAGCAGGATAGTAATCTCCATTCCAAACCAGAGCAGTTGCACCGGAAACAGTTGCAATAGTCCATCCTGAATTATTTCCATAAGAGTGGTTAGAAATTTTTGGCTGAGCTATGAGGATTTTTTCAAATACAGTACTAGTAGCTGTATTACCAGGTAGGGTTGTTGTAGCAAATCTATAAGAATTCATTGTTGAATTTAATGCTATTCCCATTGCATTTCCAGTTTGTACTGTCCCATCAGTTGCTGTTGCAGTTAGAGGAGATGATTTTGCCCCCACAATACTGGCAACACCGGTAGAATGTGCGCTGTATGCATTTGTAGCAGCTTCTTTGTTAGTAATTCTGCCAGCTGTATTGTCAAATGCAGGGTGTGCGGCATAAATTCTTCCTCCGTCAAATATGGTATAAAGTATTCCTTCTCCTTTGAAAGATCCTGCCAATCCGGCAACACTACCTGCTGTAGTTAATGCATCTGCATTAGTGTTCAAAATTTGATTTTGATCATCAGCTTGGTAGAAATAAGGCTTGTTAAGGAAAAAACCTGCTAGATTAGCTTTTTCTTCTTCAATTTTTTTCTGAATGTCAGCTGACTTTGCAGTGCTTCCATACTTTTTTGCAACATAAGAGTCAAACTTAACGTTGTTCTCTTTGTTTTGTCTTTCAAACTCTCTTTTTAATCCTTCATTGTTTTGCGCACTTAGCATTGAAATGGCTAAAGTACCGGCCAAAAGTAGATGTTTCTTCATAATGATTAGTAAAATATTAAAAATTGTAACGGTTCAAATATAAGTCAAAATATTTATAAAATGTTATTTTGAATAAATAAAAATTAATTTTTATAACGCTTTGTTTAGTGATTTGTTTGTTTTTTTATCTAATTGTGTTTTATTTGTTAATTGTATTTAGTTGTTGAATTTTTAAATATTGATGATATGAGTCTTGGGGCTTTCTAGATAATAAATTGGAAAAAATGAAGTAACTTTACATTCTCTTTTTTATAAAAAAGTTAGAAAATTATATGTATTTAATTTTTGACACAGAAACAACAGGTTTACCAAAAAATTTCAATGCTCCGCTTTCGGATTCAGAAAACTGGCCAAGAATGGTTCAGATTGCGTGGCAGGTACATGATGATGATGGTAATTTAATTGAAAATCAGGATTATATAATAAAACCTGAGGGCTATGATATTCCCTTTAATGCTGCCCGAATTCACGGAATTACAACTAAAATTGCTAATGAAGAAGGACGTGATTTACAAGAGGTTTTGGAAGAATTCTCAAAGGTCCTTGAAAAGATAAGAGTAGTTTCCGGACACAATGTTGAATTTGATTACAATATTGTAGGAGCAGAATTCTATAGAAAAAATATAAAAGATAATCTTCAGGAAAAACCTAAAGCTGACACGATGATTCTGGGAACGGATTTCTGCCAGTTAGGAGGAGGTCGTGGAGGGAGATATAAATCTCCTAAGCTTGAAGAGCTTTATGAAAAACTGTATGGGAATAAATTTGATGAAGCCCATAATGCTGCTGCCGATGTAAATGCTACCGCCAGAGCGTTCTTTGAAATGGTGAGAATAGGAGTTGTTCCTGCTGAAACATTAAAGATTTCAGAAGACCAGCTAGCTTATTTTAAGAGTCTTTATCCGGATCCGATAAAGCCTTTCAACATTGTTATCAGAAGGCAGGTTGCTGATTTCCATAATAAGAAGAAACAACAGGATTTCGGAAGTATTGATGAAATTGATTTAGGAAAATATTTCAATTTTGACAACCACAGTGTTTTCTCAACGCTTACTGCTACTACAAGTATTAATGATCTGATTAAAAAAGCTTCTGATGAAAACTTTCCGGCGGTCGGAATGGTG